>DASSLQ010000159.1:0-18976 GCA_035689325.1 Burkholderiales bacterium | reverse complement strand
GGCGCGCTGCGGGCCGGTCGAGCTGCACGTTACACGGCGTCACGCCTTTTTCCGCACGCTCGGCGTGCCGGTGCGCCTGCAGCGCGGCGCCGACCTGGGCGCTCGCATGTACCGGGCGCTTGCGGGTCACCGTCGTGCGATCGTGATTGGTGCCGACGCGCCGGCGCTCATGCCGGCCGACATCGCGCGCGCCGCGCGCTGGTTGCAGGGCGGCGTTCGCTTGGTGCTTGCGCCCGCGGAAGACGGCGGCTATGCCCTTATTGGCGCGCGGCGGCGCATAACGCCGGCGATCTTCACCGCCATCGATTGGGGCGGGCCCGAGGTGCTGGCGCAGACGCTCGCCAACGCGAGGCGCGCCGGCTTGAGATTCAGCCTGCTGCCCACGCTGTGGGATGTCGACCGGCCGCAGGACCTCGAGCGGCTCAGATCGCGCCGTTTTTCTTTAGCACGGCGGCGACGCGCTCGGCGATGACCCGGTAGCCGGCCGCGTTCGGGTGGATCGGGTCTGACTTGAGCCTCGCGTCCTTCAGCACCTCGGTGATCACATCGCCTTCATAGGGCACGCGCAACTCCTTCGCCAACGTCGCGTAGAAGGCGGGCGGCGACGGAAAAACGCCCGGCTCCGGCGTGCCGATGAGGAGCACATCGATGCCGCGGCGCCGCGCGAGCTCGATCATCGCGCGCACGTTGCGCTCGGCCTGCTCGGTGCCGAGGCGCCGCAGGAAGTCGTTGCCGCCGATGCAAAGGACGACGAGCCGCGGCGCATACTCGTCGAGCGCGCCTGGCAGCCGCTCGAGCGCCTGCGCCGTGACTTCGCCCGGCACACCCGCGCGCACCACGCGGCGCCCGATCAGGCTCTCGAGCTGCGCCGGATAGCTTTCGGCTTCTGCGGCGCCCGTGCCGTAAGTGAGGCTGTCGCCGAAGGCGAGGACCACCGCTTCGCGCGGCAGGGGATCGAGCCGCGTGCGCGCGCCGCATGCCGCGATGACCAGCGCCAGGATGAGCGCGGCGAGGCGTATTGCTGACGGCAGGCGCAAAGGTCGAGTGAAGGCGAGCGCATGTTACACTTCGCGCGCCTCTGGAGGAGGAGGAACCCCGAATGAAGATTAAGAGCCAGAAAGACTTTTGGTCCGGCCTGATGTTCATCGGCTCGGGCCTGTTCTTCGCGCTGTGGGCGATGGAGTTCTACCAGATGGGCACCGCCGTGCGCATGGGGCCCGCGTACTTTCCGACGGTGCTCGGCTTCCTGCTCGTCGTGCTCGGCGGGATTGTGCTGTTCCAGTCGGTGGTGGCGGAACCCGACGGCGACGCGGCGGTGCACACGCCGTTCAACATCATCGATCTGGTGATCGCGCTCGCGATCTACGCGATCCTCATCGTCCTCTCGCAAGAGACTGGCTTCTCGTCCGATTGGGCGCTGCTCGGCGGCACGCTCATCGTTTCGCTCCTCACTGTGTTCTTTCGGCCCGATGCGAAGCCGCTCGTGCTCGTCACCGCAGCGACCGTCGCCTACGGCTACCTGATGAAGCCGCTCGGGCTCGTCATTGCCACGGCGGCGCTCGTGTCCATCAGCGCCGCTGGCGGACACGAGTTCAACTGGAAAGAGGTGACGATCCTCTTCGTCATCCTGATCCTGTTCTCGGTGTTCGTGTTCGTTAAGGGGCTGACGCTGCCGTTCCCGATCTGGCCCGAGTACTTCAGCTGACGAGGTAACGATGGAGATCTTCCACAACCTCGTCGTCGGCTTCGGTGTCGCCGTCACGCCGATCAATCTGCTCTTTGCGCTGATCGGTTGCCTGCTCGGCACCCTGATCGGCGTGCTGCCGGGCATCGGGCCGGTGGCGACCATCGCGATGCTGCTGCCGATCACGTTCAACCTGAGCCCGGTCGGCGCGCTGATCATGCTTGCCGGCATCTACTACGGTGCGCAGTACGGCGGCTCGACCACCGCCATTCTCGTGAACATTCCCGGCGAGGCATCGTCGGTCGTCACCTGCCTCGACGGCTACCAGATGGCACGCCAGGGACGCGCCGGCCCGGCGCTCGCCACCGCCGCCATCGGCTCGTTCTTCGCCGGCTGCGTCGCCACCGTCATCATCGCCGTGGCCGCGCCGCCGCTCGCCGAGGTCGCGCTCAAGTTCGGCCCGTCGGAGTACTTCTCGCTGATGGTGTTCGGCCTGATCGCCGCCACGGTGCTCGCGCACGGCTCGCTGATCAAGGCGATCGCCATGGTGATCTGGGGCCTGCTCTTCGGCCTGGTCGGCACGGACGTCAACTCCGGTGTCTTGCGCTTCACCTTCGGCATCCCGGAGCTCTCCGACGGCATCGGCTTCGTCATCGTCGCCATGGGCATGTTCGGCACGGCGGAGATCGTCGCCAACCTGGAGATGAAGGAGCACCGCGAGATCTTCACGAGCAAGGTGGGGCACCTCTGGCCGACCAAGCAGGACTTCAAGGACGCCTGGGCCTCGGTGCTGCGCGGCACTGCGCTCGGCTCGGCGCTCGGCATCCTGCCGGGCGGCGGCGCGCTGCTCGCCTCGTTCGGCGCCTACAGCCTCGAGAAAAAGGTCTCCAAGCATCCGGAGAAGTTCGGCAAGGGGGCGATCGAAGGAGTCGCCGCGCCCGAGTCGGCCAACAACGCCGGCGCCCAGACCTCCTTCATCCCCATGCTCACGCTCGGCATCCCGTCGAACGCCGTCATGGCGCTCATGATCGGCGCGCTGATGATCCAGGGCATCGCGCCCGGGCCGCAGGTGATGAACGAGAAGCCGGAGCTTTTCTGGGGGCTGATCGCCTCGATGTGGGTCGGCAACCTGATGCTCGTCATCCTCAACCTGCCGCTCATCGGCATGTGGGTGAAGCTGCTGACGGTGCCCTACCGCTACCTGTTCCCGTCGATCCTGGTGTTCATGGCGATCGGCGTGTACAGCCTCTCGAACAACGCCTTCGACGTGCTGATCATGGGCGTTTTCGGCGTGGTGGGCTACATCTGCGCCAAGCTCGAATGCGAGCCGGCGCCGATGATCCTCGGCTTCATCCTCGGCCCGCTGATGGAGGAGAACTTGCGGCGCGCGATGCTGCTTTCGCGCGGCGATCCGACGGTATTCTTCACCAAGCCGATCAGCGCGGGCTTCATGATCGCCTCCATCATCCTGCTGATCGCCGTCGCCTTGCCGGCGATCCGGAAGAAGCGCGAAGAGGTGTTCGTCGAAGAAGGCTGAGGCGCTCCTCAGCGCCGCCGCGCTCGTGCTCGCGGGCGCGACAGTCGAAAATCGTCGTTCCCGCGAAAGCGGGAACCCATGACTTTAAAGAACTGGGCCCCCGCTTTCGCGGGGCGACGACAGAGCTTACTTAGATCGCTGCGACCGTCTGCACCTCGATCAGGAACTGCTCCTGCACGAGGCGATCGATGATGAGCAGCGTGTTCGGCGGATACTTCCCGTCCGGAAACATCTTCGGGTAGTGCTGCTCGCGCCAGCGGTAGAACGCCGCAATGTCCTGCGAGTGCACGAGGTAGGTGGTGAACTGCACCACGTTGCGCCAGCTCGCGCCGGCGGACTTGAGCGCCTGCTCGATCTGCCCATAGACGGCGGCGCACTGCTTCTCGAAGCTCGCTCCCGGCGCGAGCATGCCGGCGATGTACAGCGTCTCGGCGCTCCTTACGCGTGCGACGTGCGAATAGGGCCCGACCGGCTTGCCCAGCGAGTCGACGTTGTAGATCTTGATGTCGGCCATCAGCGCTTCTTGCGCTCGTGGCGCCACTGCACGTCGCCGCGGCCGGCATGGCGGTTGAGGCGCCGGCCGGCGACGAACAGCACGTCGGACAGGCGGTTGAGATAGTGCCGCGCGGCGTCGCTCACTTTCTCGCGCTCGCCGAGCGCGACGACGCCGCGTTCCGCGCGCCGGCAGACGGTGCGCGCGAGATGCGCGAGCGCGGCTGCGCGCGTGCCGCCGGGAAGGATGAACTCCTTCAGCGGGGGCAGCTCGGCGTTCCATTGCTCGATCGCTGCATCCAGCCGGGAAACCCGGTCGTCGCCGAGCATCGAATGGCCGGGGATGCTGAGCTCGCCGCCGAGGTCGAAAAGGTCGTGCTGAACTTGCCCGAGCAGCGCGGTGACTTCCGCGGGCAGCTCCTCGGCGAGCAGCAGGCCGATCGCGCTATTCAGCTCGTCGACATCGCCCAGCGCGCGGACGCGCGGGTGGTCCTTCGATACGCGCGAGCCGTCGCCGAGGCCGGTGTCACCGGCGTCGCCCGTGCGTGTGGTGATCTTCGACAGGCGATGCGCCATTGCCGCCGGATTATAAAAGCTCTCGCTTCTTCACCTTGCTCTGCAGCGCGCCGCGCGCGAGCGTGGTGAGGATGTCCTCGCCGTCGCGCGCCTGCGCCGCGTCGCGCAGCACGTCGCCCGCGCTCGTGCGCGTGATGCTGTAGCCGCGCGCGAGCACCGCGTAGGGGTCGAGGCTCGTGAGCGAGGCCTGCAGCCGCTCGAGCTGGGCGCTCGCGCGATGCACGCGATGGCCGAGAGCGAACGCGAGGCGCGTGCGCAATTGGGCGAGCGCCTGCTCGGAGCGCCGCAGCCGCTCGGCGGGATGCACGAGGCGCTTCGCGCAGCCGTCCAGCGCCTGCGCGGCGTATTGCAGCCGACGGCGCATCTCGCGCGCAAGGCAGCGCACGCAGTCGGCGACGCGGGCGGCGAGCTCGGCACGCGCCGGCGTGGCGAGCTCGGCCGCGGCCGTGGGCGTCGCGGCGCGCCGGTCGGCGGCGAAGTCGGCGATGGTGAAATCGGTCTCGTGGCCGACGCCGACGATCACCGGGATGCGCGAGGCGCGGATGGCGCGCGCCACGATCGCTTCGTTGAAGGACCAGAGGTCCTCGAGCGAGCCGCCGCCCCGGACGAGGAGCAGGACGTCGCACTCGGCGCGCGCGTTGGCCTGCGCGAGCGCGGCGGCGATGCGGCTGGCGGCTGCGTCGCCCTGGACGGGGGTGGGATAGAGGATGACGGACACCGCCGGATTGCGTCGCGCGAGCGTGGTGAGCACATCGCGCAGCGCCGCGGCCGCGCGCGACGTGATGACGCCGATGGTGCGCGGATACGGCGGAAGCGCACGCTTGGCCCCCGGATCGAACAGCCCCTCGCGCTCGAGCGCCTCCTTGAGGCGCAGGAAGCGCTCGTAGAGCGGCCCGAGCCCCGCGGGACGCAGCGCTTCCACCGTCAGCTGGAACCGGCCGCGCGGCTCGTAGAGCGTGACCAGCACCTGCGCCTCGACCTGCATGCCGTCGCGCAGCTCGCGGTCGAAGGCGGCCGCGCGGCTGCGATACATGACGCAATCGACCTGGGCGCCGCGATCCTTCAGCGAAAAGTAGCAATGCCCGGAAGGGGCGCGGCTCAGGTTGGAGAGCTCGCCCTTCACCCAGAGCAGTGGAAAACGTCGCTCGAGGGTGTCGCGAACGCTACGCAGCAATTCAGAGACGGTGAGGATGGCGCGCTGGAAGTCGTTCTGCATGACGGGCGGCTTGCGCCAAGCGAGCCTACACTATCCACATAGGCGGCCTCGCCACGGTGCGCTCTTGCCGTGCGCGTCGCGGAGCCCGATTCTTTTCGCTAAGCGCATGTTTTGGTATACCAAAAGGCTGCTCAATTTTTGATCGCGACCGACTCGATGCGCCTCCTGCCGGGGCTAACGAGCGCTATTCATAGATAATCCACAAACTTGTCCACAGCTTTTTGTGGATATCGCAAAATCAACTACGAGTTGAAGTTCGGCAACGACGTTCGGCGCGTTTTTGCTGCAGCGCGTTAATTTGCCGGGCAGCACTTCTTTGCCGTACAGTCCGCGCGCGCAGTCCGAAAAACTATAAGGAAGACGGTTGTTCGCAATACTGCAGGCTGCTGGCTGGCCGATCTGGTTTCTCCTCGCTGCATCCATCATCGCCGTTGCACTCATCATCGAGCGCTCGATATCGCTGCGCGCGAAGAAAATCATTCCGCCGACGCTGTTCGAACAGGTGGTGGAGGTCTACCGGCGCCAGGGCGTCTCCGAAGAAGTGCTCCAGCGCCTGGCGCAGGACTCGCCGCTTGGCGCGGTGCTGGCGGCGGGGCTGCGCAACCACCGCAGCTCGCCCTACGTCATGAAGGAGGCGATCGAGGAGGCCGGGCGCGCGGTGGCGCACGAGCTCGAGCGCTTTCTCACCACGCTCGGCACCATCGCCACGGCGGCGCCGCTGCTCGGGCTGTTCGGCACGGTGATCGGCATGATCGAGATCTTCGGCTCGCAATCGCCCACCGGCTCGAACCCGCAGCAGCTCGCGCACGGCATCTCGATCGCGCTCTATAACACCGCCTTCGGCATCGCGATCGCGATTCCGTCGCTGGTTTTCTACCGGCACTACAAGAACAAGGTAGACACGTTCGTTGTCGAGATGGAACTGCTTGCCTCTAAGCTGGTTGATCTTTTGCATGGCGAGCGGCTTGCCTAGGGAAGCGCTGAAAACGTCGCCCCCGCGAAAGCGGGGGCCCAGTCCTTTTTTTAGAAATCATGGGTTCCCGCCTCTGCGGGAACGACAATTCGGTAGATGAATTTTCAGCGCGGGCGCGGGCGCGAGCCGCTGGAGATCAACCTCGTGCCGCTGATCGACGTGATGATGGTGATCATCATCTTCCTGATGATCACCACCACCTACTCGAGGTATACCGAGCTGCAGATCAACCTGCCGAGTGCCGCCGAGGCCGAGAAGCAGCCCGAGCGCGTGAACGAGGTTTCGGTGCTGGTGAATGCGCAGGGCCAGTACGTGGTGAACCGGCGCCCGGTGCCGTTCCGCACGGTGGAGCAGCTCGCCGACGAGCTGCGGCGCGCGGCCGGTGCCGGCAAGGAGCCGATGGTGGTCATCAGCGCAGACGCCAACGCCACTCATCAGGCGGTGATCCGCGTGATGGAGGCGGCGCGCCTCGCGGGTCTCTCGCAGATCACGTTCACGACGCAGTCAGCCAAGTAGTGCGTTACTGGTACGCCCGCGGCCTGCTCGCCTGGGCCCTGTGGCCCGCGAGCGTGGTGTTCCGGCTCATCGTCGCGCTGCGGCGGGTCATGTACTGGTTGCGTCTGCTGCCGAGCGCGCATCCCGGCATTCCGGTCATCGTGGTCGGCAATCTCGTCGCCGGCGGCAGCGGCAAGACGCCGCTCGTCATCTGGATCGCCGAGCATTTGAGGGGCAAGGGCTGGACGCCGGCAATCGTGTCGCGCGGCTATGGCGCAAGCGCCGGGCCGCCGCGTGCCGCCACCATTGCGTCGCGCGCGGATGACGTCGGTGACGAGCCGATCGTGCTCGCGCGCCGCAGCGGCTGTCCGGTCTGGATCGGCGCCGACCGCCTCGCCGTGATCCAGGCGCTGCGCGCGGTGCACGAGGATGTGGACGTGCTCGTGCTCGACGACGGGCTGCAGCACTATCGCCTGCAGCGCGATGTCGAGATTGCGGTAGTCGATGCGCGCGGCTTCGGCAACGGCTTCATGCTGCCCGCGGGTCCCATGCGCGAGCCGCGCTCGCGGCTGCGCACGGTCGACGCGGTGGTCTCGCATGGCGCGCCGGTAAAAGGGTATGCGATGCGCCTTGCCGGCGCCGAGCTGCACCGCATGACCAATGCCGCCGAGCGCCGCCCGGCGGGCGCCTTCGCCGGGCAGAAGGTGCATGCGGTGGCGGGCATCGGCGACCCTAACCGCTTCTTCCTGCATCTCGTGCGGCTCGGCGTGAAGCCGATCCCGCATCCCTTTCCCGATCATCATCGCTTCGCACCCGGGGAGCTCGACTTCGGCGACGACGCGCCGGTCCTGATGACGGAAAAGGACGCGGTAAAATTGCGCTCCGCCGCGCCACACGATGTGATGCGGAACTGGTGGGTGCTGCCGGTCACCGCGGAGCTCGAGCCGGCGTTCGGCGGTTGGCTCACGGGGAGACTGGATGAGTTCCGGCGTCGATCCAAGGCTGCTTGAAATCCTGGTGTGCCCGCTCTGCAAGGGGAAGCTCTTCTATCGCAAGGAGGCGGCCGAGCTCGTCTGCCGGCCCGACCGCCTTGCCTACCCGGTCAAGGATGGCATCCCGGTGATGCTCGAGGAGGAGGCGCGCAAGCTGCCGCCCGAAGAAGAAGTCGCGTGAGCGACGGCGTCACGCCTTTCCAGGTCATTATTCCGGCGCGCTATGCGTCCACGCGCTTTCCCGCCAAGCCGCTCGCCGATCTTGGCGGCAAGCCGATGATCGTGCGCGTCGCGGAGCGTGCAAAGCAAAGCGGCGCGGTGGCAGTCCATGTGGCGACCGACGATGAGCGCATCGCCCTAGCGGTGCGCGGCGCGGGTTTCTCGGTGGTGATGACTCGCGCCGATCATGCGTCGGGCACCGATCGGCTGGCCGAAGCGGCGCGCGCCCTGCGGCTGGCGGACGGTCAGATCGTGGTGAACGTGCAGGGCGACGAGCCGCTGATCCCGCCGGCGCTGGTTCGCGCGGTGGCCGAACGGTTGCATAACGAGCGCGGCGCCAGCATGGCGACGGCATGCCATGCGCTGCACGATGCCGCCCAGGCGGCGAGCCCGCACGTGGTCAAGGTGGTGCTCGATGCGCAGGGCTATGCGCTGTACTTTTCGCGCTCGCGCATTCCTTACCCGCGCGAGGGCGAGGGGACCTGCTACCGCCATGCAGGCATCTATGCGTATCGCGCGCGCTTCCTGCGCGAGTTTGCGGCGCTAGAGGCGGCGCCGCTCGAGCGCACCGAAGCGCTGGAACAGCTGCGCGCGCTCTGGCACGGACATCGCATCGCGGTGGTGGTGAGCGATGCCGAGATTCCGCCCGGCGTGGACACGCCGGAGGATCTCGACGCCGTGCGTAGAATGCTGCGATGAGGCTGATACTTCTCGGCCCGCCCGGCGCCGGCAAAGGGACGCAGGCGAATTACATCCGCGAGAAGTACGGCATCCCGCAGATTTCCACCGGCGACATGCTGCGCGCGGCGGTCAAGGCCGGCACGCCGCTCGGCCTCGCGGCAAAAAAGGTGATGGACGCCGGGCAGCTAGTGTCCGACGACGTCATCATCGGCCTGGTGCGGGACCGGCTGCAGCAAGCGGACTGCGCGCGCGGCTATCTGTTCGACGGCTTTCCGCGCACCCTCCCGCAGGCCGAAGCGCTGAAGCAGACCGGATGCGCGCTCGATCACGTCCTCGAGATCGACGTGCCCGACGACGAGATCATCACGCGCATGAGCGGCCGGCGCGTGCATCCCGCGTCCGGCCGCACCTACCACGTGACGTTCAATCCGCCCAAGGTCGCGGGCAAGGACGACCTCACCGGCGAGCCGCTCATCCAGCGCGACGACGACCGCGAGGCGACGGTGAGGAAGCGCCTCGAGGTGTATCGCGCGCAGACGCGGCCGCTCGTCGCCTACTACGGGCGCTGGGCCGCGAGCGGCGAGCCCGGCGCGCCGCGCTATCGCAAGATCTCGGGGCTCGGCGCGCTCGAGGAGATCAAGCGGCGCGTGTTCGCCGCGCTCTCCTGATAAAATCCGAGCCCTTTTCGGGGAGAACAACACTATGACTGGCGGGCTACTGTTCGCGCTCGGCTGCGCGATACTCGCGATCCTCTACGGCATCTGGCAGGCGACGCGGATCCTCGGCCTGCCCGCCGGCAACGAGCGCATGCGCGAGATCGCCGCGGCGGTGCGCGAAGGGGCGGTCGCCTATCTGCGCCGGCAGTACGCCACCATCGCCATCGTCGGCGTCGTGCTCGCGATCCTGATCGGCATCTTCCTCGACGGCTACACCGCGGCGGGCTTCGTCATCGGCGCCGTGCTCTCGGGCGCCTGCGGCATCATCGGCATGAACATCTCGGTGCGCGCGAATGTGCGCACCGCGGAAGCCGCACGCACCGGGTTGAACGAGGCGCTGCAGGTGGCGTTCAACGGCGGCGCGATCACCGGTCTGCTGGTGGTCGCGCTTGGCTTGCTCGGTGTCGCCGGGTATTTCGGGCTGCTCTATGCGAACGCGCACGACAAGTCGGACCTCTCGCACATCATCCATCCGCTGGTGGGCCTGGGCTTCGGCGGCTCGCTCATCTCGATCTTCGCCCGGCTTGGCGGCGGCATCTTCACCAAGGGGGCGGATGTCGGTGCCGACCTCGTCGGCAAGGTGGAGGCGGGCATCCCGGAAGATGATCCGCGCAACCCGGCGGTGATCGCCGACAACGTTGGCGACAACGTCGGCGACTGCGCCGGCATGGCGGCCGACCTTTTCGAGACCTACGCGGTAACCATCATCGCCACGATGCTGCTCGGCGCGCTGCTGGTGAAGACCACCACGCCCGCGGCGCTCATCTATCCGCTCGTCATCGGCGGCTTCGCC
The DNA here is from genome assembly GCA_035689325.1 of Burkholderiales bacterium. Taxonomy (GTDB): domain Bacteria; phylum Pseudomonadota; class Gammaproteobacteria; order Burkholderiales; family SG8-39; genus SCGC-AG-212-J23. Next base: position 8,602 of record DASSLQ010000159.1, on the reverse strand, counting down.
ATCATCGCCTCGATCATCGGCACCTGGTTCGTGCGGGCGCGGCCGGGCGACAAGAACGTGATGCCGGCGCTCTACAAGGGCCTGATCGCCGCGGGCGTCATCGCGCTCATCGCCTTCTATCCGATCACGCTCATCGTCATGGACGACGTGGTGAAGACCGTGCCGTTCGAGATCGCCGGCCGGTCGCAGCTCATCAGCATCTGGCACCTGTGGTTCGCGGCGGCGGTGGGCATGGCGCTCACCGGCTTCCTCGTGTGGATCACCGAGTACTACACCGGCACCGATTTCAAGCCCGTGCGCCATGTCGCGGAGGCGAGCACCACCGGCCACGCCACCAACATCATCGCCGGGCTTGGCGTGTCGATGAAATCGACCGCCTGGCCGGTGCTCGCGGTATGCGTGGCAATCGGCCTGTCGTACCTGCTCGCCGGCCTCTACGGCATCGCGATCGCCGCCACGTCGATGCTCTCGATGGCGGGCATCATCGTCGCGCTCGATGCGTACGGGCCGATCACCGACAACGCCGGCGGCATCGCCGAAATGGCCGACCTGCCGGACTCGGTGCGCGACATCACCGATCCACTGGACGCGGTCGGCAACACCACCAAGGCGGTGACCAAGGGCTATGCGATCGGCTCGGCGGGCCTCGCGGCGCTCGTGCTCTTTGCCGACTACACGCATGCGCTCGAAGCGGCCGGCAGGAGCTTCAGCTTCGATCTCTCAAACTACAAGGTGATCATCGGCCTGTTCATCGGCGGCATGGTGCCGTACCTCTTCGCCGCGATGGCGATGGAGGCGGTCGGCCGCGCGGCGGGCGCGGTGGTGCTCGAAGTGCGCCGCCAGTTCAAGGAGATCGCCGGCATCATGCAGGGCACGGCCAAGCCGGAGTACGGCCGCGCAGTCGACATGCTGACGCGCGCCGCGATCAGGGAAATGATGATTCCGTCGCTCTTGCCGGTGCTCGTGCCGATCCTGGTCGGCGTGCTGCTCGGGCCGCAGGCGCTCGGCGGCGTGCTGATGGGCACGATAGTGACCGGCCTGTTCGTTGCCATCTCGATGTGCACGGGCGGCGGCGCCTGGGACAACGCCAAGAAGTACATCGAGGACGGCCATTACGGCGGCAAGGGATCGGAAGCGCACAAGGCGGCGGTGACCGGCGACACGGTGGGCGACCCGTACAAGGACACGGCCGGCCCGGCGGTCAACCCGCTCATCAAGATCATCAACATCGTCGCGCTGCTGATCGTGCCGGTGGTCGTCAAGATCTGGACCTGAGGCATCCGAGGGCGGCCTGCGCCGCCCTTTTCATCTGGATTTTCTGCGGCTCTGCCGCCGCGCGCGACGCGGTCGTCGCGCGCGAGTTCATGGTCACGGCGGCGCACCCGCTCGCCGTCCAAGCGGGCTACGACGTCCTTGCGCGCGGCGGCTCTGCCGTCGATGCCGCCGTCGCCGTGCAGGCGGTGCTCGGGCTGGTGGAGCCCGAATCCTCGGGCATCGGCGGCGGCGCGTTCCTGCTGCACTGGTCGCAAAGCGAGCAGCGCTTGCGCAGCTACGACGGCCGCGAGACTGCCCCGGCGGTGGCGCGCCGCGACCGGTTTTTGGATCCACAGGGCAAGCCGCTCGCGTTCCACGAAGCAGTCGTCGGCGGTCGCTCGGTCGGCGTACCTGGCGTGCTGCGCATGCTGGAGCTCGCGCATCGCCGGCACGGGCGTCTGCCATGGGCCGAGCTCTTCCGGCCAGCGATCGACCTGGCGGAGAAAGGTTTCCCGCTTTCACCGCGCCTGTATGCGCTCCTGCAAGCAGAGCGCGAGCTGCGCGACGATCCGGCGGCGCGCGCCGTCTACTACGGCAAGGCGGTCGGCGAGCGCATCGTCAACCCCGATTATGCGACCACCCTGCGAGCGGTGGCCGCGAGTGGCGCCAAAGGTTTTTACGAGGGTGAAATAGCTGCCGATGTCGCTCGCGCCGTGCGCACGAACCGCAAGGCGGGTGATCTCACAGCGGCCGATATCGCCGCGTACCAGCCGCGCGAGCGCGAGCCGCTGTGCGGGGTCTATCGCGTATGGCGCATCTGCTCCATGGGACCGCCGAGCTCCGGCGGCGTCGGCGTGCTGCAGATCCTCGGCATCCTGGAGCGCACGAGGTTCGCCGAAGCGCCGCCGCAGTCGGCGCAGGCGCTGCACTACTTCAGCGAAGCCGGGCGTCTCGCCTACGCGGACCGGGCACGCTATCTCGGCGATCCGGCCTTCGTCGCGGTGCCGGTGGCGCGGCTGCTGGCGCCGGCCTATCTCGCGCAGCGCGCGCGGCTGATCGGCGAGCGCTCTATGCGGCGCGCCATGCCGGGCGATATGGAGAGCGGCACCAGCCACTTTTCGATCGTCGAGCGCAATGGCGACGCGGTAGCGATGACAACCACCATCGAGAGCGGCTTCGGCTCACGCATCATGGTGCACGGATTTCTCCTCAACAACGAGCTCACCGATTTTGATTTCATCCCGGGCGGTGCCAACGAGGTGGCCGGTGGCAAGCGTCCCCGCTCCAGCATGGCGCCCACGATGGTGTTCAACGCGCAGGGGCGGCTCGTGCTGATCATCGGCTCGCCTGGCGGCTCGCAAATCATCAACTACGTCGCCAAGGTGCTCGTCGGCATGCTCGACTGGAAGTTCGACATCCAGCAGGCGATTGACCTTCCTAATTTCGGCAGCCGCAACGGACCGACCGAGATCGAACGCGGTTCGACCTACGAAGCGCTAATCTCGCCGCTCGCTCGGCGCGGGCACGAGGTCCGCGTGATAGAGATGGAGAGCGGGCTGCACGGTATCGAGCGGGTCCCGGGCGGCTGGCGCGGCGGCGCCGATTCGCGCCGCGAAGGCATTGCGAAAGGCCGCTAGGGCGCGCAAGAATTAGGGCGGGGAGGGCATGAAGCCCAGAAGGGCAGCGCTCGGCAAGACGACGCGTCCGCGCCTCGCAGGCGTGCTCGCGCGCGAGCGGCTGTTTGCCATGCTGGACGAGCGCCGCAAAGCGAGTCCGGTGATCTGGATCGCCGGGCCGCCGGGAAGCGGCAAGACGACGCTCGCGGCGAGCTATCTCGACCGCGCGCGCATCGCGTCGCTCTGGTACCAGCTCGACGAAGGCGATGCCGATCCCGCCACGTTCTTCTACTACCTGCGCCTCGCTGCCGAGGAGCTCGGCCAGGCCGCGGAACCGCTGCCCCTGCTGGCGCCCGAATATCACGCGGCGCTGCCGGTGTTCACGCGGCGCTATTTCCAGGCGCTCTACGCGCTGCTCGAGCCGCCGTTCGCGGTGGTGTTCGATGGCTATCACGAGATTCCGGCTTCTTCCGAGCTGCATGAAGTGCTGCGCGTCGCGCTCGGCGAGCTGCCGCAGGGCGGCTCCGCCCTCATCGTGAGCCGCGGCGATCCGCCGGCGAGCCTTGCGCGCCTGCGCGCGAACCGCACCCTGAGCGCGATCGGCTGGGAGGACCTGCGGCTGACGCGCGAGGAGACGGCGGAGATCGCGCTCGAGCGCCGGCCGGGCCTCGACGCTGAAGCGCTCGAGAGCCTTTATACCGCGACACAGGGCTGGGCCGCCGGGCTCGTGCTGATGCTCGAGCAGGCGAAGCTCGGCGCGCTGGGCGAAGCGCCCGACCTCGCGACCAGCCAGCTGGTGTTCGATTACCTGGCGGGCGAAATCTTCCAGAAGAGCGATGCCGCGACGCAGGAGTTCCTGCTGCGCACCGCCTGCCTGCCGCAGATGAGCGCCAGCATGGCGCGGACCCTCACCGGCGAAGAGCGTGCTGCCGCGATACTCGACGGCCTGCATCGCAACAATTACTTCGTCGCCCTGCGCGAGGCGCGCCCCGAGCCGCTCTACCAGTATCACCCGATGTTCCGCCAGTTCCTCCTCGCCCGTGCCCAGGAGACGCTGCCGAAGGACTTGCGCCGGCGCCTGCAGCGCAGCGCCGCGGCGCTCGCCGCGCAGGCCGGGCGAACCGACGACGCGCTCGCGCTCTATCGCGAGAGCCACGACTGGGACGAGATGGCGCGCCTCATCGAAGCCGAAGGCCCGGTGATGCTCGAACAGGGCCGCGGCGAGACGCTGCGGCACTGGGTCGAAGACCTGCCGCCGGAGCTGCTCGAACGCTATCCGTGGGCGATCTACTGGTCGGCGGCGAGCCAGGCGCAGCTCGCGCCGCGCGAGGCGCGCCTTGCCTACGAGCGCGCCTACGAGCTCTTCCGCAAGGGCGACGTTGCCGATGGCGCGATCCTCGCCGCGGCGGGCGCGATGGACGCGATCCTCTACGAGCTCGACGACCTGTCGCTGCTCGATCGCTGGATCGCCGTGCTCGATGAAGCTGCGGCAGCCGGCGCACAAATCGGCCCGCCGGCGGTCGAGGCGCGCGTCGCTGCCAGCATGGTGTTCGCGCTCACGCTGCGCAAACCACAGCGTCGCGACATCGAGCAGTGGGTCGAGCGCGCGCTCGGCTGCGCGCGCCATGCCGCCGAGCCCAATCTGCAGATGTCGGTCGGCCTGCTCTGCGCGCTGACCCTGATGTGGACCGGGCTTCACCCGCGCGCCGAGCAGCTCATCGAGCAGGCGCGCCGCGCCGCGAGTGCCGGCGGCGTATCGCCTTTCTCGCGCATCACGCTCGCGAACGTCGCCGCCATGCACAGCATGCTGACGGCGAGATACGAGCCGGGCCTGCAGGCGATGCGCGAAGGCCTCGAGATCGCGCGCGCCACCGGCGTGCCTACCTGGACCTTCCAGCTCCTGGTGCATGGCTACGGTACCGCGCTCGGCGCGGGCGACCTGGAAACGGCGGCGGCGATCACCAAGGAGCTGGCGCCGCTCGCACCGCAGGCCGGACGCTTGAGCCAGGTCTTCTACCATCACTTCCAGGGCTGGGAAGCGATGCTGCGCAAGGACCTGATGCGCGCGTTGCAGATGGAGAAGAGCGCGGTGCGGCTCGCGGTGGAAGTCGGCTGCCCGTATTTCGAGGCGCTCTGCCGCCTCGCGCTCGCGCAGGTGCTGCTCGAGTGCGGCGACCAGCGCAAATGCATCGCCCAGCTGCACCGCGTGCGCGCCATCGTGCGCGACATCCCGAACCATCATCTCGAGTTCACCTGCCTGCTCGCCTTTGCCGACATGGCGCTCGCGCATGGCCGGCCGCGTCCGGGGCTCAAGGCGCTCGGACAGGGGCTCGAGATCGGGCGGCAATACGGCTATCAGCATTTCCTGTGGTGGTGGCCGGCCGCGGCGTCGCGCGTCTGTGCGCGCGCGCTCGAGGAGGGCATCGAGACCGACTACGTGCGCACGCTGATAAAGGAGCGCCGGCTCATCCCTGAAGGTCCGGTAGAGGCGTGGCCCTGGACCTTCCGCATCTACACGCTCGGTCCGTTCCGGATCGAGCGGCATGGCGAGGCGCTGGGCGGCAGCGGCAAGGCGCAGCGCCGGCCGCTCGAGCTCCTGAAGCTGCTCATCGCCTACGGCGGCGAAAAAGTGAGCGAATCGCGCATTGTCGACGCGCTCTGGCCGCGCATCGACGGCGACTCCGCGCATCGCTCGTTCACGAGCGCGCTGCACCGGCTGCGCAAGCTCCTCGGCGAGGACCGGGCGATCGTGCTGCATGAGGGCAAGCTCACGCTCGACCGGCGCTACGTCTGGGTCGATGCCTGGGCGTTCGATGTGGTGGCGGCGCGGCTCGAGGCGCGCGAAGGCTCGCAGTTCGAGCGGCTCGCCGAGCGGCTCCTCGCCCTGTATCGCGGGCCATTCCTGGCGGACGACGCCGATTGCGCCTGGTACCTCCCGGCGCGCAGCCGCATGCGGGCGCGCCTGGCGCGTGCCGTCGGCCGCGTGCTGCGCCACTGGCAGGACAGCGGCCAGCGCGAGAGGGCTCTGGGCTGGCACCAGAGCTGCCTCGAGCTCGACCCGGCCGCCTTCGAGGGAGCCCCGCTTTAAGCCATCGGTAACCGATCGGTAAGCGATCGGCAGAGCCTCCTTGCGCATCATGGCCTCACCGGAGCCCCCCACTCCGGCTAACCGAAAGGAGGCAGTCATGAAACGGTCGACGATTCCCGCCGCGCTTGCCGGCGGCTTTGCCGCGCTTTCGCTTTCCGGCTGCTACATCGTGCCGGTCGGCCCCGAGGAGATCGCCAAGATGCATCTCTTCATGCAGCAGCAGGCGAACCAGGCGCCCAATGGGAACCCATCGCTCGCAGCCAATCCGCCGCCGAAAGGCGCCGCGCAGGGCGCGAGCTCGGCGCCGGCGTCGCCGCAGCCGACGGTGCCGGCTTCAATCCAGGCGCGGCTATACCCAGTGAACGAGATCGCCACCGAGAACGGCATGGTCTCGGGCACGGTGACGAACATGATGAACGGCAAGGGGCGGCTGCAGCTCAGCTACCGCGGCGAGCTCCTCACCGGCGAAGCCACGCGCGTCGCCAACGACGAGCGCAAGGGCGTCGCCAGCGCCTGGGGCGCGAACGGCTCTTTCATGACCTGCGAGTATCAGATGAGCTCGCCCCTGCGCGGCGCGGGAACCTGCAATTTCTCCGACGGCGCGCGCTACCAGGTGCACGTGGGGAACTGAGCCATGCTGACTTCGCGAGAAGGCGCCGTGCTGCAGCTCCTGGCGCATGGCTGCACGTACGAGCAGGTGGCGACGCGCCTCGGCATCTCGATACATACGGTGACGAGCCACATCAAGAACTGCTACCGCAAGCTCGACGTGCACTGCGCCGCGGCCGCCGTGATGCGCGCAATCGAGCTGCGGCTGCTGGCCGTGGAGCACTAGAGCCATGAAGCGCATCCTCGATCCGGCGTTCCGTTATCGGCCGAGCTACGACACCGACGTGCGCGCCACTTTCGAGCGGGCGCGCCGCGAGCGCCGCGCCTCAGGCCGCGCCGAGGGCGGCGGCGATGGCCTCGACGCAGGACCGTGGATCGCCCGACACATCGACGGCGATCGCGGCCTGCGGCGGCTCGAGCGTGGCGAACTGGCTGTCGAGGAGCGACGCGGGCATGTAGCGGTGCTTGCGCGCCGCAATGCGCGCGGCGATTAGGGCCCGCGTGCCATGCAGATAGACGACGTGCGCGTCGCGAATGCCGGCCAATAGCCGCTGCCGGTAAGACTCCTTGAGCGCCGAGCAGGCGATGATCGCGTTTGCCTCGCCGCGCAGCCGCCGGTTGAGCGCATCGAGCCACGGCCAGCGGTCGGCGTCCTCGAGCGGCACGCCGGCGGCCATCTTGGCGACGTTTTCCGGCGGGTGATAGTCGTCGCCCTCGATGTAGCGCCAGCCGAGGCGCCTGGCAAGGAGCTCGCCGATCGTGGTCTTGCCGGCGCCCGAGACGCCCATCACGAGCACGATCATTCGCGCTTGACGGCATGCCCTCCGAAGCTCGCGCGCATCATGGCGAGCAGCCGCCGCTCGTAATCCGAGCGCCCCTGGCTCGAGAAACGGCTCATCAGCGCGAGCGTGATGACGGGCGCGGGCACGCCAAGCTCGATCGACTCGAGCGCCGTCCAGCGCCCTTCGCCCGAATCGGCGACCACCGGCGCGATGCCGGCGAGCGTTTCATTGTCCTTCAGTACCCCCGCGCAGAGGTCGAGCAGCCAGGAGCGCACCACGCTGCCATAGCGCCAGGTCTCCGCGAGCCGCGCGACGTCGATGTCGAGGTCCTTGCGCGCCGCGAGCAGCGCGAAGCCCTCGGCGAGCGCCTGCATCATCCCGTACTCGACGCCGTTGTGCACCATCTTGGCGAAGTGGCCGGCGCCGCTCGGCCCGCAATGCAGCCAGCCCGCTTCCGGATGCGGCGCAAGGAGCTTCGCGAAGGGCTCGAAGATCTCGATCGATCTTGGCGTGCCGCCGAGCATCAGGCAGTAGCCCTGCTCGCGGCCGTGAATGCCGCCCGACACGCCGGCGTCGATGTAGCGCAGCCCCTGCTGCGAGAGCGCGAGCGCGCGGCGCATCGAGTCGCGGTAATAGCTGTTGCCGCCGTCGACGATCGTATCTCCCGCCGAGAGCAGCGGTACGAGATCGCGAATGGTTTCTTCCACCGCGTTGCCGGCGGGAAGCATCAGCAGCATGACGCGCTCGCCGTCCTGGCGCGCGCATATCGCGGCGAGGTTCTCCACGCATTCGACGTGCGCGACGCTCGCCAGCGCTTCACGCGCGCTACTCGCCTGGTCGTAGCAGATGACCCGCACGCCACCCTGCGCGAGGCGCTGCGCCATCCCGGCGCCCATTCGTCCCAGCCCGACGATTCCGATTTGCATCGACGCTCCTGAACGTAGCCATCGATTCTAGGGTCTGAGCCAGACCATGGATATCGTCGATCTGGTGCAGTGGCCGGCGATGGCGGCGACCGTCATCGCCGCGTGGCTCGTCGCGTCGCGCTCGGCGCGGCGGCGGGCGAGCGGCTTCTGGGTTTTCCTTGCGAGCAACGTGCTGTGGGTGGTGTGGGGCCTGCATGACCACGCGTATGCGCTGGTCGGGCTGCAGTTCTGCCTGGCCGCGATCAATACCCGCGGCGTATACAAGAACGACTGATGGGGTCAGGTCTTGAATTGACGCATGCGAATGCATCAATTCAAGACCTGACC
>DASSLQ010000158.1:0-2378 GCA_035689325.1 Burkholderiales bacterium | reverse complement strand
TAAGGCGCACGAGATGGTGCGGCTCGCCGCCCGCCGCCGCGAGCACCTCGAGGATGTTGGCGAGCGCCTGGCGGAACTGGCCGGCGAAGTCGCGCGCGCGCCATTCGCCCTGCGGCGTCCAGCCGACCTGGCCGGCGATGAACACGAGGCTGCCCTTGGCGACGATGCCGTTCGAAAAGCCTTTCGGTCGCGCCCAGCCGGGCGGCTGCAGGATCTGCATCATGTGGCTCATTTCCCCACTTGTCTCAGCTTGAAGCGCTGCAGCTTGCCGGTCTCGGTGCGCGGCAGCGTGTCGACGAACTCGATCGCGCGCGGATATTTGTACGGCGCGATCACTTTCTTCACGTGCTCCTGGAGCGTGCTCGCCATGGCCGCGTCGCGGCTCTGGCCGTCCTTCAGCACCACGAAGGCCTTGACGATCGTGCCGCGCTGCTCATCCGGCCAGCCGATCACGCCGCATTCGGCGACCGCCGGATGCGCGAGCAGCGCCGTCTCGACCTCCGGCCCGGCGATGTTGTAGCCCGCGGAGATGATCATGTCGTCGGTGCGCGCCTGGTAGAAGAAGTAGCCGTCCTCGTCCATCAGGTAGGCATCGCCCGTCAGGTTCCAGCCGTGCTCGACATAGTTCTTCTGCCGCTCGTCGGCGAGATAGCGGCAGCCGGTCGGCCCCTTTATGGCCAGGCGGCCGACGACGCCAGGCTTGCAGGGCTTGCCGTCGTCATCGAGCACGCTGGCTTGATAGCCGGGGATGGCATAGCCGGTAGCGCCGCGCCGCACGCGCTCGGGCGTGTGCGAGATGAAGATGTGGATCATCTCGGTGGAGCCGATGCCGTCGATGATCTCGATGCCGGTCGCGTCCTTGAACGCCTGGCGCGTCGGGTCGGGCAGCGCTTCGCCGGCCGAGATGCATTTCTTCAGCGACCGCAGGTCGAAGTCCTTCGCCATCGCCGCCATCTGCCGGTACATGATGGGCGTGGTGAAGCAGGTGTTGGCCTTGAAGCGCTCGATCGTGTCGAGCAGCGTCTCCGGCGTGTGCTTCTCGACGAGCACGGTCGAGGCGCCGTGGCGCAGCGGGAAGCACAGCATCCCGCCGAGGCCGAAGGTGAACGCGATCGGCGGCGTGCCGCAGATGATGTCGTCCTTGTACATGCGCATGACCGAGCGCGGAAAGCAGTCGCACATGGCGATCACGTCGCGATGGAAATGCACCGTGCCCTTCGGCTTGCCGGTCGTGCCGGAGGTGAAGGCGATCAGCGCCGGATCGTCCGCCGCCGTAGGCACATTGCCGAACGTCAGCGGCTGGCGCAGCGCCAGGTTGTCGAGCGAGCCGGCCGAGTCGTCGTACCAGTATCGGACTTCCTTCAGCGTTGGACAGTTCGGCAGCGCGGCTTCCAGCTCCGGCTCCAGGCGCTTGTCGCAGAGCGCATGCGTGACCTCGGCCTTGGTGATGATGTCGGTGAGCTCCTTCGCGCGCAGCAGCGGCATCGTCGCGACGCAGACGCCGCCCGCCTTCATTACCGCGAGCCACGCGGCCGCCATCATCGGGTTGTTCGGCCCGCGCAGCAGCACCCGGTTGCCGGGCTTGACGCCCATCTCGCGCACCAGCACGTTGGCGAGGCGGTTGGTCTGCGTGAAGAGCTGCGTGTAGGTGCACTCGCCGTCCGGCGAGCGCAGCGCGACGCGATGGCCATAGCCGCGCGTCACCGGCTTGTCGAGCAGCTCGGTGGCGCAGTTCATGCGCGCCGGGTACTTCAGCTCCGGCAGCTCGAACACGAACTCCGGCCACTCGCTCTTCGGCGGCAGGTTGTCGCGCACGAACGTATCGACGTGGGCGGTGTAGCTCATTTACACCGGCTCTCAATGATTGCGTACTTAGTACGGAATTGAAGGCGGTTCGATCTCATTGCTTAAGCAGGTCCTTGGCGATGATGAGTTTCTGCACTTCGGTAGCGCCCTCGTAAATTCGCAGCGCGCGTACCTCGCGGTAGAGCCGCTCGACGACGTTGCCGCGGAGATAGCTCGCGCCGCCGAGCACCTGCGCGGCCTCGCGGGCGCAAAACTCGAAGGCGAGCGTCGCCTGCACCTTCGCCTCGCAGATCTCGGCCACCGGATTGTGTCCGTGGTCGAGCCGCCAGGCGAGCATCTCGAGGAGGGCCTGCGTCGCGTTCACCTGGCGGGACATCTCGACGAGCTTGTGGCGGATCACCTGGTGGTCCGCGAGACGTTTGCCGAACGTCTTGCGCTCTCGCGCGTAGGCGAGCGCTTCCTCGAAGCAGATCCGTGCGCTCGCGGCGGAGATCGCGACCATGTCGAGCCGCTCGTAGTTGAAGTTCGAGACGATCGCGCGAAAGCCCTGATGTTCCGGCCCGAGGCGATTC
>DASSLQ010000157.1:0-18824 GCA_035689325.1 Burkholderiales bacterium | reverse complement strand
CCATGCCGACGCCGCCGGCGAGCAGCCCCGCGAGCTGCGCCGGAAACGCCTTGCCCGCCGGCGTGGCAAGGAAGAAAAGCCACGTCGCCAGCCCGAGCACGATGGAAAACACGGCGCCTTGCGTGGTCGCGCGCTTCCAGTAAAGCCCGGCGAGCAGCGGCCAAAAGGCGCCTACGAGCGGCAGCGTGTAGGAGCTCGACACGAGATCGTAGATCGGCGTGCCCTGTGACTGGATGGCGTACGAGCACACCACGACCGCGAACCCGAGAACGGTCAGGCGCATCGTGCGCAGCTCCTCGCGGTCGCTGAGGCGCGGCTTGAACTGGCGCCAGATGCTCTCGACGAAGGTCACCGACGGTGCGAGCAGCGTGGCGGAGGCGACCGACTTGAGCGCCGAGAGCAGCGCGCCGAAGAACAGCACCTGCATCACGAACGGCATGTGCTCCATGACGAGCGTCGGCAGGATCTTCTGCGGATCGTCCTTGAGCAAGCTCGCCGACTGCTCGGGCATGATGAGGAACGCGGCCGAGATGATGAACATCGGTACGAAGGCGAACGCCAGGTAGCAGAGCCCGCCGATCACCGGGCCGTGCGTCGCCGCGCGGATGTCCTTGGCCGACATCACCCGCTGGAACACGTCCTGCTGCGGGATCGACCCCAGCATCACGGTGACGGCTGCGCCGAGGAAGAACGCGATGCCCTCGAAGGTCGGCGGCGGCAGAAACTGCAGCAGGTCGCGGCTGGTGACGAGGGCGACGACCTTGTGCGCGCCGCCCGCCTGATCGGCGGCAAAGAAAGCTATCACCGCCAGTCCGACCACGAGGACGATCATCTGCACGAAGTCGGTCACCGCGACCGACCACATGCCGCCGAAAAGCGTGTAGGCCAGGATCGAGATGGTGCCGAGGATCATTCCCCACGAGATCGAGATGGCGTCGCCGGAAAGCAGGTTGAACATGATGCCGAGCGCCGTCACTTGCGCCGACACCCAGCCGACGTAGCTCAGGATGATGACGATGGAGCAGGCGACCTCGACGCCACGGCCGAAGCGCTCGCGGTAGTAGTCGCTGATGGTCAGCAACGTCATGCGGTAGAGCTTCCCGGCGAAGAACAGGCCCACGAGCACCAGGCACATGCTCGAGCCAAACGGATCCTCGACCACGTTCTTCAGGCCGCCCTCGACGAACTTCGCAGGAATGCCGAGCACGGTCTCCGAGCCGAACCAGGTCGCGAACGTCGTGGTGACGATCATGATGAGCGGCAGATGGCGCCCCGCCACCGCGAAATCGGCGGTCGTGCGCACGCGCTTGGCGGCCCACAGGCCGAGCGCGATCGTGCCGAGCAGGTAAGCGATGACGAAGGCGAACAGCATCAGTCAGCCGCCCCTCATTTCCGGGCGGCGGCTGCGATCAGTTCCGATGCCATCAGCTCCGGCGCGATGCCCTCTGCCTCTTCGGCCGCGTAGTTCAGCTCGATCTTGATGCCGTTCGGGTCGTAGAGAAAAAGCTGGAACAGCGCCTGACCGTTCGCCCGGCGCTGGCTGAACGCCACCTTTTCGCGCTTGAGATGCTCGAGCATCGTTCGCAGCCCCGTCGCGCGGAACGCGATGTGGTCGATGGCGCCGGTGCCTTCCTCCGAGCGCTGCGACGTGCGCCCGAGGTACTTGCGCTGGATCTCGCCCGCCTGCTGCGCGCTCGGCCCGATGTGCACGACGTCGACGCCGTTCACGTACATCCAGTGCACCGGAAAGCCGAAATCGGGGTGCGGGCCGCTCCGCATGCCGAGCACGCGCGCGTACCAGTCGCGCGTGGCGTCGATGTCGTCTGCCGCGACCAGGAAGTGCTCTATGTGCGACACGGGCATACCCTAATATATACCGCGAGGAGGAGTCCTATGTACGTTGCGGATGCGAAGCGGCTCACCGCGGCCGGCGCGAAGGCGATCATGGCGACGGCAATCGCGCGCGCGCAGGAAGCGGGCATCGCGGTGACGATCGCGATCGTCGACGCCGGCGGGCATCTCCTGCTCCTCGAGCGCATGGACGGCGGGCGCTTTCACACCGTGCATTCCGCCACCACCAAGGCGGTGTGCGCGGCCTCGACGCGTCGCGCGACCGGCGCCAAGGGCGCGCAGGGCCAGGCGCTCGATGCGGCGCATGCGCTCGGCCTCAGCCTCGCCGCAGGCGCGGAGCGCTGGACGGCGATGGAAGGCGGCTGCCCGATCATGGTCGGGACGGAATGCATCGGCGCGGTCGGCGTCGCCGGCGGCGACTGGCAGTTCGACGAGCGCGTGGCGCGCGAGGCGGCGGAATCGCTCAAATGAAGGTGGCGTGCATCGGCATGGGCTGGTGGTCGGATGTGCTCGCCGATGCCATCCAGCGCTCGGGCAAGCTCGCGATCGGCGCGTGCTACTCGCGCTCGACGGAAAAGCGCGACAGGTTCGCGGCCAAGTACCGCTGCCGCGCCGCGGCGAGCTACGGCGAGATACTGAACGATCGCTCGATCGCGGCGATCATCAACACGACGCCCAACTCGGTACATCGCGAAACCACCATCGCTGCCGCGCGCGCGGGCAAGCACGTGTTTCTCGACAAGCCGATCGCCAACACCATCGCCGATGCGCGCGCGCTCACCGCGGCGTGCCGGCATGCAAGAGTGGTGCTCGCGCTCGGCTACCAGCGCCGGCGCGAATCGCATTTCCGCTGGGTAAAGCAGCATCTCGGCGAATTCGGGCGCCTGGTGAACGCCGAAGCGAACATCAGCCGCGACCGGCTCGGCAAGATCGACCTCAGCTCGTGGCGCTACACCTCCGAAGGCATGCCCGGCGGCGTGATGCTGCAGATCGGCATCCACTACAGCGATGTGCTCGAGTACCTGCTCGGCCCGGTGAAAGCGGTGCGCGGCCAGTTCGTGCGGCTCGTGCTGCCCGGCGACAACCCGGATGTGGCGAGCCTGATCCTCGAGCACGAGAGCGGCGCGCTGTCGACGCTGAATGCCAGCTACGCGTCCGCGTCGGAGTATTACCTGCTGAACGTCTACGGCAAAGAGGCTACCGCCTATTACGACCTGCACGGCGGTCTGCGCGTGCTGCGCCGTGGCGGCAGCAAGGCCGATGCGGTTCCATGCGCGCCGAACGACACCATTGTGGAAGAGCTGGAGGAGTTCGCGCGCGCAGTGCGCGGTGAGACCGAGCCGGAGATGGACGGCGAGAAGAGCACGGCGTCGCTCGCGGTGATATTGGCCGGCATCAAGTCGGCGCGCGAAGGCCGCCGGGTCGAAGTCGCCGAAATAATGGGGTCTTGATGGGCTTGCTCCAAGACCTTGTTCTGACCGCATTTGCGCTCGTCGCGGCTACCGCGCGGGCGCAAGAGCCGCCGTATCCGCAGCGCGCGCCGATCGAGATCACGGTGCTCTTTCCAGCGGGCAGCTCGGCCGATGTGACGGCGCGGCTGCTCGCGGAGGGCATGGCGAAGGAGCTCGGGCAGCGCGTGCTCGTAGTGAACCGCCCAGGCGCAGGCGGCGCGATCGGCTATAAGCACGTGGCGAGCCAGAAGCCCGACGGCTACGCGCTGGTGTGGAATTCGAACTCCATCTCGACGACGTACCATTCGGGACAGCTCGCGTTCGACTACCAGGCGTTCGACGCGGTGGCGCGCGTGCTGGTCGAGTCGCCGGTCGTTGCAGTGCGCGCCGATTCGCGCTGGAAGAACCTCGGCGAGCTCATCGCCGACGCAAAGGCGCGCCCGAAGGCGATCAGCGTCGGCCATTCCGGGATCGGCAGCCATACGCACCTGTGCCTGGTCGCGCTCTTCCAGGCGGCGGGCGCCGAGGTGACCGAGGTGCCGTTCGCCGCGGCACAGGTCGTGCCGAGCCTCATCGGCGGACATGTCGATGCGCTCGTGCAATTGCCGGCGGCCCTCGCCGGGCCGGTGAAGCAAGGCCAGGTGCGCTTGATCGCGGCGCTGATTCCGGCGCGGGATCCCGCGCTTGGCGATGTGCCCACCGCGCGCGAGCAAGGCGTGGATGTGGCGCTCGAGGCGTGGCGCGGCATCGCTGTGCCGCACGGCACGCCGCCGGCGCTGATTGCCCGGCTGGAGAGCGCGATTCGCGCGACGCTCGCCGCGCCAGAGTTTCAGCAGGCCGCCGAGCGGCTCGGCGTGCGGCCCGCGTACCTGCCGGCGGCGCAGTTCGCCGAGCTGATCGCGCGCGAGGACGCGGCGATCGCGTCACTGATGAAGGCGATCGGATTGAAGAAGTAACTGTGTTGCGTCGCCCCCGCGAAAGCGGGGGTCCAGTTTCTTTTTTCGAGAAGACCCTGGGTTCCCGCTTGCGCGGGAACGACGATGCTTCTATTGCGGCGGCGAAGCGGGAACCGCATCCTTCTGGCGCGCGCCGCCCGCCTGGCGCGTGCCGCCCGCCGCGGCGCGCTCACGCTCTTCGCGCTTGTCGACGATCGCCGGCGGACGCGGCACGCCAGCCTTCGCTTCCTGCGCCGACTGCCTGGCGGATTTGGTCGCTTCCGCGATCAGCTCGGCGCACGGGCTCTCCTTGTCGTTGCCTTCCTTCATCAGCGGCAGCACCGCGAGCAGCGGATTGAGCAGGCCCATGGCGACAGCACCGACGCCCTTGCCGCCGAGGCGCTTCCAGTCGGGCGCGACCTTGGGCTGGCTGAAGGTGCCCCGGATGTAGAGCGGCGAGTTGAGCGAGGCGATGCTCTTGTCCTTGGGATGGGGATTGAGCGTCAGGTCCATGCTCTCATCCTTGAGGTTCACCTTCCCCGTGCCCTCGACGTTCACTACCTGCGTGTCGAACACGAAGGCGTTGGTATTCATGAGGCCGTCCTTCACGCCGAAGTCGGCGATGGCGCAGCGGATGTCGACCGGCTGGTCGCCCTTGAGCTTGACGCGCGCCGCACCCCAGACGTCCATCGCCACGAGCTCCATCATGAAGCGGCTGATCCTGCCGCCATCGAGGTAAAGGCCGACCTTGCCGTCGGAGGAGCCCAGCATGTCCGCCACCGAGTCGCCGCGGCCGGCGAGCTCGATCAGGCCGTTGATGTCGCCGATCGAGGCCTCGCCTTCCTTGATGGTCGGCATGAGCTTGGGCAGCGAAAGGTCGCGCACCCGCAGATTGGTGGTTGCCGCGATCGGATCCTTCTGGCCGTCGAGCTTGACCGTGCCGGCGATGCGGCCGCCGGCGAGGCCGAACTCGAGCGGCTCGAGCGAGAGCACCTTGTCCTTCATCTGGATGCGGGTGGCGAGGTCCTCGAGCGGCAGCTGCTTCGGCCGCCGGATGGCTCCCGCCTTGATGCGCACGTCCGCGTCGATCGAGTCCCAGCGGTCGGAATCGAACGGCGTGTCGGGCAGCACGCGCTCGCGCGGCTGGTCGGTGCCCACCAGCGCGCCGAGGTCCGCCAGATCGAGCACCTTGGACTGCAGGTCGCCGTGCATGAAGGCGCGCTTGCCGCCGAGATCAAACTGCAGCGTGCCGGCGACATCGCTCTCGCCGACCTTGCCGCTGAATTTCTCGTAGCGGATCAGCCTGTCGCCTTTTACCAGGCGGCCGCGCGTCGTGTACGGCGTCGTGTCGGGGAACGCGATGCCGATCACGTCGTAGAGCTCCGACATGGTCTTGCCGCGCACCTCGATCGCGAGATCGAGCGCCGAGAGCTGCGCGACGTTCGTAATGGTGCCATTCGCCTTGAGCTCGGTGCCGCCGACCTTGCCGGCGGCCTCGATCGGATATGGGTCGCTCGTATCCTTGAGCGCGAGCACCTGGCCGCCGCGGCCTTGCGCCGCCGCCGGCAGGTCGTGGTAGATGCCCTTCGCCTGGAACGCTACGCCTTGCGCGTCGGTATTCAGCCCGACGTCGAGGTTGATGTCGCGCTGCCCATCCAAATAATGCAGCTCGCCGTGATCCAGCGTCAGCGCGTGGATCGCGATGCGCGAGCCGCCTTCCCTGTGCTGCTGGTTGTCGAGCACCCAGTTCTTGCGGCCGTCCTCGTCGATCTCCAGATTCACGATCGGCCGCGTCAGGTGCACTTCGGGCAGCACGACGCGCCCGATGAGAAGCGGCGCGAGCTCGACGCTCACTTCCACCGCGTCGGCCTGGAACATCAGGTCCTCGGTGGCCCAATCGGGATTGGCGAAACTTACGCGCTCGGCGCGAAACCGGGGATGGATCCAGCTCCAGACCGGCTTGAAATTGCCGTCGATGCGCAGCTCGCGGCCGGTGGCGTTGGTGACCGCGCGGGTGATCGGCCCCTTTAAGGTATGCAGCCCGAAAACGACAAACAGGACGAGCGCGACGAGCAGCACGAGGAAAATCCCGCCTGCCCACTTGAGTGCGCGCATCGCCGGTTCGGTCGTCTAAACAATGGCCCGGTCTCCCTCTTGCAATTTAGATACCCAGTCCTGGCACCACTGCACCGCGGTCTCCTCCGGCAGCACGCCGCTCGACGCATCGTGCTTGTGCCGCTCGCCGATGCGCGTCGCGCCGAGCTCCATCAGGATGTCGTCGAAGCGCTTCCCGCCGTAGTTGAACGTTTCGGCATAGGTGCGATCGCCCAGGCCGAAAACGCCGTAGCGCACGCGGCCTAGATTCGGCCGCTTGCGCTGCAAGTCTTCGTACAGCGCCCTGGCGTTGTCCGGCACGTCGCCCTGGCCGTACGTCGAGGTGCAGATGATGAAGACGCCGTCGCGCTCGAACACCGCGCTGTCGAGCCCATCCATCAGCAACGCCTCGACCTGCGTCTCGCCGTCGTCGAGCGCGAGCTCCATCTCCTGCGCGCACAGCTGGGCCGTGCCGGTCATCGTGCCGACCAGGATGGTGATTCGCATTGACGCGAAACTATAGTGCAGCATAGAATTGCCGGTCAAGCACTATAGTTCATGAACGCTCCTCTCAGCCTCCAGCAGCAGGAAGACGCCTACCTCGCGCGCCTCGGCGATCGCGTGCGCGCCTGGCGCACCGAGCACGGCATGAGCCGCAAGAGCCTGGCGCTCGCCTCGGGCGTGTCGGAGCGCTACCTCGCGCAGCTCGAAGCCGGCCAGGGGAACATGTCGGTGCTGCTGCTGCGCAAGGTGGCGCGTGCCATGGGCGTCGCCGTGGAGCGACTGGTGCGCGAAGAGGAAACGCTCGAGAAGCCGATCGCGCTCATCGGCCTGCGCGGCGCCGGAAAGTCGACGCTCGGCGCAAAATTGGCGGCCGCTCTCAGCCTGCCGTTCGTGGAGCTCGACCGCGCAGTGGAAAAGGAAGCCGGCGCGCCGCTCGCCGAAGTGTTCGCGATGTACGGACAGGACGCCTTCCGGCGCTTCGAGCGCCGCGCCCTCGAGCGTGTGCTCGCCGAGCAGCCGCGCGCGGTGATCGCTACCGGCGGGAGCCTGGTCACCGATCCCGGCACCTACGACTTGCTGCTCGAGCGCTGCCGCTGCATCTGGCTAAGGGCTAACGCACAAGACCATATGACGCGCGTGCTGGCGCAGGGCGACATACGACCGTTCAAAGGCCGCTCGGCGGCGCTCGACGAGATTCGCAAGCTGCTCGCCGATCGCGAGCGGCTCTATGGCCGCGCCGGCAGCGTGGTCGATACTTCCGGCAAGAGCGTGCGCCAGGCGCTCGCCGAACTGAAGAAGGTCGTCGCATGATCAATTTCGAAACCAGTCCCGATCGTTACAACCACTGGAAGCTCTCGTTCGACGGGCCGCTGGCGACGCTGGCGCTCGATGTCGCCGAGGACAAGGGCCTCGCGCCCGGCTACAAGCTGAAGCTCAACAGCTACGACCTCGGTGTCGACATCGAGCTGCACGACGCGCTGAATCGCATCCGCTTCGAGCATCCGGAAGTGAAGAGCGTCGTGATCACGAGCGGCAAGAGCCGCATGTTCTGCTCGGGCGCGAACATCTACATGCTGGGCAGCTCGACGCACGCCTCCAAGGTGAACTTCTGCAAGTTCACCAACGAGACGCGCAACGGCATCGAGGACTCGAGCAAGGCGAGCGGGCTCAAGTTCGTCGCCGCGATCAACGGCACGTGCGCGGGCGGCGGCTACGAGCTCGCGCTTGCCTGCGACGAGATCATGATGGTCGACGATCGCTCCTCCACGGTGTCGCTGCCGGAGGTACCGCTGCTGGGCGTGCTGCCCGGCACCGGCGGGCTCACGCGCCTTGTCGACAAGCGCAAGGTGCGCCGCGATCTCGCGGACATGTTCTGCACCACGGCCGAAGGCGTGCGCGCCGATCGCGCGCGCGAGTGGCGGCTCGTCGATCGCATCGCCAAGCCCCAGGATTTCGCGCAGGCGGTGAAGGCGCGCGCCGCGGAGCTCGCGGCGCAGTCCGACCGGCCGGGCGGCGCCGGCGTGAAGCTCACGCCGCTCGGCGAGAACCGCATGCTGAAGGTCGAGGTCGACAAGGAGCGGCGCGTCGCCACGATCACCGTCACCGGACCGCAGCAGGTGAAGATGGAGAAGAGCGCCGACTGGTATCCGCTGCGCCTGGCGCGCGAGCTCGATCGCGCGATCCTCGACCTGCGGCACAACCATCTCGACGTCGGCCTCTGGCTCTTCAAGAGCGCCGGCGATCCCAAGGAAGCGCTCAGGCTGGACGATTTCCTCAAGGCGAGCGCCAGCGACTGGTTCGTGCGCGAGACGATCGGGTACCTGCGCCGCACGCTGTCGCGCCTCGACGTCTCGTCGCGCTCGATCTTCGCGATCATCGAGCCGGGCTCCTGCTTCGCCGGCACGCTGATGGAGATCGCGCTCGCCGCGGATCGCAGTTACATGCTCGACGCCGAGGGCTCGCATGTCGCGCTGTCGGCCCTCAACCTCGGCACCTACCCCATGGCCAATGGCCTGTCGCGGCTCGCGACCCGCTTCTGCGGCGAGCAGCCGGAGCTGCCGCGCGGCGAGCTCCTCGATGCGAAGCGCGCGCTCGAGCTCGGCCTCGTCACCGCCGCGCCCGACGACATCGACTGGGAGGACGAGATTCGCCTGGCGATCGAAGAGCGCGCGAGCCTCTCGCCCGACGCGCTCACCGCGATGGAGGCAAGCCTGCGTTTCGCCGGGCCGGAGACCATGCTGACGCGCGTCTTCGGGCGCCTCACCGCATGGCAGAACTGGGTCTTCAACCGCCCGAACGCGGTCGGCGAACAAGGTGCATTGAAGGTTTACGGTTCCGGAGCAAAGCCCAAATTCAACTGGGAACGTATTTAGTGGGGTCAGGTCTTGAATTGACGCGTCACCAGGAGCATCGATGAGCAGCATCAATTACGCCGAGAAGATTCCGAACAACGTCAACCTGCAGAACGATCGCACGCTGCAGCGCGCGCTCGAGCACTGGCAGCCGCATTTCCTGCAGTGGTGGCACGAGATGGGGCCAAGCGATTTCGAAGCGGCCGACGTCTACCTGCGCACGGCCATCTCGGTCGATGCGCAGGGCTGGGCGCACTACGGCACGCTGAAGATGCCCGACTATCGCTGGGGCATCTTCCTCGCCGATGCCGTGGCCGAGCGCAAGATCGGCTTCGGCGACCAGATGGGGCAGCCGGTGTGGCAGCAGGTGCCGGGCGAATACCGCTCGACGCTGCGCCGCCTGATCGTCACGCAGGGCGACACGGAGCCCGCGTCGGTAGAGCAGCAGCGCAAGCTCGGCCACACCTGCCCGTCGCTCTACGATCTGCGCAACCTCTTCCAGGTGAATGTGGAGGAAGGACGCCATCTCTGGGCAATGGTGTACCTGCTCCACGCCTACTTCGGCCGCGACGGCCGCGAAGAGGCGGAAGAGCTGCTGGCACGGCATTCGGGCGACGCGAACAAGCCGCGCATCCTCACCACCTTCAACGAGCCGATGACGGACTGGCTCTCGTTCTTCTGCTTCACCTACTTCACCGACCGCGACGGCAAGTATCAGCTCAAGAGCTTCGCTGAAAGCGCATTCGATCCCCTGTCGCGTACCTGCCGGTTCATGCTGACCGAGGAAGCGCACCACATGTTCGTCGGTGAGACAGGCATCAGCCGCGTGGTGAAGCGCACGCTCGACGTTATGAAAGAGCTCGGCACCGACGACCCGGCGCGCATCCGCGCCCAGGGTGCGATCGATCTGCCGACGGTGCAGAAATACCTCAACTACTGGTGCTCGAGCTCGGTCGACCTGTTCGGCTCCGAGATCTCATCGAACTCGGCGGCGAACTTCGCGAGCGGCATGAAGGGCCGGCCCGACGAGCCGACCTACCAGGACCACGTGCTGCGCGACGCGACCATGACGATCGAGATGCCGCAGGGCGCGGAGACCGTGCCGATGCTGAACGCGCTGAACGAGGTGATGCGCGAGTCCTACCTCAAGGACTGCGAGATCGGTCTCAAGCGCTGGAACCGCATGATCGAGCGCGCCGGCCATGCTTTCCGGCTTTCGCTGCCGTCTTCGCGCTTCCGGCGCCAGATCGGCCCGTGGGCCGGGCAGCCGGTCGATCCGCACGGGAAGCTCGTCGCGCGTGAAGAGTACGAGCGTCGCCTCGGAGACTGGATCCCGACCGAGCTCGATCGGGCGTTCGTGCATTCGCTGATGCGGCGGGTGGCCGAGCCCGGCAAGATGGCCTCCTGGATCGCGCCGCCCGAGCGCGGCATCAACAACCTGGCCGTGAACTACGAGTACGTGCATCTGCACTGATGCGCGCGCGCACCGTCATCCTGCTCGCGCTCGCGGTCGTGCTGATCGCGATCGGCGCGGGCGTGTGGTGGCTCTACAGCTCGCGTGATGTGCTCATCAAGCGCGCGATCGAGCGCTACGGGCCGCAGCTCACCGGCACGGCGGTGAAGGTGCAGGAGGTGAAGCTCGAGCCGATGGATGGCCGCGGCGCGATCAAGGGCCTCGAGGTCGGCAACCCGCCGGGATTCAGCGCCGCACGCGCGCTGACGCTCGGCGAGATGCGCCTCGCCGTGGACCCATCGACCATCACGGGCGACGTGGTGCACGTGAAGGAGATTTCGCTCGAGGCGCCCACCATCACCTATGAGCGCGGCGCCGGCGGCGACAACCTGGGCGCGATCCAGAAGCACATCAAGTCGCAGCTGCCAAGATCGCAGGGCGGCGGCGGCGCGGCGGACAAGAGCAAAGACGCGCCGCAGCGCAAGTTCATCGTCGACCACGTGCAGATTCGGCGGGCCAAGGTGAGCTACGGCGGCGCGGCGACCATCGACCTGGGCGATGTGCAGCTGCGCGATCTCGGCAAGAAGAAAGGCGGCGCTACCGCGGCCGAGCTGACCGACGAAGTCTGGACCGAGCTCAGCCGCATCGCCATCAGCCGCGCGCCGGCGGCGATCGAGCAGTTGCGCGACAAGGCGAAGGATGCCGAGGAGCGCTTGCGGGGCTTGCTCAAGTGAACGACGCCGAGCTCGTCGCTTTCCTGAACCGCATGCTCGAGGCCGAGCGCGCCGGCGCAAGAGCGCTCGTCGTCTTCATGGACGACTGGCCGCGCCACGGGCCCGAATGGCAGACGTTGCGCAAGGTGCACGAGGACGAGGCGCACAACTGCGCGCTGATCGGCGAGCAGTTGAAGCGCCGCGGCCGCGACTACAGCCACGCCACCGGCGAGTTCTACGGCAAGGCGGTCGCGGTAACGGGTGCGCGTGAGCGGATAGGTTTCTTGGTTAAAGGGCTGCGCTGGGCGATCCGCGAGTTCGAGCAGGCCCTTCCGGGGATCGGCGACCCGGCGGTGAAGCAGCTCTTTCAAGGCATGCGCGAACGTCATTCGCGCAGCGCCGCGGCCTGCGAGTCTGTGGCGCGCAAAGGGGCTGAGTGATACACTTCTGTCTCACATGGCAGGCAGCGCGACAGTCAGGGACCTGCGCAACCGCTTTCCCAAGGTGCGCAAGCTGGTCGAGACCGAAGGCGAGGTGCTGCTCACCGAGCGCGGCAAGACCCGTTATCGCCTGACCCTGTATACGGCACCGCCGCGGGCGAAGCAGCCGCCGCCCAAGGACTATCTCGCGCGCATGAAGCGCCATCAGCCCCGGCCATTGCGACCGGCGGCCGCCAAGGCGCTGGACCAAGAGAACCGTGGCCGCCGCTGAGGCGACGTACGTCGATCCCAGCGCGCTGCTCAAGCTCTACGTACACGAACCGGAATCTTTCGCCATGAGCGCATGGCGGGCGCGTACGCGGGGTGCCTTGCCCGTCACGCATCACGCTCGCGCCGAGGTCGTGAACGGGATCTGCCTCGCTGCCTTCCGGCGCGAGATCAGTACCGCCGCGCTGCGCGATGCGCTCGCCTCCTTCGACGAAGATTTCGCCGCCGGCCGCTACGTGCACGCCGATGTGCTGTGGCGGTCCGCGCTGCGCCGCGCCGCCGAGCTGAGCCGCGAATACACAGCGCAGATAGGCTGCCGCACGCTCGACGTGCTCCATGTTGCCTGTGCAGTGGAACTCGCCTTGCCCAGCTTCCTGAGCTTCGACGCAAGACAGCGTCGGCTCGCCCGCTCCGCCGGGCTGAAGGTGCTGTCGCTGCGCGCCTAACCTCTACCCCCGGCCTCGAGCTTGGCGTATGGTTCGAGCGGCACATTCCCGGGAGGAGCCATGACTCGCATTTTCGTAGCGGCAATCGCCTGCGCGCTCGGCGCCGCCGCGCAGGCGCAGGGCGTCATCACCACGCACAAGATTTCGGCGGCGCTCGCCAACGAGCTGGTCGGCGAGTCGGTCGCACATTGCGCGCGCAATGGCTACAAGGTGGTCGCGGTCGTCGTCGACCTCGACGGCGTGCGCCAGGCCCTGCTGCGCGGCGACGGCGCGCCGATCCACTCGATGGACAACGCCTACTACAAGGCCTACACCCTCGCGTCGCTCGGGCTCGCGCGCAAGGAGGAGTCGACCAAGCAGATCGCTGACCGGATGGCCAAGGCCGCGCCGAGCACCGTGCCGCAGACCCAGCTGCCGAACGTCACCTACGCGCAGGGCGCGGTGGCGATCATTGCAAACGGCGAGACCATCGGCGCGCTCGGCGTGAGCGGCGCGCCGGGCGGCAACTTCGACGAGGAATGCGCGCGCGCGGCGCTCGGCAAGATCAAGGACCGCATGAAGTAAACGACTTCAATTCCGTACTAAGTACGCAATGAGTATTTCGTACGAAGTACGGAATCAGGCTGCCGCGACCACCGCGGCGCTGCGCAGCAGCTTGCGGTTGTTGAAGGCGGCGAGGAGCGCCTCGTTGATCTCGCCGCCGGCTGGGCCGTAGTCGGCGACCGAGACCCAGGGCGCAACCACCAGCGTCACGCCGTTAGCGACGAAGCGCGCCACGCCAACGCCGGGCGCAGGGTCCTTCAGCACGCGGGGATTCGCGCGCAGCACGGCGCGCGCCGTGTCGAGCGCCTGCTCGACGTCCACCTCATACGGCACGGTAATCTGGATCGCGAGCTGCCGCATGCGGCCGTAGTTGTGCAGGATCTCGCCGACGATCTTGCGGTTCGGGATGACGACGCGCGAGAGATCCGCGTGCCCGAGCACCGTGCTCGCCAGCCTGATCTCGAGCACCTCGCCGGTCACGCCGACGATCGTGATGAAGTCGCCGACACGGAACGGTTTCGAGAAGATGATCGTGAGCCCGGCCACCATGTTGCCGAGCACGCCCTGCGTCGCCAGCGCTACCGCCGCGCCGACGACGCTCAAGCCGGCGATCAGCGGCAGGAGCTCCACGCCGATGTTCTGCAGCGCCATGATGGCAAAGAGCGCCAACACCGCTATGCGCACCGCGTTCTCAATCAGCTTGAGCACCGGCGGCTCGAGCTCGTAGCGGCCGAGGCCGCGCGCAGTCGCGCGGCCCGCCCACTGGCCGGCGAAATAGCCGGCGGCCAGCAGGATGATTGCCACCAGAACCCGCGGCCCGTAGACCATCAAGATGCTCAGTGCCTGCTCGTCCATATCCCCTCCTCCACTTGAGTTAGCGCGGCCGGTCGCCGGCAAGCGTGATGCGGTGCATCAGCCGGCGGTAGCCGTGGTAGTCGTTCACCGGATTGTGCTGCACGCAGCGGTTGTCCCAGAGCGCGAGCGAGCCCGCCTGCCATGCGAAGCGGCAGGTGAACTCGGGCCGGGTCTGGTGCTGGAACAGGAATTCGAGCAGCGGCGCGCTTTCCTTCTCGGTCATGCCGCGAAAGCGCACCGTGTGCGCGAAATTGACGTAGAGCGCCTTGCGCCCGGTTTCGGGATGCGTGCGAACGACCGGATGCTCGGCGGCCAGCTCCTTGCCGGCGTCGTCGCGAGCGTCGGTCTTCAGCCGATCCTCGCGCGTGCGCGTGACGTCCGCCTTCGCCGACGAGTTGACCGCCCAGAGCGGCGCGATGAGCCGCTTCATGCCCTCTGACAGCGTCTCGTATGCCATGTACATGTTGGCGAAGAGCGTGTCACCGCCCTGCGGCGGCACCTCGCGCGCAAGCAGCATCGACGCCATCGGCGGCACCTCGAGATACGCGGTATCGGAGTGCCAGACGCCGCCGAAGTTGACGCGCTCGTGCTCGAGCTTCTTCACCTCGATGATCTCGGGAAAGCCGGAAATGCCCTTCACGAACGGGTAATCGATCGGCTTGCCGATGCGCTGCGCGAAGGCCATGTACTGCGCCGGCGTCAGCGGCTGGTCGCGGAAGAAGACCACCAGGTGCTCCAGCCACGCCGCGCGAATGTCGGCGACCGCATCGTCGTCGAGCTCGCGCAGCTCGACGCCGCCGAGCTCGGCGCCGAGCGCGCCGGCGATCCGCCTGAGCGTCAGCCGAGCCATGCGCCATTCTGCAACAGGTGTGTCTGCAGCTCGCCGATATTGAGCTCGGCGAGCGCGCCGCCGTGCTTGAGCGCAAGGTGCGCGGCGCTGCCCGCGGCCTGGCCCATGGCGTAGCACGCGCCCGAGACGCGCGCCGCGGATTGGCCGCCGTGCGTCATCGAGGCGCAGCGCCCGGCAACCAGCAGGTTGTCCACGCCGAGCGCCACGAGCATCCGGTACGGCAACTGGTTGTAGCCGCGCGGCGCACGCTGGAAGCGGAACTCGACGTCGCCCGCCTTGTGCTCTTCCACCGGCCAGCCGTTCACGCCGATACTGTCGGCGAAGTCGGCGCAGCCCAGGACGTCGTCCTCGGTGAGCTGGTACACGCCGCCGATGCGCCGCGTCTCGCGGATGCCGATCTGCGGTGCGATCTCGGCGATGTACGCGCGCTCGAAGCCCGGCGTCGTCTCGCGGATGAACTGGAACGTGTCCCACACCTGGCGGCGGCCTTCCGCTTCGCCCCAGGCGAGCTGCTCGGCGTCGATGCCGCTCACGGCGGTGCCGTCGCGGTTGCGAATCTGCGTGAGGTTGGCGCGCCATTCGACGGGATTCGGCTGCGGCCTAACGATCGGCTTCTTGCGCGGAAAGCGCCGCCCGGCGCGCTCGGCTTCCTCCATGCGGCCCGCGATCGTCTCCCACGCATTGCCGGCCCGCACGGGGTCGACACCGCCGATGCGGTACATCGTGGACGGATACAGCATGTTGCCCTTGCCGTCGCCCACCTCGTAAGGCGCGCCGGCCCACGAGGCGAGATCGCCGTCGCCCGAGCAGTCGATGAAGATGCGACCGCGGATCGCGCGCCGGCCGGACTTCGTCTCCACCAGCAGGTGCCCATCGCGATAGCCGCATGCAAGCGCATGGAACAAGAGCTTTACATTAGCTGCGACTAGTACTTGATCGGCGACGAGCTTGTACGCCGAGACGTCGTACGCCTGCGCCTGGATGCGGCCGCCGAACAGCATGTGCGGCGCGCTGAGCGCGCCCATGCTTTTCAAGCGCTCGAGCACCTCGTCGGCGATGCCATGCACTACCTGGCGATGCTCGCCATTTACCTTCGCATGCAAGCCGCAGAAATTCGCGAGGCCCGCCGCGGTGCCGGCACCGCCGAGAAAGCCGTAGCGCTCGACGAGGATCGTGGAGCGCCCTGCCCGGCCCGCCGCCGCCGCGGCCGCGATGCCGGCGGGCCCGCCGCCGAGCACCACGACTTCGTGCTCCGCCAGCACCGCGGTCTTGCGTTCGGCCTCGTGCACGAACATACGGTGCTGATGCTAAAGCGGGCCGCGCGCATGGTCGACCCTGGGAGAGCGAGAGCGCTAGTGCGTTATCCCCGGCTTGCCGCCTTTCAGAGGCAGGCGCGACCAGTAGCTCTGCACCGAGCGTGTCTGCACCCAGTAGCTCGGAACTTCGGCGGCAAGGAGTCTGTCGATCTGCAACGCGCGCGGCTGGAACATGGAAGGATGGCCGGGATAGAGCCGATCGTTGACCCAGTGCGCCGACCAGCCGGTCGTCGTGCGCACGCACTGCACGGCGAAGTCGCGCAGCTTGTAGCGCTCTTCCTGCTCCAGGCAGCCGGCGAGAAACACATCGACATACGACTGCGCGATCGGATGATCTTCGTCGGCGGCTGTCGCTTCGCCGGCCGGAATCTCGTAGATCCAGAGCTGCGCGTTCGTGATGGTCGTCTTTCCCGGCGCCAGCAGCTTGATTGCGGCAGGGAGGATGTGGACGCGGCAATACAGGCGCTCCCGCCGGTCCGTCGCCGCCAGGTCGACGGCGTCCATTCGGTACATGACTGCATTGAGCGAGCTCGCGGCGTCGGGAACGACGCCGAGGTACGTCGCCCCGAGCCGGGTGCCCTTGCTGCGCGTATACCAGCCGCGCTGATAACCGGAGACGGTCACCGGTTCGGCGACGCCGGCATGGGGCGCCGTCCGCTCCCGCCAGGCGGCCTGCATCCGGCTGTCGTAGGCGATCACATATTGAATCCGCGCAGGATCGGCTGGCAGGTTGCATGGCGGAGCGATGTCGTCATCGTCATAGGCGGCGAGGGCGTTTATCGAGCCAATGGTCAGAAGGAACGCAAGAGGGATTACACGTCGAGCGGTGGTCATCATCTCCCCTTTCGGCTTGCGGCCGCTCGGGCTGCCGCGTTCTGAGTTCGCAGCACCGTAGCAGCGTGCCCGCCACGGCGCACGCACTGTTACCTCGCGGGAACAATTGATACGGGCGGGTTACCTTTAGCCCGAGGCATCCTAAAATCAGGCCATGCAAGCGAAGCTGCGCCTCGCTCCGGCGAAGGTCGAAGTAGAGCGTCGAGCCAGGAACATCTACCTGCGCTCGCCGCAGAAGCTCGCGCCTTACGCGCGCTGCGTGACCGAATGGCTGGCGGGCTGGTCGGACA
Source organism: Burkholderiales bacterium (assembly GCA_035689325.1). Taxonomy (GTDB): domain Bacteria; phylum Pseudomonadota; class Gammaproteobacteria; order Burkholderiales; family SG8-39; genus SCGC-AG-212-J23. Next base: position 1,631 of record DASSLQ010000157.1, on the reverse strand, counting down.
AGGCGCCCGAGCGCACCTTCCTCGCCGAGCGCAAAGGCGACGGCTGGCGCAAGATTCCTTATCGCGAAGCGTATGGCGCCGTGCGGCGCATCGGCCAGGCGCTCCTCGAGCGCGGGCTCAACGCCGAGCGGCCGGTCGCCATCGTCTCGGACAACAGCATCGACCACGCGCTTCTCGCGCTCGGCGCGATGCACGTCGGCATTCCCGCGGCCCCGATCTCGCCCGCGTATTCGCTGATGTCGCAGGACTACGGCAAGCTGAAGCACATCTTCGCGCTGCTGAAGCCCGGCCTCGTGTTCGCGGCCGAGCCGGCGAAGTTCGCGCCGGCGCTGGCGGCGGTCGGCGCGCAATCGACGCCGGTGGCCGAGCTGCTGCAAACCAACCCCGGCTCGCTCATGGAGCGCGAGCACGCCAAGGTGCGCGGCGAGACGCTGGCAAAGATTCTCTTCACCTCGGGCTCGACCGGCGTGCCGAAAGGCGTGATCAATACGCACCGCATGCTGTGCGCGAACCAGCAGCAGCTCGCGCAATGCTGGCCCTTCGTCGAGGACCGGCCGCCGGTGGTGGTCGACTGGCTGCCGTGGAACCACACGTTCGGCGGCAACCACAACTTCAACCTCATCCTGCGCAACGGCGGCACGCTCTACATCGATGGCGGCAAGCCCCTGCCCGGTCTCGTCGAGACGACGGTGAAGAACCTGGCGGAGGTCTCGCCCACCCTGTACTTCAACGTGCCGCGCGGCTATGAGCTCCTGCTGCCTTATCTCGAGCGCGACGAAAAGCTGCGCCAGAGCTTTTTCCGCGAGCTCGACGTGCTCTTTTACGCCGCGGCCGCGCTGCCGCCGAACCTGTGGGACCGGCTGAAAAGCCTGGGCGGGCCGCGCGTCGCGTTCCTCTCGGCGTGGGGATCGACCGAGACTTCGCCGCTCGCCACCTCGGTGCACTTCCACATGGATCGGCCGGGCGTGATCGGCCTGCCGATACCGGAATGCGAGCTGAAGCTCGTGCCGGGCGCCGGCAAGCTGGAGGTGCGAGTGCGCGGCCCGAACGTGATGCCCGGCTATTACCAGCAGCCGGATCTCACGCGCGAGGCATTCGACGACGAAGGCTTCTATCGCATCGGCGACGCGGTGAAGTTCGCCGACGCGCACGATCCGGCGGAGGGCATCGTCTTCGATGGCCGCGTCGCCGAGGATTTCAAGCTGACGACCGGCACGTGGGTGCACGCGGGCGCCGTGCGCGTGAAACTCATCGCCGCGGCGGATCCGCTCATCCAGGATGCCGTCATCACCGGCCACGATCGCGACGAGATCGGCGCGCTCGTGTTTCTCAGCGCAGCTGCCAGAGCCCACTCGGACGTGCGCGAACGGCTGCAGGCCGCGCTCGCCAAGCTGGCCGCCGACGGCGGGACCTCGACGCATCCGCGGCGGCTCCTGGTGATGAGCGAGCCGCCGTCGATCGACGCCAACGAGATCACCGACAAGGGCTATATGAACCAGCGCGCGGTGCTCGAGCGGCGTGCCGCGCTGGTGGAGAAGCTCTACGCGGGCGGCGCCGAAGTAATCACGGCCGGGTAGAAGCGGCGAGTCGTCGTTCCCGCGCGAGCGGGAGCCCATGTCTTCGAAAAATAT
>DASSLQ010000156.1:0-2077 GCA_035689325.1 Burkholderiales bacterium | reverse complement strand
CCCGATCGCCATGCCACCGCTGCGTGAGCGGGGCACCGACATCGAGCTCCTGGCCCAGCACTTCCTCGATGTGCTGAACAAGCAGGAGAGCGCGCAGAAGAGCTTCGCGCCGGCGACGATCGCCGCGCTCTACGCGCATAGCTGGCCGGGCAACGTCCGGGAGCTCAAGAACTATGTGCAGCGGGCTTTCATCCTGGCCGACGAAGTGATCGATGCGCATCTCGCGCCCGCGGCCGTGGCGCAGCCCGAATCGGCACCGCTTCTCTCGGTGCGGGTCGGCAGCACCCTCGACGAGGTGAGCCGGCGCCTGATCGAGGCCACCCTCGCCGAGTGCGGCTCGAAGCGCAAGGCCGCCGACATGCTCGGCATCAGCCTGAAGACGCTCTACAACCGCCTCGCTGCCTATAAGAGCGAGGACATGGGCAAGCGTCGCCAGCCGGCCGAGAACGATTACGACGACCGGCGGGACGCGGCATGAAAGCGCAAAAACCGGAATTCGTGCCCGCCAAGTCCCGATTCCTCCGCCGCCGCCGCATCGTCAAGGCCGCGAATGACGTGGAGCGGGGCCTGAAAGACACCGAGCGCAGGGGCACACCGAACGACGTCCCTGCGAACGGGTCGCGGCGCCGGCGGGTATAGAGGTTGCTTTTAGCCAGTCGCTAATTCACTGGAGGATTTCATGGCCGAAGCAAAGCGCAGCACAGAGGGCACGATCGATCGCATGAGCCAGTCCGCGCACGACGCAGTCGACAAGGCGGCGTCCGTGGCGAGCAACTATGCCGATCGTTTCAGCGCCAAAGGCGGACAACTGATCGACATGCGGGACGACTGGATGGGCGCGGCGCGCGACTTCGTCCGCGAGAACCCGCTCCAGGCGCTGGGCATCGCCCTCGCCGCGGGCTACCTCCTGCACATGATCACGCGCCGCTAAGGCGCACTTCATGACACCCGACGCGACTCGGCGTCCGGCCCCAGGCCTGGGTCAGGTCCTCGGCCGCCTGCTCGGCGAAGCACGGCAGCTCGTTGCCGACTACGCCGAGCTTACCGTCCTCGACGCACGTCGCGCCGCGATCCGCCTGGCGTGGATCCTCGGCGCCGTGCTGGTCGGTGCCGTGTTGATAGTGACCTCCTGGATGGGGCTCGTCGCCGCCGGCATCGTCTTCGCGTGGGGGCAAGGTGCGTCCTGGCCGATCGCGCTCGGCGTGGCGGCGCTCATCAATCTCGTCGCTGCGGCAGCGCTGGGCTGGTTTACGTTCTCGCTCGCGAGAGAACTGCCGTTTACCGCACTTCTGCGCCAGCTGCGCGGGAAAGATCCGGAGCCCCCTCAATGATTCCTCCCGACCAGGAAATCTATGAAGTAGAGCGGCGTATCGCCGAGCGGCGTCACCGCGTCGAGGCCGTCGCTCGCCAGACCGGGCAGGCAACGCTTCGCGCGCTTACTTCGCCGTGGGCAATTGGCGCCGCAGCTGTGTTCGGCTTTCTTGCGGCCGGCGGCATCATGCGCCGCCATGAGCATCGCGCGACACTCTCGCGCGACCAGAAGAAAGCCGCCAAGGTGGGCGGTATCACGAGCATCGCAATGGCGGCGGCGAGCTGGATCATCAAGGCGCAATTCGGCTCGCCCGCAGCGCTCGCGCAGTTCGTCATGTCGAAGGTGAGGAAGCAGCCGCCGCAACCGGTGCGCGCGTCGTCGCGCGGCGACAGGACTGCTACAGCGACCCGCAGGTAGTCATTCGGCTGATAGTAAGGGCCGGCGCGCGCAGCTAGGCTGCGCATTCGGATGCCGTCTCTTTCGCTTCTCGTCCCGAGGCTTGCGCGCGTCTCGCGCGCTGCTTACGGCATCGTCGCCGGGCTCGGCGCCGCCGCGATCTGGGGCTGGGTGCTCGGCGTGCCGGCCTTGCGCGATTTCGGCGCGGACTACGCTGCGATGTCTCCGGGCGCAGCGCTCGCGATGCTGCTGCTCGCTACCAGCTTCTTCGCCGCGGAGGCAGCGCGTCCACGTAGTGCAATCGTGGCTGCCGGCGGCGCAGGCCTTATCGCCGCGCTGACCCTGGTCGAGACGCTGCTCGGGGCCCAG
>DASSLQ010000155.1:0-35962 GCA_035689325.1 Burkholderiales bacterium | reverse complement strand
GCGCCTCGAAGGCGGCGCAGCGCGCGGCGAGCTCGGGCGGCACGCCTTCCTTTTGCAGGCGCGCGGCGCTGGCAGCAAACCCGGTCTTTTCCGTCGCCGGCAGGATATCGGGCAGGAGCGCCGCCACCCGTTCGGCGCCCGCGCGGAAGCGCGCGATCGAGCGCGTGAGGGCGCCGAGGTGCGCGCGGTTGCGCAGGAACCAGAGCGTCGCCCGTACGATCAGCCGGCCGGCGTCGATCACCATCGCGCTCTGCACGCGGTCGGGCGCCTTGTAGTCGAGCGCCTCGACTGCCTGCCACAGGTTCACCATGCCGAACACTTCGCGCACGATGAGATAGGCGCGCACCACGTCGGGCGCCGGCGCGCCGGTCTCTTCCTGCATGCGGTGCACGAAAGTGCTGCCGACGCGGTTGATCATGCTGTTCGTCACATGCGTGGCGATGATCTCGCGACGCAGCGCATGCGCGTGGATCTGCGGCTTGTAGCGGCTGCGCAGCTGCGGCGGGAAGTAGCGCTCGAGCGCGGTGGAAATAAACGGGTCGTCCGGCACGTTCGAGGCGAGCAGCTCGTCGTAGAGCGCGATCTTGGCGTACGCCAGCAGCACCGCGCGCTCGGGCTGCGTGAGCCCGCCTTTCGCGGCGCGGCGCTCGGCAAACTGCTCGTCGTCAGGGAGGAATTCGAGCGCGCGGTTGAGGCGCCCGGCCTTCTCCAGGCTCTTGATGAAGCGCTCCTGCGGATCGAGCAGCGCGGGCGCGAGCGCCCCGGAGACCGAGAGGCTCTGCGTCTGGAAATAGTTGTCTCGCAGGACGAGCGCGGCCACTTCGTCGGTCATCTCGACGAGCAGCTTGTCGCGCTCGGGCAGGCTGAGCTTCCCCGCCCGCACCACGGCGTTGAGCGCGATCTTGATGTTGACCTCGTGGTCCGAGCAATCGACGCCGGCCGAATTGTCGATGGCGTCGGTGTTGATGCGGCCGCCGGCAAGCGCGTACTCGACGCGCCCGAGCTGCGTGAAGCCGAGGTTGCCGCCTTCGGCCACCACCTTGCAGCGCAGCTCCGCGCCGTTCACGCGGATGGCGTCGTTCGCGCGATCGCCGACCTCGGCGTGCGTCTGGCGGCGCGCCTTGACGTATGTGCCGATGCCGCCGTTGTAGAGCAGCTCCACCGGCGCCTTGAGGATCGCGCTGATCAGCTCGTTCGGCGTGAGCGCGGTCGCTTCGATGCCGAGCACCTTGCGGACTTCCGGCGCAAGCGGCACCGACTTCGCGCTGCGCGGGAAGACGCCGCCGCCCTTCGAGACCAGCTTCGCGTCGTAGTCCGCCCAGGACGAGCGCGGCAGCTTGAACAGGCGCTCGCGCTCCCGGTAGCTCGCCTCGGCGTCCGGCGACGGGTCCAGAAAGATGTGCCGATGATCGAACGCCGCCACCAGGCGAATGTGGCGCGAAAGCAGCATGCCGTTGCCGAACACGTCGCCCGACATGTCGCCGATGCCGACCACGTTGAAGTCGGTCGACTGCGTGTTGAGGCCGAGCTCGCGGAAGTGGCGCTTGACCGACTCCCACGCGCCGCGCGCGGTGATACCCATCTTCTTGTGGTCGTAGCCGGCCGAGCCGCCCGAGGCAAAGGCGTCGCCGAGCCAGAAACCGTATTCCGCCGCGATGCCGTTCGCGATGTCCGAGAACGTTGCCGTACCCTTGTCCGCCGCGACGACCAGGTACGCGTCGTCGCCGTCGTGGCGCAGCACGCCCTTGGGCGGCACGATCTTGCCGTCGACCAGGTTGTCGGTGACGTCGAGCAGCCCCCGCAGGAAGGTCTGGTAGCAGGCGACGCCTTCCTTCATCAAGGCATCGCGATCTCCGGCCGGCGGCGGCTGCTTCAGCACGAAGCCGCCTTTTGCCCCGACCGGCACGATGACCACGTTCTTCACCATCTGCGCCTTCATCAGGCCGAGGACTTCGGTGCGGAAGTCCTCCATGCGGTCGGACCAGCGGATGCCGCCGCGCGCAACGTAGCCGCCGCGCAGGTGTACGGCCTCCACCCGCGGTGAGTAAACCCAGATCTCGAAGAGTGGCTTGGGCTCCGGCAGCCCGGGCACGCCTTTCGAATCGAGCTTGAAGGCTACGTAGGGCTTCTCCAGAAAATAGTTCGTGCGCAGCGTGGCGCGGATCACGGCGACGAAGCTGCGCAGGATGCGGTCCTCATCGAGGTTCTGCACCTCGTCGAGCGCCGCCGCCAGCTCGGCGCTCAGGTCCGGCTCGCGCGCCGCGCCGCCTTCGCGCATGCGTGCCAGGAAGAGCTGCACGAGAAGCGCCGCGACGCGCGGGTTCGAGGCGAGCGCCTGCTCCACGTACGGCAGGCTGAAGGTCGAGCCCGCCTGCCGGAGGTAACGCGCGTAGGCGCGCAGGACCGTGATTTCGCGCGGGCTCAGGCCCGCGCTCAGCACGAGGCGGTTGAGAGGGTCGCCTTCGATGGTTCGCGACCACATGCCGAAGAACGCGGCGTGGAAATTCTCGCGCACCTGTTCGAGCGGCCGCGCGCTCGCAGGAGGGATCAGCCCGAAATCCACCGTCCAGACGGGAACCGCGCCGGCCGGCTCGACCTTGTGCGGGTGCTCGAACAGCACGCGCACGCCGAGGCGCTTGAAGAGCGGCACCGTGTCGGAGAGCGGCATGCGCTCGCCGCCGCGCCGGTAGATCTTGAAGCGCAGCATCCCCGGCTCTTCCGGGCTGGCGGCGCGCAGGTTCATGGCGAAATCGCGCTGCGGATCGAGCGCTTCGATCCTGTCGATATCGACGAGCGCATCGCGCGCGGCGAACTCTTCCCGATAGCCCGCCGGGAATGCGTGCTGGTACCTGCGCCACAGCTGGTTCGCGCGCTCCTCGCCGTGGCGCTCGACGAGCGCCGCGTAGAGATCGTCCTCCCAGCCGCGCATCGCCTGCACCAGCCGGCGCTCGAGCTCCTTCAGATCCGGCCGCGCCGCCATCTCGCCCGGCTTCGTCCGGATGCGCATCAGGATGCGCCCGAGCGCCGAGGCCGACAGATCCACGTCGAAGTCGGAGGAGGCGCCATTGAACGCCTCGGTGAGGATGTTCTGGATCCGCTGGCGCAGCTCGGTGTTGTAGCGCTCGCGCGGCACATAGATGAGGCAGGCGACGAAGCGCGAATACGCGTCCTGGCGCACCAGCAGCCGCAGCCGCTGCCGCTCGCCGAGCTGCAGGATCGCCATCGCGTGCCGGTGGAGGTCATCGGTGCTGATCTGCACCAGCTCGTCGCGCGGATAGTTCTCGAGAATCGAGGCGAGCGCCTTGCCGCTGTAGCCGGCGGGCAGCAGCCCCGCGCGCGCGATCACGTCGGCGAGCTTGCGCCGCAGGAGCGGCACCTGCATCGGGTTCTCCGCGTACGCGGTGTGCGTATACAGGCCGAGGAAGCGCGTCTCGCCGGTCACTTCGCCCGCGGCGTTGAAGTGCTTCACTCCCACGTAATCGAGGTAGCCCGGCCGATGGACCGTTGAGCGCGCGTTCGCCTTCGTGAGGACCAGCAGCTCCTTCACGCGCGCGCGCTTGCGCGCCTCGGGCGGCAGCGTGGCGAAGCTCGCGGACACCGTTTCGCCGCGCTCGCGCAGGATGCCGAGGCCGGAGCCGGGGACGATGAGCAGCACGTCTTCCCCGCCCTTCTTCTCCAGCACGTAGTCACGGCAGCCGAGGAAAGTGAAATGATGATTCAGCAGCCAGGCGAGAAACGCGCGACCTTCCTCGAGCTCCGCATCCGGAAGCGCGCTGCGCGCGGACTCGATGCGGCTCAGCACATCGACCATGCGCGCCTGCATGCCGCGCCAATCCTCGACCGCCGCGCGCACGTCGCCGAGCACCTTGGCGATGCCCGCCTCGAGCTCGCGCAGCCGCGCCGGGTCGGTCACGCGATCGACCTCCACGTGCATGTACGACTCGAGCCGTCCTTCGCTCGATTCGGCGGGCGCCGACACGTCGCGCAATTGGCCTTTTGCGTCGCGCGCCACGCGCAGCACCGGATGCACCAGCAGGTGCAGCGTCAACCCTTGGCGGTTCACTTCCATGGTTACCGTGTCGACGAGGAAAGGCATGTCGTCGCCCACGATCTCGATCGCGGTGTGCGTGCTCGTCCAGCCGTGTTCGCCGCGCAGCGGGTTGTAGGCGCGCAACTTCGCTTCGCCGCCGATGAAACTGCGCCCGAACGCGAGGTGCGCCGCCGCGGCGCCTTGCAGGTCCGCCGGGTCGCGCGCCGCCAGCTCTTCGGGATCAACCTCCGCGTAATAGAGCTGAGCGAACTTCTCGGCGAGCTTGGTCTTGGTTTCCGTTGCTAGACTACCGAGCAGGATGGAAGCATGCGCATTGTAGGTCGGCTTGCCGCCGCTGCGCTCGCCGCCGCAACCTGGCTCGCGCCCGCCGCCGCGCAGCCCTATCCCTCAAAGCCGATCAAGCTCGTCGTGCCATTCCCTGCCGGCGGCATCGCCGATCTCTATGCGCGCCTGATCGGCGGCCGTGTCGCCGAGCGCTGGGGCCAGCCGGTGGTGATCGAGAACCGCACTGGCGCCGGCGGCAACATCGGCGCCGATGCCGTCGCCAAGTCGCCAGCCGACGGCTATACGCTCGTCATGGGCAGCTTCGGCACGCACGCGGTAAACGTCAGCCTCTTTGCCAGCATGCCGTACGACCCGGTGCGCGACTTCGCGCCGATCGCGCTGGTGCTCGAGGCCGAAGGCCTGCTCGTCGTGCACCCGTCGGTTCCAGCGCAAAGCGTCCTCGACCTCATCGCCTACGGCCGCGCGCATCCGGGCCGCCTTACCTTCGCCTCTGCCGGCATGGGTACGGCGAGCCACCTCGCGGGCGAGCTCTTCAAGACCATGGCGCGGGTCGACATGACGCACGTGCCTTACAAAGGCAACGTCCCCGCGATCACCGATCTCCTCGCCGGCCAGACCTCGCTCATCTTCGCCACCATGCCGACGGTGCTCCCGCACGTGAAAGCGGGCAAGCTACGCGCCATCGCCACGATCGGCTCGGTGCGCTCTGCCGCGGCGCCCGATCTGCCGACCGTGGCGGAGACCCTTCCCGGTTTCGAAGTGAACAACTGGATCGGCCTGCTCGCGCCCGCCGCCACGCCGGCCGACCTCGTGCGCAAATGGAACGGCGAAGTGAACAAGGTCATGCAGGGCGCCGATCTCAAGCAGCGCCTGCTCGTCGAAGGCGCTCGCTTCGTGCCGAACACGCCGGAGCAGTTCGGCGCCTACATCAAGGACGAGATCGCCAAATGGGCGCCTGTCGTTAAGGCCTCAGGCGCCCGAGTGGATTAGCAGCGCCTAATCACGCTCACGCTGTTTCGCCAGGTAACCATGGAGAATCGCGACGTCCGGCGTGTGGGACACGAACACGATCGGGACATCGCTGAACAGAAGGCCCGTGGTGAAGTGCGATTCGGTAACCGCCGCGCCGTCAGGGGTGGCGACCGCGGTGGAAAACGCAACGTCGCGGGGCGGCGACGTGAGCTCGTGGTGGAGCGTGGCGAAGGCGACCTGCCCGGGCGGCACCAACGCCGCTTTCCACACGAAGTCCGTTACCACCAGCACGAATCCGGAGGGCGGCGCCGTGTAGGGCGTCAATGTGCCATCGGCGGCCACCTGCTCCAGGTCCGCGCAGATGTTGGAGGCAAATCGGCCGCAGACGAGCGTTACGATTTTCGCTGCATCGATCTTTTCAGCCGGTGACGCCGAAACGGTGCGACCTGGATACGACGACAGCATGAAAGCCGCACCAAGGTTCAATGCAAGGACTGCGATTCTGCTTTTCATGTGCGCTCTCCCTTTGGAATGTCTGCTACGGAATTATCATGGTTGCCGGCAAAAACGACTGCAGCCAGTGGCGCGTAAGCCGTTCGTCAGCCCACTGAAGACCTCCTGACACTGGCGCAAGTCCCAGCCTGCGCTCACGATCGGCTGAGCAGCTCGGTTACGCCGCCGATGGCTGCGGTGTTGACGGTCAGCGTTCGCTCGGTGGCAAATCGCAGCATGTAGTGCGGCCCGCCGGCCTTCGGGCCGGTGCCGGAGAGGCCTTCGCCGCCGAAGGGCTGCACGCCTACAACAGCGCCGATCATGCTGCGGTTCACGTACGTGTTGCCGACGCGGGTCGCGGAGACGATTTCGTCGACGAAGCTATGGATGCGGCTGTGAATGCCGAGCGTCAGGCCGAAGCCGGTGTTGCGCAGCCACTCCAGAACTTTCGCCAGCTCGGTGCGCCGATAGGTGCAGACGTGCAGCACCGGGCCGAACACCTCGGTCCGCGGCAGTTGCTCAAGCGCGAGCTGAAAGGCGATCGGCGCGATGAACGTGCCCTTCGTCGTTGGCGCCGGCGCTTCGCCGATGAGCTTCGCTGACTTCCGTAGCCTTTCGACGTGGCGCGCGAGCGCGGCCTGCGCCGGCGCGTCGATGATCGGCCCGATGTCGGTGTCGGGCTCGACTGGGTCGCCGACTTTCAGCTCAGCGAGCGCACCGGCAAGGATTTGCAGGATGCGCGGCGCGGCGCCTTCGTCGACGAAGAGAATGCGCTGCGCCGAGCAGCGCTGCCCGGCGCTCTGGAAGGCCGAGATCACGGTGTCGTCGACGACCTGCTCGGGCAGCGCGGAGGAGTCGACGAGCATCGCGTTCACGCCGCCGGTCTCGGCGATGAGCGGCACGATCGGGCCGTCGCGCGCGGCGAGCGCCGCGTTGATGCGCTTCGCGGTCTCGACGGAGCCGGTGAAGGCGACGCCGGCGATGCGTGGATCGGCGAGGAGTGGAGCGCCGACGGTTTCGCCGTCGCCGACGGCGGCGATCGCTGCATCGGGGGAAATGCCGGCCTCGCGCAGGATCTCGAGGGCGCGCAGGCCGATGCGTGGCGTCTGCTCTGCCGGCTTGGCGATGACCGTGTTGCCGGCGGCGAGCGCTGCGGCAACCTGGCCGGTGAAGATGGCAAGCGGAAAGTTCCAGGGGCTGATGCAGGCGAAGACGCCGCGGCCGTGCAAATGCAGCTCGTTGCGCTCGCCTGCCGGGCCGGGAAGGATGCGCGGCTCGGCGAATCGCAGCCGCGCCTGCAGCGCGTAGTAGCGGCAGAAGTCCGCCGCCTCGCGCACTTCGGCTACCGCATCGGCGTAGGTGCGGCCGCCTTCGCGCACTATGAGCGAAACCAGCTCGGCGATGCGGCCCTCGAGAAGCTCCGCTGCCGCCTCGAGGTGCGCGGCGCGCTTGGCGCCTGGCGTGCGCGACCAACGCTCGAACGCTTGCGCCGCGCGCGCGATCGATGATTGCAACTCGCTTGCGCTCGTATCCGGCGCCGCCGCGAGCGGCCGGCCGGTAGTAATACGGTAGTGCAAGGCATCCAGCACGTCGCGGCGCGAGAGGTCGACGCCGAGCGAGTTCAATCGGTCTGGATAGAGATTGCGCGGCAACCGAATGCGCTCATCGCCCGCGTAGGGCTCGGGAAGCCGGGCAAACGGGTCGGCCACCAGCGCGTCGAGTGGCACCGCCGGATCGGCGATCTGGTGCACGAAGGAGGTGTTCGCGCCGTTCTCCAGCATGCGGCGCACGAGGTAGGGCAGCAGATCGGTGAAGCTCCCCACCGGCGCGTACATGCGCACGGTGACTTGCTGCTCCGCGAGCAGCGCTTCATACAGGGCGTCGCCCATGCCGACGAGTTTCTGGAACTCGAACTCCCGGCCGTCGGCCAGCGTGAGAATGGTCGCCACCGTCCGGCAGTTGTGCGTAGCGAATGCGGGATAGATGGCCTCCGGCGCCGCGAGCAGCGTGGCGGCGCAGGCGATATAGGAGACATCGGTCGCGCTCTTGCGCGTGAACACCGGGTAATCCGGCAGGCCGAGCTGCTGCGCGCGCTTGATTTCGCTGTCCCAGTAAGCGCCTTTGACGAGCCGGATCGGCAGCCGGCGCTTGGCGGTGCGGCCGAGGGAGACGAGCCATTCGCACACCGGCAGCGCGCGCTTCTGGTACGCCTGTACGGCGAGGCCGGGCGTGTACTCGTCGGTGAGCGCGGCGTGCAGGTCGAGCGTGAGCTCGAGGCGCTCGGACTCCTCCGCGTCGATGGTGTAGCCGATGCCGCGCTCCGCCGCGAGGCGCGCGAGTTCGCGCAGCCGGGGCAGCAGCTCCGCCATGACGCGGGAGCGCTTGGCTTCTTCGAAGCGTGGATGAAGCGCGGAAAGCTTGATGGAGATCGTGTCCGGCGCGCGCACCGTGCGGATGGCGTGCGCGTAGAGCTCCATATAGCGGGCCGCATCCTCGGCGGTGCGCGCGGCTTCGCCGAGCATGTCGTACGAATGGACGAACGGCGCGCGCTCGGCACCGCGGCGCACCGCGTCTTCGATGGTTTCGGCGAGCACGAACTGCTCGGCGAGGATACGCATCGCCTGCCGCACCGCGGCGCGCACCACCGGCTCGCCAAGGCGCGCGACGATGCTCTTGAGCGGCGAGGGCTCGTCGTGCCAGCGCGCGAGCTTGCCGGTGAGGAGGAGCGCCCAGTCGGCGGCGTTGGCGAGCAGCGAGTCGTCGCCGCTCGGCGTCCAGTCGCCCTGGGCGAGCTTGTCGCGCAAGAGCGCATCGGCGGTCGCGGCGTCGGGGATGCGGAGCAACGCCTCCGCGACGCACATGAGCGCCACGCCCTCCGGCGTGGAAAGACCATAGTGGCGCAGGAACGATTCGGCGCTGAGCGGCCCCGGCGGCGTGGCGCGCACGCGCTCGGCGAGCCGCAGCGCCGTGCGCTCGATCTCGCCGCCGCCCGGCGGCCGCATGGCGCGCAGTCGCGCTACCGCCTCGGCCTCCGCCATGCGGTGGTGCCGCCTAATCTCGGCGAGCGCCTCGGGCAATATAATCACCGCCCCGAATCGTAGGAGACCTGGCTTTGAGCCGCCAGCCCGACATGCTGTGGCAGCCGAGCGAGCGCGCGGTGGAAGACGCGAGCCTCACGCAGTTCGCGCGCCAGGTGATCCGCAAACGCAAGCTTGACGTCAACAGCTATCCCGAGTTCTACCGCTGGTCGGTGGAGAACCCCGAGGAGTTCTGGTCCGACCTCTGGGATTTCTGCGGCGTTCAGGCGGCGCGCAAAGGCTCGACCGTGCTGGTCGACGGCGACAAGATGCCGGGCGCGCACTGGTTCCCGGAGGCGCGGCTCAATCTCGCGCAGAACCTCCTGCGGCGCGGCGACCGCGGCGATGCCTTCGTCTTCTGGGACGAGACCGGCTTCAAGCGGCGCGTGAGCTACTCCGATCTGACGAGCGACGTGTCACGCGCCGCGCAGGCACTGCAGGCCCTCGGCCTGCGCGCGGGGGATCGCGTGGCGGCGTTCATCCCGAATATTCCCGAGGCGGGGATGCTCGCGCTCGCGGCGCTCTCGCAAGGCATCGTCTGGTCGTCCTGTTCGCCCGACTTCGGCGCCGACGGCGTGCTCGACCGCTTCGGCCAGATCGAGCCGAAAGCGCTCTTCTGCGCCGATGGCTACCGCTACAACGGCCAGGAGCACGATTCGCTCGAGCGCGTGCGCGCGATCGCCGAGAAGCTGCCGAGCGTGCGCAAGGTCGTCGTCGTCCCGCACCTCGATCGGCGCGTCGATGTCTCGGACATTCCGAAGGCGGTGACGCTCGACGAATGGCTGCGGCGCTACCAGCCGGCAGACATCAATTACGCGCAGCTGCCGTTCGATCACCCGGTGTTCATCCTCTTTACCTCGGGCACGACCGGCACGCCGAAGTGCATCGTGCACGGGGCGGGCGGCACACTCCTGCAGAGCGTGAAGACCTTCAAGCTGCACTTCGACGTGCGGCCGGGCGATCGCTTCTTCTACTACTGCACCACCAACTGGGTGGTGTGGAACGTGCTCTTCATGGGGCTCGCCGCCGAGGCGAGCCTGATGCTCTACGACGGCTCGCCCTTTGCACTCGGCGGCCGCATGCTTTTCGACTACGCGGAGAAGGAGCGCTTCACGCATTTCGGCACCTCCGCGAAGTTCATCGACGGGTGCGCGAAGCGCGACCTGCGGCCGGTCGAAACCCACGACCTGGCTGCGCTGCGCATGGTCATCTCGACCGGCTCGCCGCTGGTGGCCGAAAGCTACGACTACGTCTACGACGCGTGGAAGAAAGACGTGTGCCTGTCGTCAATTTCCGGCGGCACCGACATCATGGGTGCATTCGCGGACGCGAATGCGGTGCTCCCGGTCTACCGCGGCGAGATGCAGTGCCGCTCGCTCGGCATGGCGATCGATGTGTACGACGAGGAAGGCAACCCCGTGGAGAACGAGAAGGGCGAGCTCGTGTGCACCAAGCCCTTCCCGTCGATGCCGCTTGGCTTCTGGAACGACCGCGGCGGCGAGCGCTACCACGCCGCGTACTTCGCCAAGTACCAGAACGTCTGGTGCCACGGCGACTGGGCCGAGCTCACCGATCGCGGCACGATGATCATCTACGGGCGCTCCGACGCGACGCTGAACCCGGGCGGCATCAGAATCGGCACCGCGGAGATCTACCGCGTGGTCGAACGCGTCCACGAGGTGGAGGAATCGGTGGCGATCGGCCAGCTCTGGCCGCCGGACGAGCCCACCGACACCCGGGTCGTGCTGTTCGTGAAGCTAAGGCCCGGTTACACGCTGGACGCGCCGCTGGAGGAACGGCTGCGCGAAGAGATCAAGCGCAGCGCCTCGCCGCGCCACGTGCCGGCGCGCATCGTGCAGGTGCCGGACATCCCGCGCACCAAGAACGGCAAGGTCGTCGAGCTCGCGGTGAAGGCGGTCGTGCACGGCATGCCCGTGTCCAACACCGACGCGCTGGCCAATCCCGAAGCGCTCGCTTACTTCGAGAACGTCGCGGAACTCGCCACCTAGGCTCGAAAGCCGTCATCCCCGCGAAAGCGGGGATCCGTTTTTCTGGGTTCCCGCTCGCGCGGGAACGATTTGACGCTAGCCCAGCACCTCGAACAGGTGCTCGCGGCTGTCTAGCTCGCCAAGGAACGCCTCGAGCTCCGGGCCGAGCGCATCGCGCGCGGAAACCACGCCGAGCGGCGCACCGCCTTCCACTACCGGTACATGGCGGAAGCCGCCCTCGTGCATCATGTGCAGCGCGTGCCCGAACGGGCGGTCGGGCGTGATGGTGCGCGGATTGGCCGTCATCACGTCCTGGAGCTCGGTCTTCGCCGGGTCGCGGCCCTCGGCGATGACACGAAACAGCGCGTCGCGCTCGGTGAAGATTCCGGCGAGGCGGCCTTCGTGCATGACGAGCACCGCGCCGACGCGCCGATCCTTCATCAGGCGCGCGGCTTGCGCGACGGTCATCTCGCCGTTCGCGGTGACTGGAATTTGGCTGCTAAGGATGCTGCGCACGGGTCTCTGGGGCATGGCGCTTCCTCCTCGCCGCCGACTTTACACTTTGCGCTTTCTTCTGCGTAGCGGCGGGCGCGACGCTTTTCAGCGACGGTGCAAGGACAGCGCAATAGGGATGGTTAAGCGACAGATGAAACAGGATAAGGCATCGGCCGTTACCATGATGCGATGCAACAACAGTACTTTCATGCGCTGGGTAGCGGTGCGTTCCACCGCATCGCGTACACCGATTGGGGAAGAGCCGCGAATCCGCACGTAGTGGTTTGCGTGCACGGCCTTGCGCGCAACAGCCGCGACTTCGACTACCTCGCCGCCGCGCTTGCGGCCGACTGCCGGGTCGTGTGCATGGACGTTGCCGGACGCGGCGCAAGCGACTGGCTCGGGAACAAGTCCGAATACACCTTCGCCACTTATCAGCGCGATGCGGCGGCGATGCTCGCTCGCGCTAGCGCGCCGGCGCGCAACCGCTGGTTCGCGCGGCTGCAATCAGCGTCTGCGCAGGTAGATTGGGTCGGCACTTCGATGGGCGGCTTGATCGGCATGTTCCTCGCCGCCAAGAAGAATTCGCCGATCCGGCGCCTCGTGCTGAACGACGTCGGCGCGCTCGTGCCGTGGAGCGCGCTCTTTCGCATGAAAGGGTACATCACGCGCGGCCGCAGCTTCGCGAGCGAAGGCGAGGTGGAGGCGTATCTGCGAGAAGTGTGCGCGCCCTTCGGCCCGCTTACCGATGAGCAATGGCGCCATCTCGCGCGTCACAGCGCGCGGCGCGTGAACGGCCACTATGAGCTGCGCTACGACCCGGCGATCGGCGAAGGCCTGCATGGGCACATCGATCCGGAATTTCCGATCGGGCCGGACCTGATGCGCGGGATCGATCTCTGGAACGTGTGGAGCAAGGTACAGTGCCCGACGCTGCTGCTGCGCGGCGCGCTCTCCGAGGTCCTGCTTCCCGCCACGCTCGCCGAGATGAAAAGCCGCAAGCCCGACCTTCAGGTCGCGGAATTTCCGGGCGTCGGCCATGCGCCGGCGCTGATGAGCGCCGCGCAGATTCGCGTCGTCAAGCGATTCCTGCTGCAGTGAAGGCGCTCGCCACCCTTTTCATCGCGCTCGCCGCTCATGCCGCGGAGCCGCTGCCGGCGCTGCACGCAGCACGCGACGGCATTACCGTCTCCGGTGTTTCATCGGGCGGCTACATGGCAGTGCAGCTCCATGTCGCGCACTCGGCGCGCGTTGCCGGCGTCGGCGTCATCGCCGGTGGGCCGTATTACTGCGCGCAGGGCAGCCTCTTCAAGGCGCTCTACAACTGCATGCAGCCTGGGCGGTGGACACCCGTGACTGCGCCTGCGCTGCTCAAGAGCGAGGCAGATGCGCTTGCCGCGGCCCGCGCCATCGATGCCACCGCGAACCTTGCACGCTCGCGCGCATGGCTCTTCAGCGGCACAGCGGACCACACCGTGTATCCGGCGGTCGTGCAAGCGCTGCGCGACTTCTACGCTGCATACAAGGCGCCGGTCGTGCTCGTCGCCGACAAGCCGGCAGGCCACGGCATGGTCACCGACAGCCACGGCAATGCGTGCGACGTCACGGACCCACCGTTCATCGTCGATTGCGATTACGACGCGGCGGGACAGTTGCTCGCCCACCTGCTCGGTTCGCTACAGCGACCCGCGAGCAAGGAACACGGCCGGTTGCTCGCTTTCGACCAGACGCGCTATGCCGACGGCGATGCGGCAGCCATCGCGATGGACGATGTCGGCTTCGTGTACGTGCCGCAACGTTGCGCGACCGAGCAGTGCCGTATCCATGTCGCGTTCCACGGCTGCCGCCAGGGCGCGGCCGAGGTCGGCGAGCGCTTCGTGCGCGAAGCGGGCTACAACCGCTGGGCCGATGCCAACGCGCTCATCGTGCTGTATCCGCAAGTGGTGAAGCGTTACAGCCCGCTCGTGTTCAATCCGCGCGGCTGCTGGGACTGGTGGGGCTACACGGGCGCGCAGTACCACACCAAGGCCGCGCCGCAGATGCGCGCAGTCATGAAGATGGTCGATCGGCTGGCCGAGTGATTGCACTGGCGATTGCATCGATCACCGCCGGCTGCTCGCCGATCGGCGGCTCGAGCGTGATCGCCACTTTGGGATGGGTCTTCCGCGCGCGCTCGACGAGGCGCGGCAGGTCTTCCTTGACGTGACCGCCCTGCCCGAGAAACACCGGCACGACGCGGATCGAGGTTGCGCCTTTGGCGACGAGCAGCGCGATCGCTTCGTCCAGCGGCGGGCGCATGAGCTCGAGGTACGCGAGCGCCACGGAACCGCTCACCTTGTGTGCGAGCTCGGCCGCGAGTTGCTCGAACGGCCGAGCCCAGTCGGGGTCGCGCGAGCCGTGCGCGAAGAGGACGATGCCGGCGCTCAATGGCTTTGCGGCGGGAGATTCTCCCGCCGCCATTCAATGAATCGTGTGGCGCCGTCCTTCGTAGATGCCCTGCAGGAGCCTGAGCGACCCGAGGCTGATGGCGCGATGCGAGAGCGCGTGGCCGAGGTCTTCGACGATGTCGAGCGTCACCGGCACGTGCAGGCCGGCGAGCACGCGCGCGGCGCGCTCCGCGTAAACGCGCGAGACGACTGAATCGAATTCGCCGTGCACGAGATGGATGCGCGAGCCGATGCGCGCGTCGCAGCCCGGAAGCCGCGCATAGCGCGAGGAGAAGGCGACCACGGCGCCGGCGATGCCGGGCGACTTCACCGCCTCGAGCGCCACCGTGCCGCCCTGCGAGAAGCCGATGAGCACGGTGCGGCTCGCGGGCACGCGGTAGTTCGTCTGCTCGCGGCGCACGAGGTCCTCGACGTCCGGCAGCACCGCGGCGACGCGCTCGCGGTGGTTGTCGCAGTTAAGCCCGCGCGTCGGGTACCAATCTTGCGCCGCGCCGCCGCGCGCGTCCGGATCGAAGCCGCTCGGCAGCACCAGCGCCGCGCTCGGGAAGCGCGCCTGGAACTTGAATGCGATCGGGATCATCGACTGGGCGGTGGCGCCGCAGCCGTGCAGGAACACGAACAAGTGGCCGGGTTTTTCTTCCTGTGCTGGGGCGAAGCGGAAGACCCGGCCGGAGGACATGCGATGTGAATTCTTACGCGTCCGCGAGCGTTCTGTAAACTGATTTGCGTCCTACCTGAGGTGCTCCATGCGAAAGGCAAGATTTCTAACGGCTTTCTGGGCGTTGGCGAAGCCGTACTGGGTATCCGAGAAGCGCGCGAAGGGACTGCTCCTGCTCGGCACCGTCGTTGGCCTGTCGCTCGCCATTGTGTGGCTCGAGGTGCAGTTCAACACCTGGAATAAGAATTTCTTCAACGCCTTGGAGCAGAAGAATCAGTCGGAGTTCTTCCGGCAGCTCTGGGTCTTCACTGTCATCGCGTTCGTATGGATCGTCGCGCGGGTGTACCAGATTTATCTCCAGCAGATGCTGCAGATCGAGTGGCGCACTTGGCTGAACGACCATTTGCTCTCCGACTGGCTCAAGGATCGCGCCTATTACCGCCTCCAGCTCCTCGACCGCGGGGTCGACAACCCCGACCAGCGCATCGCCGAAGACCTGCGGCTCTTCGTCGACAACACGCTAGACCTCTCGCTCGGATTGCTGTCCTCGCTCGTGATGCTGGTGTCGTTCACGGTCATCCTCTGGGAGCTGTCGGGTGACTTCACCATCGCCGGTGTGGCGATTCCCGGCTTCATGTTCTGGGTAGCGCTCGTCTATACGGGCTTCGGCAGCTGGCTCACGTACAAGATCGGCAGGCCGCTCGTGAAGCTCAACTTCAACCAGCAGCGCTTCGAAGCCGACTATCGGTATGCGCTCGTGCGGCTGCGCGAAAACAGCGAGGGCGTGGCGCTCTACAAAGGAGAAGATCTGGAGCTTGGCAACTTCCGCGAGCGCTTCGCCCATGTCATTCAGAACTGGTGGGGCATCATGCGCACGCGCAAGCAGCTCAACTGGTTCGTCTCGTTCTTCTTCCAGCTGTCGGTGCCGTTCCCGTACCTCGTCGCCGCGCCGCGTTACTTCTCCGGCGCAGTCGGCATGGGCTACATCTTTCAGGTCGGCAACTCGTTCACCAACGTGCGCAGTTCGCTGTGGTGGTTCATCGACGCGTACACGCAGCTCGCGGCCTGGAAAGCGACCATCGACCGCTTGACAACATTCACGCAGTCGCTCGAGCACGTCAAGGCGGAAGCGCGCGACCTCGGCGGTGAGCGCGCCGAAGCGGCGGGCGAAACCATCGGCATCGAGGCGCTGCAGCTTGCGCTGCCGCAGGGAAGACCGCTGCTCGCGTCGACCTCGATCCAGTTCCGGCCTGGCGAGGACGTGCTCGTCACCGGGCCTTCGGGCGCGGGCAAGTCGACTTTCTTCCGCGCGCTCGCCGGCATCTGGCCGTATTGGAAAGGGCGTGTGCGACTGCCGCAGGGAGCGCGCCTGCTGTTCCTGCCGCAGAAACCCTATCTGCCGATCGGCACGCTGAAGCGCGCGGTGACTTATCCCGGCGATGCCGCGAGCTTCAGCGATACCGAGATTGCGCAGGCGCTGGGCGCGGTCGGACTTGCGCAGCTCGCGAACGGCTTGGAGCGAGCAGAGAACTGGGCGCAGGTGCTCTCGGGCGGCGAGCAGCAGCGCCTCGCGTTTGCGCGCGCCCTGCTCAACAAGCCCGACTGGCTGTTCCTCGACGAAGCGACAGCGTCACTGCCCGAGGATGCGCAGGACGCGCTCTATCGCCTGCTCAAGCAGCGCCTGCCGCGCACCACGCTGGTATCGATCGGCCATCGCGAGAGCCTGCGCGGGTATCACCAGCGGCAGTACGCCTGGCGGGGAGCGCAGCTAGCCGCCGTTGGCTAGCACGATGCAGGTGGTCGTCGCGTGCGCGTAGAGCTTGCCGGTGGCGTCCTCAAGCCTGCCTTCCGCGGTGGCGATGCGGTTGCCGAGATGCACGAGCTTGCCGATCGCGCGCAGCCGCCCGGTTTCGCTGGTGATCGCGCGCACCAGGTTGGTCTTCGCTTCGAGCGTGGTGTAGCCGGCACCCGACGGCATGCGCGTGTGGATGCACACGCCCATCGCGGAATCGAGCAGTGTCATGGCGAGCCCGCCATGCACCACGCCGATCGGGTTGTAGTGCTGCTCGCCCGGGACGCACTCGAACACCGCATACCCCGGCTCGACTTCGACCAGGCTGAAGCCGAGCAGCTTCGCGATCGGCGGCGACGGCAGGCGGCCGTCGCGGATGGCGCGCAGGAAGTCGATGCCCGGCATCGTGCGGCCGGCAGCGGCGAGCGCCGCCGGGTCGCTCCATTCGACGCTCAGCGTGCGCTCCATCAGTAAAGTGGCGCCGGCTGCAGGTCGGCGGCCACGCAGGCGACGGCGGAGCGGCCGGCGATGAAATCGGCCGCGGCGTGCGTCACGCCTTCATCCGCGAGGATGCGGCCGTGGCCAAGGCCGTCGGTGCTCATCAGGCGCGCGCCGGGCCAGAGCCGCGCGATGTGCGCGCCCTGAGTCCAGGGCACCCTGCGGTCGTCGCGATCGTGGATCACGAGGGCGTGCGCGCGCAGCCGCGGCGCGAGCTGCGCCACCTCGAGGTTCTCCCACAGCACGCCATAGCGCTCCTCGATGGCGCACTGCATTGCGCGCCGCACCGCTTCCGCCATCCAGTGCCATTGCGCGAAGCGCCGCGAATAGCCGACGAGATCCGCCGGCGGGCTGATGAGCACCACCTTTTCGAACCGCACGCGCCCCGTGGCGAGCGCGAGTGCGGCCGCCGCGCCGCCGAGCGAATGACCGATGAAGGCGCGCACGTCGCCGTGCTGCCAGGCGAGCTCCGTGAGCACGTCGGCGAAATCCGGCATTGCGGTGAGCTTGCCTTCCGAGACGCCGTGTGCCGGCTGGTCGAAGGCGATGACGCGGAAGCCCGCGGCAAGCAGCGGAAACACGAACCCGCGCATCTGGGCGGCATAGCCACCCCAGCCATGCGCGAGGATCACCGCGGGCGCCTCGCGCTCGCCCCAACGCCACGTGGCGATGTGGCGGCCCTTGTGCTCAAGGAAGGACGCGCGCGCCTCGATCAGATCGAGCGCCGCGGCCGTGCCGCCGTTGCGCGGCGGCGTCAGGAACAGGCGCTCGGCCCACGCGCCGGCGAGCTCGGGGAACAGCAGCGCCGACGCAGCAAAGCGAACGTTCGTGCTAATTCTGGGGAGCGAGAGGACCGCGGACATCGGCAGACTCCTTAGCGGGAAACGGCTTTCAGGGTTTTGCGCGGCGCGCCGGCGTGGCGCGCGATCAGCTCGTCGAAGGCGCGCAGCGAGCGCTTGCTCGCTTCCTTGTCGCCGAGCAGGCGGCGGTGATTGTGACTCGCGAGCACGATGCCGAGCATCTCGAAAGCGATCTGCGCGGGATCCGTGTCCGGCCGCAGGTGGCCTTCGTCGATGGCGAGGCGCACCGCTTTTTCCGTGATCGCGATGCCGCGGTGCTGGTTGGCGATCACCGCGTCGCGGATCGGCCCAGGCCGATCATCGTATTCGTTGGCCGCCGCAATCATGATGCAGCCGCCCGGCAGGCCCGACGAACGCGTCCAGTCGAGCCAGCGCTCGAAGAGCGCGCGCAGGCGCGGCAACCCGCGCTCGATTTTGAGCACCGGGACGAACACCACCTCGCCGTAGCGCTGGGCGCCATGCTCGAGGACGGCAAGCTGCAAGTCTTCGCGTGAACCGAAATGCGCGAACAGGCCGGACTTCGACATGCCGGTGGCTTCCGCCAGGCTGCCGATGGTGAGGCCCTCGAGGCCGAGCCGGCTCGCGATCTTCAGCGCCTCGTCGAGGATCGCCGCGCGCGTCTGCTCGCCCTTGGTGGGTTTGTCCATCGCCGGGATAAAATAGTACGAACGTTCGATTCTGTCAATGGGTCTTGGCGGGCTGCCGCACGGGGCGCGCGCGGGGCGCGTACGGTGCAAGCGCTGGCGCGAGATAGCGGCCGGTATGGCTTGCTTCGCTCTGCGCGATGGCCTCGGGCGTGCCCTGTGCGACGATGCGCCCGCCGCCGTCGCCGCCCTCGGGTCCAAGGTCGATGATCCAGTCGGCGGTCTTGATGACGTCGACGTTGTGCTCGATGACGACCACGGTGTTGCCGGCAGCGCGCAGCCGCTGCAGCACGCCGAGCAGCATCTTGACGTCGTGGAAGTGCAGGCCGGTGGTCGGCTCGTCCAGGATGTAGAGCGTGCGCCCCGTGTCGCGCTTGCCGAGCTCGAGCGAGAGCTTCACGCGCTGGGCTTCGCCGCCCGAGAGCGTGGTGGCCGACTGGCCGAGGCGCACGTAGCCGAGCCCGACGTCGATCAGCGTCTTCAGGCGCCGTGCGAGAGCGGGCACCGCGGAGAAAAATTCCGCCGCCTCGGCCGCGGTCATCTCCAGCACTTCGTAGATGTTGCGGCCCTTGTAGCGAACCTCGAGCGTCTCGCGGTTGTAGCGCTTGCCGTGGCAGACATCGCAGGTGACGTACACGTCCGGCAGGAAGTGCATCTCGACCTTGGTGACGCCGTCGCCCTGGCAGGCCTCGCAGCGGCCGCCTTTGACGTTGAAGGAGAAGCGCCCCGCGTCATAGCCGCGTTGGCGCGCCTCCGGCACGCCGGCAAACAGATCCCGGATGGGCGTAAAGAGACCCGTATAGGTGGCCGGGTTGGAGCGCGGCGTGCGGCCGATCGGGCTCTGGTCAACGCTCACCACCTTGTCGACGTGCTCGATGCCGCGCAGCGCATCGTGCGGCGCTGGATCCGTCGCGCTGCCATAGAGCTCGCGCGCCACGGCGGCGTAGAGCGTGTCGTTGATCAGCGTGGATTTGCCGGAGCCGGATACCCCGGTAATGCAAACCAGCAGCCCGAGCGGCAGCGACAACTCCACATCCTTCAGGTTGTTGCCGCGCGCGCCGATGACGACGAGCCGCTGCTCGCCCGGACGGTTGCGCCGTGCCGGCAGTTCGATCGAAAGTTCGCGCGCAAGATAGCGGCCCGTAAGCGACTCGCGGCTCGCCAGGATATCGGCGAGCGCGCCCTCGGCGATCACGCGGCCGCCCGTGTCGCCCGCGCCCGGACCCATGTCGAGCACGTGATCGGCGGCGCGGATCGCTTCTTCGTCGTGCTCGACCACGATGACCGAGTTGCCAAGGTCGCGCAGGCGCTTCAGCGTCTCGATCAGTCGCGCGTTGTCGCGCTGGTGCAGGCCGATCGACGGCTCATCCAGCACGTACATCACGCCGGTGAGGCCGGAGCCGATCTGGCTCGCAAGCCGGATGCGTTGGGCTTCGCCCCCGGAAAGCGTGTCTGCCGAGCGCTCGAGCGAGAGGTAATCGAGGCCGACGTTCACCAGGAACTCGAGCCGGCTCGCGATCTCGCGCACGATGCGCTCGGCGATCTGGCCCTTCGCGCCGCCGAGCTTGAGCGTGCGGAAGAACGGCAGCGTCCTCGCGAGCGGCCAGCGCGAGATGTCGTGCAGCGACTGGTCCGCCAGGCGCACGTAGAGCGCCTCGCGTCGCAGGCGCGCGCCGCCGCACTCGGGGCAGGGCTGAAGCGCGATGAGCTTCGCAAGCTCCTCGCGCACCACGAGGGAGTCGGTCTCGCGATAGCGGCGCTCGAGGTTGGGCACCACGCCTTCGAACGGATGTTCCTTCGCCGCGGCGCGGCCGCGCTCCCCTGGGTAGTGGAAGGCGATGGACTCCTTCCCCGAGCCGTACAAGATGACCTGCTGTACGCGCTCGTCGAGTGCCTCCCACGGCTGCTCGATATCGAAGCGGTAATGCCGCGCCAGTGATTGCAGCATGGAGTAGTAGAAATGGTTGCGCCGATCCCAGCCGCGGATGGCGCCGCTCGCGAGCGAGAGATTCGGATGCGCAACGATGCGCTTCACGTCGAAGAATTCGACCGAGCCCAGGCCGTCGCAGCGCGGGCAGGCGCCCATCGGGTTGTTGAACGAGAAAAGGCGCGGCTCGAGCTCGGGCAGCGCGTAGTCGCAGCCGGGAACCGGGCAGGCGTACTTCGACGAGAAAAGGTGCTCGCGGCCGCTGTCGGTCTCCATTGCTACCGCGCGGCCGTCGGCGTGGCGCAGCGCGGTCTCGAGCGATTCGGCGAGCCGCTGCTTCACATCGGCGCGCGCGCGCAGGCGATCGATGACGACGTCCACGGAATGCTGCCGATGCTTCGCGAGGCGCGGCGCGGCCTCGAGCTCGTGAACCTTGCCATCGATGCGCACGCGCGTGAAGCCCTGCGCGCGCAGCTCTTCGAGCAGGTCCGCCTGCTCGCCTTTGCGGCCGGCGACGACCGGCGCAAGCACCATGAGGCGCGTGTCCTCCGGCAGCGCAAGGAGCTGGTCGACCATCTGCGAGACGGTGTGCGCCTGGAGCGCGACGCCGTGCTGCGGGCAATAAGGCGTTCCGGCGCGCGCAAATAGCAGGCGCAGGTAGTCATGGATCTCGGTGACGGTGCCGACCGTCGATCGCGGGTTATGGCTCGCCGCCTTCTGCTCGATCGCGATCGCCGGCGAAAGGCCCTCGATCAGGTCGACGTCGGGCTTCTCCATGAGCTCGAGGAACTGGCGGGCATAGGCCGAGAGCGACTCGACGTAGCGCCGCTGGCCTTCGGCATAGAGCGTGTCGAAGGCGAGCGAGCTCTTGCCGGAGCCGGAGAGCCCGGTAATCACCACCAGGCGGTTGCGCGGCAGCTCGACGCTGATGTTCTTCAGGTTGTGCGTGCGCGCGCCGCGGATGCGAATCGAGTCCAAGAGAAGCGGCCGAGAAAGAGAAACTTGCTACTATAGCGCGTCGCGTTTTCCCGCCGCATCCCGCCTTTGTCCCCCGATCGCATGAGCGCCGCCGAACTGCGCGCCGGCGCGAGCCTCGCCGGCGTGTACGGTCTGCGCATGCTCGGCCTGTTCTTCATCCTGCCGGTATTCGCCGTGCATGCGGCCACGCTGCGCGGCGGAGACAACCTGACCTTGGTCGGGGTCGCGATTGGCGGGTACGGGCTTGCGCAGGGCATCCTGCAGATTCCTTACGGCATGGCGTCGGACCGCTGGGGCCGCAAGGGGCCAATCTATATAGGGCTTGTCGTCTTCGCGCTCGGCAGCTTCCTCGGGGTCGCTGCTTACGACATCTGGACGGCGATCTTCGCGCGCATCCTGCAGGGCGCTGGCGCGATCAATTCGGTCGCCATGGCCCTCGCCGCGGATCTGACGCGCGAGCAGCACCGCACCAAGATCATGGCGATGATCGGTACGACCATCGGCCTCATGTTCGCCGTGTCGCTGGTGGGCGCGCCGCTGCTCTACCGGTACATCGGCATGGGGGGCATTTTCGCCCTGACGGGCGCGCTTTCGCTCGCCGCCATCGCGGTGGTGAAGTACTTTGTTCCGGATGCGCCGCAGCGACCGGCGCACGCGAGCGACGCCGCGGCGACGCCGCGAGCGGGCCGGCTCATCGACATCGAGCTCGTACGCCTGAACGTCGGCATCTTCATCCTCCACATCGTGCTCTACGCCATGTTCGTCGTCGTGCCGCCACTGCTGGTCGATGCCGGGCTTCCGCTGACCGAGCACTGGAAGCTCTACTTGCCCGTGATCCTGGGCTCGTTCGTGCTGATGGTCCCGGCGGTGTTCTATGCGGATCGACGCAATCGCTCGCGGCCGGTGCTGCTGGGCGCGGTGGCGCTGCTGCTCGCGGTCGAGGCGGCGCTCGCCGCGGCGCGGCTCACGATCGCCGCGCTGTCCGCGCTGATGCTGGGTTTCTTCATCGCTTTCAACATCCTCGAAGCAATGCTGCCTGCGCTCGTGTCGCGCCTCGCGCCCGCGCACGGCCGCGGCACGGCCATCGGCGTCTACAACACCACGCAGACGCTCGGCGTGTTTTTCGGCGGACTGCTCGGCGGGGCGCTCGCCAAGCACGCCGGCGCGAGCGCCGTGTTCGCCGGCGGTGCCGTACTATCGGGGGTGTGGCTCGTGACGGCCTTCGGCATGCGGGGACCGGCGCGCTCGGTCAACGATCTTTCGAGTCTTACGTTTAGCATCGCAACGGGTGTAAATCTCGAGGGCCTGCGGGAAGCGCTCGCCGCCGTGCGCGGCGTGCGCGAGGCGGAAGTGCTCGCGCACGAGCGTATTGCGCGCCTCAAGGTAGTGCCTGGACAATGGGATGAATCGCGTGTGCGCAAACTGGTAACAGGGGAGGTATGACATGGCATCGGTGAACAAGGTGATCCTGGTCGGCAATCTCGGGCGCGATCCGGAGACGAAATACATGCCCGACGGCGCCGCGATCACCAACGCCTCGCTCGCGACATCGTTCCAATGGACCGACAAGGCGAGCGGAGAGAAGAAAGAAGAAACGGAGTGGCACCGGATCGTGTTTCGCGGGCGGCTCGCGGAGATCGCGGGCGAATACCTGAAGAAAGGCTCGCAGGTCTACGTCGAGGGGCGGCTGCGCACGCGCAAGTGGCAGGACAAGGAAGGCCAGGACCGCTACACCACCGAGATCGTGGCAGACACCATGCAGATGCTCGGCTCGCGCGCAGGCGCGGGCGAGCCGCGCCCCGAGCCGATGGGCGCAAAGGCGAGCGAGCCGAAGGCGGCGAGCGTGGCGAAGAAGCCGGCCGGCAAGTTCGACGACATGGAGGACGACATCCCGTTCTGAGGCTATGATGCTCGCCCGGGAGATGGCATTCCTCCCTTAACCGCGCGCAGCGCTGATGATGCCTACGTAAGGCGCCCGACAAGGGCGATGAACGTAGGCATTTTTGTTTGCGGAGGTATCGGCAGTGACTGAAACCTGGGCGCTCGCGGCACTGTGGATCGGCCTTGCCTTGTTCGCGGCGCTCGCCTCGATCTGGCTGCGCGTTGCCACCGCGCTCTCCGAGATCGTAGTCGGCACGCTTGCGCAATTCATTATCGGCGGCCTGTTCGGCGCGGCGGTTCTCGCGGCCGACCAGCCGTGGATCAAGTTCCTCGCCGGCGCGGCGGCGATCGTGCTCACCTTCCTCGCCGGCGCCGAACTCGATCCCGAGGTGTTCCGCCGCAAATGGAAGGAGGCCACCGCGGTCGGGCTGATCAGCTTCTTCGCCCCGTTCCTTGCCTGCGCCGCCGCCGCGCGCTGGCTGCTCGGCTGGGACCCGATGGCGAGCTGGCTCGCGGGCGTTGCCATGTCGACGACTTCCGTCGCCGTGGTGTACGCGGTGATGATCGAGTTCGGCTTCAACATGACCGAATACGGCAAGACCGTGCTCGCCGCCTGCTTTGTCACCGACCTCGGCACGGTGGTCGCCCTCGGACTGATCTTTGCCCCTTTCACGCTCAAGACCGTGCTGTTCGTCGCCGCCATGGTCGCGGTCGGCGTCGCGCTGCCGTGGCTTACGCCGCGCTTCTTCCGCCGCTATGGCGGACGCGCCTCCGAGATCGAAGCGAAGTTCCTGCTGCTCGCGCTCTTCGGCCTGGGCGCGCTCGCGGGCTGGGCGGACAGCGAAGCGGTGCTTCCTGCCTACGTGCTCGGAATGGCGCTCGCCGGCAGCGTCGGGCGCGACCATGTTCTGGTGCGCCGGCTGCGCACGCTCTGCTTCGGATTGCTCACGCCTTTCTATTTCATCCGCGCGGGCTCGTTCATTTCGCTGAGCGCCCTGGTCGCCGCGCCCGGCGCCTTCCTGGTGATGCTCGTCACCAAGGTAGCGGCAAAGATCGCGGGCGTGTATCCGGTGACGCAGACCTTCAACGCACCCCGGAAGGAAGGCATGTACACGACGCTGCTCATGTCCACCGGCCTCACCTTCGGCACCATCTCCTCGCTTTTCGGCCTTACGCACGGCGTCGTGAGTCGGGCGCAGTATTCGATCCTGGTAGCCGCGGTCATCGCGAGCGCCGTGATACCGACGCTGGTCGCCAATGCGTACTTCATGCCGCGGCACCTGTTGCGCACAGAGGAAGTGAAGTAGCCGCATGTACCGCAAGATCCTCGTTGGCTACGACGGCTCGGCCGCCGGCCGCAAAGCGTTCGACGCCGCGCTTGAGCTCGCAGCGAAAGACGGCGCCGAGCTCTACGTCCTCTCCGTGGCGAGGCCGCCCGAGGTGGGCGACGACGTCGAGACCGAGGCGGTGATCGAGAACTCGCGCCAATACCATCGCCGCTTGCTCGCCGAGCTCAAGGCGGCGGTGGCGACGAAGGGCGTCAAGGTTCACTACCAAGTCGGCGTCGGCCATCCCGCGGAACAGCTCATCTACGACGCCGACCGCCATGGCGTCGACCTGATCGTGGTCGGCGACCGCGGCCGCTCCAAATTCGCGCGCTTGCTGCTAGGCTCGACTTCGAAGCAGGTCACCGAGCATGCGGGCCGGCCGGTGCTTGTTGTCCGCTGACATCCCGGGCTTCGGCGCGTTACGGCTCGCGCACCTCGTGCTCGACTACAACGGTACGCTTGCGGTGGATGGGCGGCTGATCCCGGGCGTGAAAGCGCGGCTCAACCGGCTTGCCGCCTCGCTTGCAGTGCATGTGATCACCGCCGATACGTTCGGAAGCGCGCGCAGCAGCTTGCGCGGGGTCGACTGCTCGCTCGAAATACTCGAGCGCGGCGGCGAAGATCGGGCGAAGGTCGCGTTCGTGCGGCGGCTTGGTGCAAGGCGCGTCGCGTGTATCGGCAACGGACGCAACGACCGGCTGATGCTGCGGGTCGCGGCGCTCGGCATTGCGACGGTGCAGCGCGAAGGCGCCGCGCTCGAGACCATGCGCACGGCCGACATCGTTGTGCATGACGTGCGCGACGCGCTCGACTTGCTGTTGAAGCCGCGGCGGCTCGTCGCCACGCTGCGCCGCTAGGCGGCCTTGAAAACCGTCTTTCGGCCCTGATATCAGCGATATAATCGCCGCCCATGCCGATCTACGAATACCGCTGCAACGTTTGCGGCCATACGGAGGAGCACCTGCAAAAGGTGTCCGAGCCGCCGCTCAGCGTCTGCCCGGCATGCGGCAAGCCCGAGTACCGCAAGCAGCTCTCCGCAGCCGGGTTCCAGTTGAAGGGAACCGGTTGGTACGCTACCGATTTCAAGGGCGGCTCGAAAAAGCCGGCCGATAAGAAGACGGACACCAAGAGCGATACGAAGAGCGACACGAAAAGCGACACGAAAAGCGATTCGAAGACCGAATCGAAGCCCGACACCAAAACCGAATCCAAGGCTGCCGCCTGAGCGGCAGCGAGACTTGAGCGGCCCGGTAAGCGACCGGGCCTTTTTATTTCCGTGGCCGTGAAAAAGCGTTTCCTCTCCGTAGCCCTCAGACGCTACTTCATTACCGGGCTGCTGATCTGGATACCGATCGTCATCACGCTGTGGGTGCTGAAGGTGATCTTCGACGCGCTCGACGCGTCGCTGCTCCTGCTGCCCGACTCGTTTCGGACCGAACACTGGCTCGGCGTGCACATCCCCGGACTGGGCGCGGTGCTGACGGTCGTCGTCGTCTTCCTTACCGGCATCTTCGCCACCAATTTCTTCGGCGCGCAGCTCGTCCAGCTCTGGCACGACGTGCTGAACCGCATCCCCGTGGTGAACTCGATCTACTCGAGCGTCAAGCAGATCTCGGATACGCTGTTTTCCTCGAGCGGCCAGGCGTTTCGCAAGGCGCTGCTGGTGCAGTGGCCGCACCAGGGCATGTGGACCATCGCCTTTCTCACCGGCACGCCGGGCGGCGATGTCGTGCAGCATGTGCCGCCGGATTGCCTGAGCGTGTACGTGCCGACGACTCCCAACCCGACCGGCGGCTATTTCGTCATCGTGCGGCGCGATCAGGTGATCGAGCTCGACATGAGCGTCGACCAGGCGCTGAAATACATCATCTCCATGGGCGTGGTGCCGCCGCTCGCCAATAAATGATGCGCACGCACTACTGCGGTGAGTTGAGCGCCGCGCTCGTCGATCGTACGGTCACGCTTTGCGGCTGGGCGCACCGGCGACGCGATCATGGCGGCGTGATATTCATCGATCTGCGCGACCGCGAAGGCCTCGCGCAGGTGGTGTGCGATCCGGATCGCCAGGGCGCGTTCAGCGCCGCCGAGCGGGTGCGCAACGAATATGTGCTGCGCGTCACCGGGCGGGTGCGGCGGCGGCCCGAGGGCACGGTAAACCCCGAGCTGCGCTCCGGGGAGATCGAGGTGCTCGCGCACGAGGTCGAGATCCTTAACCCGGCGGCGCCGCTGCCCTTCCAGCTCGACGACGAGAACCTGAACGAGAACACGCGGCTCACGCACCGCATCATCGACCTGCGCCGCGAGCCGATGCAGCGAAACATGCGCCTGCGCTACCGGGTCGCGATGGCGGTGCGCGACTATCTGGACGAGCACGGCTTCATCGATATCGAGACGCCGATGCTCACGCGCTCGACGCCCGAGGGCGCGCGCGACTACCTCGTGCCGAGCCGCGTGCATCCGGGCGAGTTCTTCGCGCTGCCGCAGTCGCCGCAGCTCTTCAAGCAGCTCCTGATGGTGGCGGGCTTCGACCGCTACTACCAGATCGTGAAGTGCTTCCGCGACGAGGATCTGCGCGCGGACCGCCAGCCCGAGTTCACCCAGATCGACGTAGAGACGTCTTTTCTCGACGAGCGTGCGATCCAGGACCTGATGGAAGGCCTCATCGTCCAGGTGTTCCGCGACGTGCTGGGGGTCGAGCTGCCGCAGCCATTTCCGCGTCTCGCGTACGCCGATGCGCTCGCGCGCTATGGTGTGGACAAGCCCGATCTGCGCATCCCGCTCGAGCTCACCGAGCTCACCGAGCTCATGCGCACGGTCGAGTTCAAGGTGTTCCGCCAGGCGGCCGAGCTTGCCAACGGTCGCGTCGCGGCGTTGAAGGTGAGCGTCGAGCTCACGCGCAAGGAAATCGACGATTTCACGCCCTTCGTTGCTGCGTACGGGGCGAAGGGCCTCGCATACATCAAGGTGAACGATCGCGCGAAGATTCCGGACGGGCTGCAGTCGCCGATCGTGAAGTTCCTGCCGGCCGAGGTGCTGCGCGCCGTGCTCGAGCGCAGCGCCGCGCAAAACGGCGACGTCATTTTCTTCGGCGCCGACAAGGCGCCGATCGTCAACGCGGCGCTCGGCGCGCTGCGCCTGAAGATCGGGCAGGACAAGAACCTGGTGGAAAAAGCCTGGCGGCCGCTCTGGGTGCTCGACTTCCCGATGTTCGAGTGGGACGAGGAGGGCAAGCGCTGGGGCGCCATGCATCATCCGTTCACGGCGCCGCGCGATGGGCACGAAGAGCTCATCGCCACGGATCCGGAGCGCGCGGTGGCCAAGGCCTACGACATGGTGCTGAACGGCTGGGAGATCGGCGGTGGCTCGATCCGCATCCACCGTGCCGACGTGCAGCAGAAGGTATTCAATGCGCTCGGCATCACGCAGGCCGAGGCGCGTGCCAAGTTCGGCTTCCTGCTCGACAACCTGCAATACGGCGCGCCGCCGCACGGCGGCATCGCATTCGGCCTCGACCGCATCGTGGCGCTGATGGCCGGCGTCGATTCCATCCGCGACGTGATCGCGTTCCCGAAGACGCAGCGCGCGCAGGACCTGCTGGTGCAGGCGCCAAGCCCGGTGGATGAGAAGCAGCTGCGCGAGCTTGGCATCCGGCTACGGGAGAAGCCGAAGCCCTGATGCGTGCGGCGCTCGCGGCGCTGCTCGTGCTCTGCAGTGCGGCGCTCGCCTTTTCGGGCAGCGTGCAGCTCGACGAGCTGCCGCCGGAGGCGCGCAAGACGCTCTCGCGCATCGAGGCGGGCGGGCCTTTGCCTTATGCGCGCGACGGCGCCGTGTTCTCCAATCGTGAGCGCCAGCTCCCGGCGCGCGAGCGCGGCTACTATCGCGAGTACACGGTAAAGACGCCCGGCGTGCGCGGCCGCGGGCCGCGGCGCATCGTCGCCGGGCACGCGGGCGAGTACTACTACACCGACGACCATTACCGCACGTTTCGACGCATCATTCGCCCATGAGCAAGCTGCTGCAGCGGTTGCGCGATGCGGCCCGCTCGGGTGTCTACCGCGTGGGCGGCGCGCAGTCGATCGAGGAGGCGACACGCGCGAGCGCGCTCGACGTCGTCGCGATCGACGCCGGTACGAATCTGTTCGATGCGATGGCGCGCGCGCTTGACTTCCCGGACTGGTTCGGCCGCAACTGGGATGCGCTCGAGGATTCGCTGAGCGATCTCGCCTGGCGTAAGGGCGAAGGCCATGTGCTGCTGTTGCGCAGCTACCCGGCGGGCGACGAGCTCGGCGTGCTGATCGACGTGCTGCGCGCCGCCGCCGAGTACTGGGCCGGGCGCGGCAAGCCGTTCTTCGCGGTCTTCATCGACCCGCACAAGCGCCTCGCGCTCGCGGATCTCTATCGCGAGGCATGAGCTACAAGATTCCCCGCTCCGTGCTGGTGCTGGTGCATACCGCCGAGCGCGAGGTGCTGCTGCTGGAACGCGCCTTGCGTCCCGGATACTGGCAGTCCGTCACCGGCTCGGTGGAACATGACGATGAACCGCTCGAGCGCGCCGCCGCGCGGGAACTCGCGGAGGAAACCGGCATCGATGCGGCAAACGGGCGGCTGGCGCGCTGGAATGTCGTTTATACATTCGAGATATATCGGCAATGGCGCAGCCGCTTTGCGCCGGGCGTATTGCACAACGTCGAGCATGTATTCGCGCTTGCGCTCCCAGCGCGCGTGCCGGTACGGATTGCGCCCGCCGAGCACCTCGCGTTCGAGTGGTTGCCTTGGCGCGAAGCGGCGGCAAAATGCTTCTCGTGGTCCAACCGCGATGCGATCGTGATGCTGAGTGAACGATGAAGATCGAGCGGCTCAGGGTTGTCACGCTCAACATCCACAAGGGGCTCTCGCACTTCAACCGGCGCATGGTGATCCATGAGCTGCGCGAGGGCCTGCAGATGCTCGACCCGGACCTCGTGTTTCTGCAGGAAGTACAGGGCCTGAACCAGCGCTTCGCCCTGCGCTTCGCCGGCGCGCCGGTCGAGCCACAGCACGCGTTTCTTGCCGGCGACACCTGGCAGCACGTCTATGGCTGCAACGCGGTGTACGACCACGGCCATCACGGCAACGCGATCCTGTCGCGCTACGGTTTTCTGTCCTTCGAGAACGAGGATGTCTCGGATCATGGTTTCGAGCGCCGCGGCCTCCTCCACAGCGTCGTCGCAGTCCCGGGCTGGCGGCGCAATCTGCATTGCGTGTGCGTGCATCTGTCGCTGCACGAGCGCGGCCGCAACCGGCAGCTCGAGGCGATCTCGGGCCGGCTCGAAGAGCTCGCCTCGCGCAACCTGCCGATCATCGTCGCGGGGGATTTCAACGATTGGCGACACCGCGCCTCGTCGATCCTCGAGCGGCGCCTGGGCATGACCGAGGTGTCGCTCGCGCGCTTCGGCAGGGCGGCGCGCACGTTCCCGGCGTTGATGCCGGTGCTGCGGCTCGATCGTATTTACGTGCGTGGCTTCAAGGTCGTCGCCTCGCAGGTGCACAAGGGCAAGCCCTGGTCGATGCTGTCCGATCATCTGGCGGTAAGCGCCGAGCTCGAGCGGACCTGAGCGCTCGCGCGAACCTCTAGGCAACCAAGCGCAGGCGGCCTTCTTCGAGCGCCGGCACGGCCGGGAACGCGTCGATGCGGCAGGCGAATTCCACCTCGTGTTGCAGCCCGCGCGCGCTCATCATGCGGCCGAGGCGGCACTCGAGCAGCGCTTGCGGAATCGGCGAGTGGCGAAACACCGTACGCGCCGCGCGCGCTGCATCCGAGAAGTCGGCGGACGGGCCGAGCAGCTCGGCGAAGCGCTCGACGTAGCAGCCCGCGCCGAAGAAATCCTCGAAGTTGAAATTCGCGCCGGAACCTGAGCAGACCAGGAGCACGGTGTCGCGCGCATGCGCGGCGGCGATGTGCTCCGCGAGCCGCCGCGCGTTGAGCAGCGCGCCGCAGTACACGCGCTGCGCGCCCGCGGCGAGCGACATGGCAACCGTGCCATTCGTGGTGGAGTAGATCACCGTGCGCCCCTGCACCCCGTGCGCGACCAGCGCAAGCGGCGCCGGGTGCACGAAGCCGGGCAGCGTCTCCGCATAGAGCTCGCCGGCCAGCACGCAGCTCCCGGCGCCGCGCCGCAGATCCTCGGCGCGCGCCGCAGCTTCATCCAGCACCGGGATCACCTCGCGCGCCCCGTGAGCGAGGGCGGCGACCATCGTGGTCGTGGCAAACAGCACATCGATCACCACGACGATCTTGCCCGCGACGCGCACGCTATCGAGCTCCTCCTTGCGCGTGAGCACGTGGACCTTGTGGTTCAGCTCAATTTTTACGCTCATTTATGCGTCTGTCCGGCAGGAGCGCACGATCTTAGCGCTCCCCTCTCGATAAAATCGGTGACGTGGAAGACACCTTTCTCGAGCGCATGGATTCGGAGCTCGTCGGCTGGAGCAATCCGGTCGAGCGGCTCAAGAGCGCGATCGAGAAGAACGAGTTCGCGCTTTACTGCCAGCCGATCCTGCAGCTCGCGGGCAACGAGCACTATCCGATGGCCGAAGTGCTGGTGCGGCTGCGCGAAGAGGAGCGGGCGCTGCTGCCGCCCGGCGAATTCCTGCCGGCATTCGAGCACTACCGCATGATGCCCCACCTCGATCGCTGGGTGGTGCGTCATACAGTGAAGCGGCTTGCGCAAGGCTCGCGCATTCCGCGCTTCACGGTCAATATCTCCGTCCAGACCATGGAGGACATGGAGTTCCCGCGCTTCGTCACCGGGCAACTCGCCGCGAACCGGGTTGCCGGATCGCAGCTGCTCTTCGAGATCGACGAAGCCGATACGCTGGCGTGGCCCGCGTCGGTCGAGCGTTTCGCCGCGGCGATGAAGCCGGTCCGCACGCCGCTCCTCATCGACGGCTTTGGCACCCGCGCGGTGTCATTCGCACCGCTCAAGGCGCTGGGCCTGCAGTTCGTGAAGGTGGACGGACGGATCACGCGCAAAGTGCTCTCGAACGACATCGCGCGCAGCAAGCTCAACGCGATTCTGCGCGTGGGCGAGCACCTGGGCTTCGGTGTAGTGGCCGAATGCGTCGAAGAGCAGGCAGTCCTCACGCACCTCAAGTCGATGGGCGTCGGCTACGCCCAGGGCTTCGGCATCCATAAACCCCATCCGATAGACGCGCTCGCCGAGTAAGCTGTACGCATGGATCCGGTCGTGGCACGCGCCATGGCGAAATGGCCGAACGTGCCGGCGGTGTACGGCTGGCTCGCGCTCGACCGGCGAGGCAACTGGCTGATCCGGAGCACTGGTGCGACTCAACGATTCGAGCGCATCACCAACGCGGCGCTGCGCGAGTTCATCGCGCGCAACTACGAGGCGCAAGCCGATGGCCGCTGGTATTTCCAGAACGGCCCGCAGCGCGTCTACGTGACGCTTGCCTATACGCCCCTCGTGGTGCACTACGAGGGCGATGCACTTGTCGACCATTGCGGCCGTCCGTTTGCCGCGCGCACCGCCTACCTGGACGACGAAGGCTCGGTGCTCGTCGCGGGCGAGCAGGCAATCGCGCTGCTCGATGACCGTGACCTCGGCCGCTACGCCGAGTCGGACGGTTTGCTGCAGCGCATAACGCGCGCCGAAATTCCTGCGCGCTTTGGCTTCGTACAGGAGCCGAAAGCCGCCTGATTTCCGGTGCGTGCTTTTTCTTGCACCGCCCCAATTTCCTCTTTATAATCCGGCCTCTTTTTTAGCCCCGGGGCGGCTAACGGAAGCAATGCGTTGCCGCCCGGTTTGTTTCTGGAACCGCAAATAAATGCCCACCGTCAACCAGTTAGTGCGCCAGGGGCGCGTCGCCAAGCGCCCAAAGTCGAAAGTGCCGGCGCTTGCGGGGTCGCCGCAAAAGCGCGGCGTCTGCACGCGCGTGTACACGACGACGCCCAAGAAGCCCAACTCGGCGCTGCGCAAGGTGGCGAAGGTGCGCCTTACCAACGGCTTCGAGGTGATCGGCTACATCGGCGGCGAAGGGCATAACCTGCAGGAGCACTCGGTCGTGCTGATCCGCGGCGGCCGCGTGAAGGATCTTCCGGGCGTGCGCTACCACATCGTGCGCGGCTCGCTCGACACGCAAGGGGTGAAGGACCGCAAGCAGGGGCGTTCCAAATACGGCGCCAAGGCGCCGAAGTCAGCGTAAAGGTCGCCCATGCCCCGCCGCAGAGAAGTCCCGAAGCGCGAAATCCTGCCCGACCCGAAGTTCAAGAACGTCGAGGTCGCGAAGTTCGTCAACGTGCTGATGACGCGCGGCAAGAAGTCTGTTGCCGAGCGCATCATTTACGGCGCGCTCGAGCAGATCAAGTCGAAGTCGGGCAAGGACCCGATCGAGGTGTTCTCGCAGGCCGTGCAGAACGTGAAGCCGGTCGTCGAGGTGAAGAGCCGCCGCGTCGGCGGCGCGAACTACCAGGTGCCGGTCGAAGTGCGGCCGGTGCGCCGGATCGCGCTCGCGATGCGCTGGATCCGCGAGGCGGCGCAGAAGCGCGGCGAGAAATCAATGATGGTTCGCCTTGCCGGCGAGCTGCAGGAAGCGGCCGAGGGCCGCGGCGGTGCGATGAAGAAGCGGGAAGAGGTCCATCGTATGGCTGAAGCGAACAAGGCCTTCTCCCACTACAGGTTCTAAATGGCCGTGGCTAGAAAAACCCCAATCGAGCGTTATCGGAACATCGGCATCTCGGCGCACATCGACGCCGGGAAGACGACCACGACCGAGCGCATCCTGTTCTACACCGGGGTGAACCACAAGATCGGCGAGGTTCACGACGGCGCTGCGACCATGGACTGGATGGAGCAGGAGCAGGAGCGCGGCATCACCATCACCTCGGCCGCCACCACCTGCTTCTGGAAAGGCATGGACCTTTCCTATCCCGAGCACCGCATCAACATCATCGACACGCCGGGACACGTCGACTTCACCATCGAAGTGGAGCGCAGCCTGCGCGTGCTCGACGGCGCCTGCATGGTGTACGACGCGGTCGCCGGCGTGCAGCCGCAGTCCGAGACGGTATGGCGCCAGGCCAACAAGTACCGCGTGCCGCGGCTCGCGTTCATCAACAAGATGGACCGTGTCGGCGCGACGTTCTTCAAGTCCTACGAGCACATCCGCGCGCGGCTCAAGGGCAACCCGGTGCCGATCCAGCTGCCGATCGGGCTCGAGGACAAGTTCGCCGGCGTGATCGACCTTGTCACCATGCAGGCGATCTACTGGGACGACGCGACGCAGGGCATGAAGTTCGAGAAGAAGCCCATCCCGGCCGAGCTCGCCGACGAGGCAAGACAGTGGCGCGAGAAGATGGTGGAGGCCGCGGCCGAGGCGAACGAGGAGCTGATGAACAAGTACCTCGAGTCGGGCCGGCTCTCGATCGACGAGATCAAGAAGGGCCTGCGCATCCGCACGATCAACAATGAGATCGTGCCGATGCTGTGCGGCTCGGCGTTCAAGAACAAGGGCGTGCAGGCGATGCTCGATGCCGTCATCGACTACCTGCCGTCGCCGGTCGATATCCCGCCGGTGAAGGGCGAGACCGAGAACGGCAAGCCGGCGACGCGCAGCGCCGACGACAACCAGCCGTTCGCCGCGCTGGCGTTCAAGATCATGACCGACCCGTTCGTCGGCCAGCTGTCCTTTATTCGGGTCTATTCGGGGGTGCTGACCTCGGGCGATACCGTGTACACCTCGATGAAGGGACGCAAGGAGCGCATCGGGCGCCTGCTTCAGATGCACGCCAACGAGCGCGAGGAGATCAAGGAAGTGCGCGCCGGCGACATCGCCGCAGTGGTGGGACTGAAGGAGGTCGTCACCGGCGAGACCATCTGCGACGTGAAGAACATCATCACGCTCGAGCGCATGGAGTTCCCGGAGCCCGTCATTTCACAGGCCGTGGAGCCGAAGACCAAGGCCGACCAGGAGAAGATGGGCGTCGCGCTCGGGCGGCTCGCGCAGGAGGACCCGTCGTTTCGCGTGCGCACGGACGAGGAGTCCGGCCAGACCATCATTTCCGGCATGGGCGAGCTGCACCTCGAGATCATCGTCGATCGCATGAAGCGCGAGTTCGGCGTCGAGGCCTCCGTCGGCAAGCCGCAAGTCGCCTACCGCGAGACCTTCCGCAAGTCGCTCGAGTCCGAGGGCAAGTTCGTCAAGCAGTCGGGCGGGCGCGGCCAGTACGGCCACGTCTGGCTCAAGCTCGAGCCGCTTGCGCCGGGCAAGGGCTTCGAATTCGTCGACGCGATCAAGGGCGGCCGGGTGCCGAAGGAATACATCCCGGCGGTCGAGAAGGGCGTGAAGGAAGCGCTGCAGGACGGCGTGCTCGCCGGCTATCCGGTGGTCGACGTGCGCACGACGCTCTTCGACGGCTCGTACCACGAGGTCGACTCGAACGAGAACGCGTTCAAGATGGCGGGGATCTTCGCCTTCAAGGACGGCATGCGCGCCGCGCAGCCGACGCTGCTCGAGCCGATCATGGCGGTCGAGGTCGAGACGCCCGAGGAGAAGATGGGCGACGTGATCGGCGACCTCTCCGGGCGCCGGGGCGTCATCCAGGGCATGGAGGATCTGCCGGGCAGCAAGGCGATCAAGGCTGAAGTGCCGCTCATGGAAATGTTCGGTTACTCGACCACGCTTCGCTCGCTCACGCAGGGCCGGGCGACCTACACGATGGAATTCAAGCACTATGCCGAGGCGCCGAAGAGCGTAGCGGACGCGGTG
The DNA here is from genome assembly GCA_035689325.1 of Burkholderiales bacterium. Taxonomy (GTDB): domain Bacteria; phylum Pseudomonadota; class Gammaproteobacteria; order Burkholderiales; family SG8-39; genus SCGC-AG-212-J23. The sequence goes on along the minus strand of DASSLQ010000155.1, from coordinate 825 downwards.
ATCAGCGCGAAGGCGCCAAAGTAACTATCGGCAATAACGGGAAACAATCATGGCAAAAGGCAAATTCGAGCGCACCAAGCCGCATGTGAACGTGGGCACGATCGGACACGTGGATCACGGCAAGACGACGCTGACGGCGGCGATGACGCACATCCTCGCGAAGAAGTACGGTGGGGAGGCGAAGAACTACGACCAGATCGACGCGGCGCCGGAGGAGAAGGCGCGCGGCATCACGATCAACACGGCGCATGTCGAGTACCAGACGGAGAAGCGCCACTATGCGCACGTGGACTGCCCGGGGCATGCGGACTACATCAAGAACATGATCACGGGGGCGGCGCAGATGGACGGGGCGATTCTGGTGGTGTCGGCGGCCGATGGGCCGATGCCGCAGACGCGGGAACATATTCTTCTCGCGCGCCAGGTGGGGGTGCCGTACATCGTGGTGTTCCTGAACAAGGCTGACATGGTGGATGACAAGGAGCTCCTGGAGCTGGTCGAGGTGGAAGTAAGGGAGCTGCTCTCGAAGTACGAATTCCCGGGCGACAAGATCCCGATCATCATCGGCAGCGCGCTGAAAGCGCTGGAGGGCGAGGACTCGGAGCTGGGGACGAAGTCGGTGCTTAAGCTTGCCGAGGCGCTGGATTCCTACATTCCGACGCCCAAGCGCGAGATCGACAAGCCGTTTCTGATGCCGGTGGAGGACGTGTTCTCCATCTCGGGCCGGGGAACGGTGGTCACGGGCCGGGTGGAGCGGGGCGTGATCAAGGTGGGCGATGAGATCGAGATCGTCGGCATCCGGCCGACGCAGAAGACGGTGTGCAC
>DASSLQ010000154.1:0-36239 GCA_035689325.1 Burkholderiales bacterium | reverse complement strand
CGTGCCGAAGATCGACAACACCATGCGCGAGCTCGGCTGGCGGCCGCGCGTGGGCATGCGCGAGGCGCTGAAGCGCATCTACGACGCTTATCGGACCGACGTCGCCGAGGCACGCCATCTGGTGAAATGAGGCGCAAGAAGCCGCGCAAGAAGCAGTGAGGCTCGGCCTCAAAATCGACGTCGATACGCTCCGCGGCACCCGGGAGGGTGTGCCGCGCCTCGTCGAGCTGCTGAAGAAGCATGGCGCCGGCGCGACGTTTCTTTTCAGCCTGGGCCCCGATCACACCGGCCGCGCGCTGCGGCGCATATTCCGCCCGGGCTTCTTCACCAAGGTGAGTCGAACGTCGGTGTTGGAGCACTACGGCCTGCGCACGCTGCTCTACGGCACGCTGCTCCCGGGGCCCGACATCGGCCGGCGCTGCGCCGATGTGATGCGCGCGGTGCGAGATGCCGGCTTCGAGGTCGGCGTGCACTGCTGGGACCATGTGCGCTGGCAAGACTACGTCACACGGCGCGATGCCGACTGGACGGAGCGCGAGATGGAACGCGCGCGCCGGCGTTTCGAGGAGGTTTTCCGGACAGCAGCAAAAACATGGGGTGCGGCCGGCTGGCAGCTCAACCGCCACGCGGCCTGGTACGAGGAGCGGCATTTCGCCTACGCGTCGGATACGCGCGGCAGCGGGCCGTTCCGCCCGCTGTGGGACGGTGTCGCGATCGGCTGCCCGCAGCTGCCGACGACGCTGCCGACGCTCGACGAGCTCATCGGACTGCACGAGGACGTGGTGCAGCACTTGCTTTCGCTAACCGGGCATGGCGATCACGTGTTCACGGCGCACGCCGAGCTCGAAGGCGGCAAGCTGATGCCGATGTTCGGCGCGCTCCTCGCGGGCTGGAAGGCACAGGGCTACGAGCTGGTGGCGCTCGAGCAGCTTTACCGTGCGCTGGACGTGGAGCGCCTGCCGCGCTGCGAAATCGTGCAGGGCGCCGTGCCCGGCCGTTCGGGAACGCTGGCATTGCAAGGAGAGCCGGCATGAGCGCGCTGTTTCCGGGGTTTGAGACGCGCCGCATCCGTGTAAACGACGGTACTCGCGGCGTCACCATTCATCTGGAGATCGGAGGCGACGGCCCGCCGTTGCTGCTCCTGCACGGCTACCCCCAGACGCACGCCATGTGGCACAAGATCGCGCCCCAGCTCGCGCGCGAGTACACCGTGGTCTGCGCCGACCTGCGCGGCTATGGCGATTCCTCCAAGCCGCGCGGCGTGCCCGGGCACCTGAACTATTCGAAGCGCGCCATGGCGCTCGACATGGCGGAAATGATGGAGTCGCTCGGCTTCCTCGGCTTCCACGTCGTCGGCCACGACCGCGGCGGCCGCGTCGGCCATCGCCTGGCGCGCGACTTCGGAAAGCGCGTGCGCACGCTCACGGTGCTGGACATCTCGCCGACGCTGAAAATGTACCAGAGCACCACGCAGCAGTTCGCGCGCGCCTACTGGCACTGGTTCTTCCTGATCCAGGAGGCGCCGCTCCCGGAGCGGCTGCTCGCCGGGCACGTGCCCTGGTACATCCTGAAGCGCCTGGGGCGCGGCAAGAGCGGGCTCAAGCATTTCGACCGGCGCGCGATCCTCGAATACACGCGCGCGTTCCGCGACCCGCGCACCATCCACGCGACCTGCGAGGACTACCGCGCCGCCGCCACCATCGATCTGGCGCACGACAAGCAGGATTTGCGCAAGAAGCTGCGCATGCCGGTGCTCGCACTCTGGGGAAGGCACGGCGTCATCGAGGCGCTGTTTAATTGCCTTGCCGACTGGCGGGAGGTGGCCGAGGACGTGCGCGGCAAGGCGCTTGACTGCGGGCACTTCATCGCCGAAGAAAAGCCCCGCGAGCTCCTCGCCGAGCTGCGACGCTTCCTCGACCCGCGTCGGTGAAGGTAAGAAATCATGCCGCGCCCCGTGTAGCAGACGCTCCCTGACCACGAAACGCCTTTTCTTTCAGGCGTCTAAGGTCGTGGTTGCAGCGGCAAGAAAAAACGTGTTTACTGAAAGCGTTAGAGCACGTTGCTAAGAAGGGTACTTAGAACCTCTGGAAATGCTCGGCAAGCCGGTCGCCCGATGCCATCTGCGCAGCGCCGGCGGCAGTACCCACCGATCCCGCACCGCCTCTGCAGCAGGGCGGTCGCCTCACTCGCCCGACAACTTCAACAAGGTGGAGGTAACGCGCTTTGCTAAAGCCCTATGATGTCGAGCAGCCTGCAGCCGATCTGTCGTCTTCTCCCGCTGTGAAGTCGCCGCGAGAGCCGCGCAAGCCCAAAGTGAAGAAGCTCTTCGTGCTCGACACGAACGTGCTGATGCACGACCCGACGAGCCTGTTCCGCTTCGACGAGCACGACATCTACATCCCGATCGCCACACTCGAGGAGCTCGATCAGCACAAGCGCGGGCTCTCCGATGTCTCGCGCAACGCCCGCCAGGTGAGCCGCTTCCTCGACGAGATCGTCTCCAGCGCCGTGGCCGACATCAAGGCCGGGCTGGTCCTCAGGACCCGCGACGGGCAGAACGCGAAGGGTCGGCTGTTCCTGCAGACCGAGGCGATGAACGGCGAGCTGCCGACCACGCTCGCTTCCGGCAAGACCGACAACCAGATCCTCGCGGTGGTGCGCTCGCTCCAGGAAAAGCACGCCGAGCGCCAGGTGGTGCTGGTGTCGAAAGACATCAACATGCGCATCAAGGCGCGCGCCATCGGGCTCGCCGCCGAGGACTACTACAACGACAAGGTGCTGGAGGACGCCGACCTGCTCTACACCGGCGTGCGGCGCCTGCCGAAAGACTTCTGGGACACGCATGGCCGCGATGTCGAGTCGTGGAAGAAAGAGGGGCACACGTATTACCGCGTGCGCGGGCCGCTGGTCTCCAAGCTGCACGTCAATGAATTCGTCTACGACGAGACCGGCGAGAAGCCGCTCTACGCGCTGGTGAAGGAAACGTCGGGGCGCGTCGCGGTGATCGAGACGCTGCGCGACTACACCCACGCGAAGAACGCGGTATGGGGGATCACCGCGCGCAACCGCGAGCAGAACTTCGCGTTGAACCTGCTCATGAACCCGGCGATCGACTTCATCACGCTGCTCGGCCAGGCCGGCACCGGCAAGACGCTGCTCGCGCTCGCGGCCGGGCTTACCCAGGTGCTGGACGAGAAGCGCTACTCCGAGATCATCATGACGCGCGTCACCGTGCCACTGGGCGAGGATATCGGCTTCCTGCCCGGCACGGAGGAAGAGAAGATGACGCCGTGGATGGGCGCGCTGGAGGACAACCTCGATGTGCTGAACGCCACCGACGAGTCGGGCGGCGAATGGGGCCGCGCCGCGACGCGCGACCTCGTGCGCTCGAGGATCAAGGTGAAGTCGCTCAACTTCATGCGCGGGCGCACCTTCGTCAACAAGTGGCTGATCATCGACGAGGCGCAGAACCTGACGCCCAAGCAGATGAAGACGCTGGTGACGCGCGCCGGCCCCGGCACCAAGGTGGTGTGCCTCGGCAACATCGCGCAGATCGATACGCCATACCTCACCGAGGGCTCTTCCGGCCTGACCTATGTCGTCGATCGCATGAAGGACTGGACGCACGCCGGGCACATCACGCTCGCGCGCGGCGAGCGCTCGCGCCTCGCCGATCACGCCGCCGACGTCCTGTAGCTACGGGGACGGAGCCCGGAGTGATTCGGGCTCAGTCCCCATTCAGGAAAAAGAAAGCCTAGGGCGTGTTTCGCCAACGTCACGGTGCTTTCTGCTACATTCCGGCGCTTTCCGTTCCTCTGCTCAAGGATCCCATGAAGCCTTTCGTCCGCGCTCTCGCGCTTTTCGCTTTCCTGCTCGTTCCGTTCGCCGCCACGGCGCAAAAGTTCGAACCCCAGGTCGGCCAGGCCGGCAAGGACGTGATCTGGGTGCCGACGCCGGAGGAAGTGGTCGAGCGCATGCTCACCATGGCGCAGGTCGGACCCAATGACTTCGTGGTGGACCTCGGCTCGGGCGACGGCCGCACCGTGATCATGGCGGCGAAGAAATTCGGCGCCCGCTCGCTCGGCGTCGAGTACAACCCCGACATGGTGAAGCTCTCGCAGGAGAACGCGCAGAAAGCGGGCGTCGCCGAGCGCGCGCAGTTCCGCCGCGCCGATATCTTCGCAACCGACTTTTCGCAAGCGACGGTGATCACGCTCTATCTCCTGCCCGCGCTCAACATGAAGCTGAGGCCCATGATCCTCGCGATGAAGCCCGGCACGCGCGTCGCCTCGCATTCCTTCACCATGGAGGACTGGGAAGCCGATGAGGTGTCGACGCTCGACGGGCGGCGCGCCTATTTCTGGATCGTGCCGGCGAACGTGATGGGCACGTGGAGCCTCGACGCCGGCGGCCAGAAGGCGGACATCTCCCTCGAGCAGACCTTCCAGAAGATCAACGGCACCGTGACGCTCGGCGGCATCCAGGGCGGCCTGCGCGAGGCGCGCATGCGCGGCGCGCACATCAGCTTCGCCTACGTCGACCAGGCAGGCCTGCGGCGCGACTTCTCCGGCGAGGTGAACGGCCGCCAGATGCAAGGCACCTTCCGCGACGACAAGGGGCAGGAAGGGCGCTGGAGCGCCGCCAAGAAGTAGCGACTGCCGCAGTCGCCCCCGCGAAAGCGGGGGCCCAGTTTTTGTAGATGGGTTCCCGCTTGCGCGGGAACGACGCTCAGAGCCGCTCGATCAGCAAGCAGCGCTTCACTGCAGGTAGCGACTGATGTCCGGGGTCGCGACCGAGCGCTCGAGATAGCCGAAGGTGCCTTTCTCCTTCACCTCGCGCGCCGCTTCCAGCAACCCGGTCATGGCCGCGCGCCAGAGCGAGGTCGCGAGGCTGATGCGGCGCACGCCTGCGGCCTCGAGCTCGGCGACGCTGAACGATTTGCCGCGGATGCCGGCCATGAAGTTGACCGGCTTGGAGAGCGAGTGGCACACGCGGCGCACGGCTTCGAGGTCCGGCAGCCCGGGCGCGAAGAGCACGTCGGCACCCGCGCGCTCGAAGGCCTGCAGGCGCCGGATGGTGTCGTCGAGGTCGGGCTTGCCGCGCAGGAAGTTCTCGGCGCGTGCAGTGAGCGTGAACGGAAACGCCAGCTCGCGCGCCGCGCGGGACGCGGCCGCGATGCGCGCCACGGCGACGTCGAAGTCATAGAGCGGGCGCTCCTTGTCGCCGGTGGCGTCCTCGATCGAGCAGCCGACGAGGCCGGCTTCGGCACCCAGGCGCACCGCATCGGCGACATCGGCGGGCGCATCGCCATAGCCCTTCTCGAAATCCGCCGACACCGGCAGCTCGGTCGCGGCAACGATGATGCGTACCTGCGCGAGCGCTTCGTCGCGGCTGACATGTCCGTCGCGCCGGCCGAGCAGGCCCGCCATCGCGCCGCTCGAGGTGGCGAGCGCCTCGAAGCCCAGGCCCGCGAGAATGCGCGCCGAGCCGCCGTCCCACGGATTCGGGATCACGAAGGCGCCCGGCCCGGCGTGCAGGCGGCGAAAACGCTCGGCTTTCTCGCGCTGGTTCATTCGGCTCGAATGTTGTTGTCGCGCACCACTTTGCCCCAGCGCTCGATCTGCTCGACGATCCACTTCTGCGTCGCCTCGGGGCTGAGCGCCACCACGTCCATGCCGAGCGTATCGGTGAGCGTCTTGTTGACCTCCGGCTGCTTGATCACCTTCACGAGCTCGGCATGCAGCTTGTCGATGATCGGCCGCGGCGTGCGCGCCGGCGCGAGAATGCCCCACCACGCGTGCGCCGATACATTGACGCCCAGCTCCTTCAGCGTCGGCACCTCCGGCATGGTGGGCGAACGCTTGTCGCCGGTAAGCGCAAGCGCACGCATCTTGCCGTTGCGCACGTGCTGGGCCTGCGCAGCGGTCGAGGCCATGGCGAGTTCCACTTGCCCGCCCATCAGGTCGGTGCTGAGCGGCCCGCCACCCTTGTACGGGATCGGCACGATCTGCACCCTGGCCGCCTGGTTGAGCACGATCGTGGTGAGGTGGGCGAGCGAGCCGTTGCCGACGTTGCCCATGGTGACGGTGTCAGGCTTCGCCTTCGCCGCCGCCAGCACGTCAGCGAAACTCTTGTACGGCTTCATCGTCCCGGTGGTGATCACCATCGGCGCCGTGCCGACGATCATGACCGGCGCGAAGTCTTTCACCGGGTCGAACGGCACGTTCGGATTGAGCGCCTTGTGCACCGCGTGCGTGTCGAAGACGAACACGAACGTATAGCCATCCGGCGCGCTCTTCGCGACGTACTCGGTGCCGATGACGCCCGAGGCGCCGGTGCGGTTCTCGACGATGAACTGCTGGTGCAGAGAGTCGCTGAGCTTGGCCGCGAAGATGCGCGCCAGCGGATCCACCGAGCCGCCGGGCGGATACGGCGAGACGAACTTAACGACCTTGGTGGGCCATTGCTGCGCCGCGAGCGGCGCAGCGAACACCAGCCCCAAAAACAGGGACAGACCACGTTTTAGTGCCGCCTTTCTGCTAGAAGGCCACATTGCGCGCTCCCTTGAGTTTGAGCATGTCGCGCGCCTCGTTCGGCGTCGCGACGGCGAGGCCGAGCTCTTCGAGGATGCGCCTTGCCTTTGACACCTGCTCGGCATTCGACTTGGCGAGCTGCCCGCGGCCGAGCCAGAGGCTGTCCTCCAGGCCGACGCGCACGTTGCCCCCCATCACGGCGCTCATCGCGGCGATGAACATCTGGTTGCGCCCGGCGCCGAGCACTGACCAGTGATACGCATCACCGAACAGCCGATCGGCGGTGCGCTTCATGTGCAGCACATCTTCCGGGTGCGGCCCGATGCCGCCGCGGATGCCGAACACCGACTGGATGAAGAGCGGCGGCTTCAGGAGCCGGCGGTCGACGAAGTGCGCGGCGACGTAGAGGTGCCCGATGTCGTAGCACTCGATCTCGAAGCGCGTGTCGTTCTCGGCGCAGGACTCGAGGATGTAGGCAATGTCCTTGAAGGTGTTCTTGAAGATGCGGTCATCGGACGCGGCGAGGTAGGGCTTCTCCCAGTCGTGCCTGAACTCCTTGTAGCGCCCGAGCATCTCGTAGAGCCCGAAGTTCATCGAGCCCATGTTGAGCGACGCCACTTCGGGTTTCAGCCTCAGGGTCGGCTGCAGCCGCTCCTCGATCGACATGGTGGGCGCGCCGCCGGTAGTGAAGTTGATGACGACGTCGCTTTCCGCCTTGATCTTGCGCGCGAACTGCCGGAAGAGCTCCGGGTCCTGTGTCGGGCGCCCGTCCTTCGGATCGCGCGCGTGCAGATGAACGATCGCCGCGCCGGCGCGCGCCGCCCCGATCGCCGCCTCGGCGATCTCGTCCGGCGTAATCGGCAGATGCGGCGACATGGTGGGCGTGTGGATCGAGCCCGTCACCGCGCACGTGATGATGACTTTGCCTTGCGCTGCTGCCATAGTTGGATTCGCTACCTGCGAGGAAGAGCCATGGAGGCAAGCATTCTAGGCATTTTGCTCGCCGCCGCCCTGCCGAAGGAACAGAACCTATGAACATAGAGATCCGGCGCGTCGAGCCTGGCGACTACAAGGCGGTTTGTGCCGTGCATGCGCAGCCCAACGCGCTGCGCGGCACGCTGCAACTGCCGTTCCCATCGGAGGAAATGTGGAAGAAGCGCCTGGAAGCACACGGGGATGAAATCTACGGCCTGGTGGCGTGCGTCGATGGCGAGGTCGTAGCCATGGCCGGACTCAATCTTTTCCCGAAGACGCCGCGGCGACGCCATGTCGGCTATGTCGGTCTTGCGGTCCACGACAAATGGCAAACCAAAGGGATCGGCACCGCGCTGATGCACGCGCTCATCGACCTCGCGGACAACTGGCTCAATCTGTCGCGGCTCGAGCTCACCGTGTTCATGGACAACGAGCCGGCGCTGAAGCTCTACAAAAAGCTCGGCTTCGAGATCGAGGGCACGCATCGCAAGTTCGCGTTCCGCGACGGCGAATACGCCGACTGCTACGCCATGGCGCGGGTACGCTGAATTGGCTTTTGATGCGGATTCGTTAAACCAGATAGCGCACGTCGGCGTCGACCGAGATCGGCTGGCCGGTGATGCGCGCGCCGGCCGGCGTGCAGAGGAAGAGCACCATGTTGGCGATGTCCTCGGCGCTCACGGTCGAGTGCAGGCTCGTGGTCTCGAGGAAGCGCCGGCGGAACTCCTCGTGCGGCACGCCGTGCGCGCTCGCCTTGGCGGCAATGACGCGCTCGATGCGCTCGCCCTCGACGATGCCGGGGAGGATGCAGTTCACGCGCACCTTGTCGGGGCCGGCCTCGACCGCGAGGCTCTTGGTGAAGCCGACCACGCCCCATTTCGCCGCGGCGTAGGGACTGCGATGCGGAAAGCCGTGGCGCCCGGCGGCGGAGGACAGGTTGACGATCGAGCCGCCGCCCGAGCGCTTGATGAGCGGCATGGCTTTGCGCGTGCAGTAGAACATGCCGTTGAGATCCACGGCGATGCAGCGCTCCCAGTCTTGCGGGCGGATGTCCTCGACCTTGGCGGTCGGGCCCGCGATGCCGGCGTTGTTTACCAGGACGTCCAGTCCGCCGAGGTGGCGCTCGACATCGGCGAACAGGCGCTCGACGTCCGCCAGGCTTGCCACATCGGCTCGCGTGCGGCTGATCGCTTGCGGCAACTGAGCGAGCGCCTGCTCGTCGATATCGCACACGTGCACGCGCGCAGCGTGCTCCAGGAATGCCTGCGCGATCGCTCGGCCGATGCCAGCAGCGCCCGCGGTCACGAGGACACGCAGTTCCTTGGCGGAGAGATTCACGGCCGTGGATAATAGCGCACGGCTCCAGGGGGAAGCCCGCATGATCAGACCGTCGCCGACGGGGACCACCGTCTCCATCGAGCAAGAAGAACTGCGCGGCATCGCACGCACGGTGGCAGAGATCCACTGGCTGCTGCTCATCCTTGTCCTGCTGTACCTGATCTTCGGCGGCGCGCGCGAGGACGCGGAGGCGAGCGCCGCGATCTGGATGGGCATCTGCTTCTACGCCGCGCTGGTGATGAGCTTTCGCTATGCGAACTTCTACCGCCGCGAGACGCGCTGGAAGATCGCGCTCGAGGCCGCGGGCATGCTGAGCTTCATCACCTGGGTGCTCTGGTACACCGACGGTCTCGCGAGCCCGCTGCTGAACGCATACCTCCTGCCGGTCATCACCTCCGCGCTCACCCTCGGCAAGGTATTCACGCTGATCGCGGTGGTGCTGATCGGCGCCTGCTATGTGCTGCTGGGCGGCGGCATCGAGCCCGCCGAGCTCCTGTCGCTGCCGTTCATCGGCGCCTTGTTCGCGCAACTCGCGCCGGTGGTGCTGGTCGCCTACATCACCACGATGTTCTCGGCCGACATTCGCTACGGCCTCGCGCGCGCGAAGCTCCTTTCGGAGACCGACGACCTCACCGGCCTCTTGAATGTGCGCGGCTTCGCGCTCGCCGCCAATCGGCTGTTCGCGCAGGCCGCGCGGCACGGCCGCGCGACCAGCGTGCTGATGATCGATTCCGATCACCTGAAGAGCGTGAACGACGGCTACGGCCACGCCGCGGGCAACCGCATGCTGCGCCACCTCGCCGAGGCGATCCAGGCGGAGCTGCGCTTCACCGACATCGCCGCGCGCTACGGCGGCGACGAGTTCATCGTCCTGCTGCCCGACACGCCGGGGAAAGGCGCCATGGAAGTCGCCGAGCGCATCCGCCGCCGCATCGCCGCCTCGCCCCTCGAGATCGACGGCAAGAGTCTCATGACCAGCGTCAGCATCGGCATCGCCTGCTATCCGGAGGACGGCGCCACGCTCGACGCGCTCGCCGCGCACGCCGACGGCGCGCTCTACTCCGCCAAGCAGGACGGCCGCAACCGCAGCGTCAAGTTCCGCGCTGCGGCGGCAGCGTAAATAAATCGGGGATTTATTTTCGCAGCGGCTTAAGCGGCAATTCCCAGTATTCGCCGACGACCGGCACGCCGAACTGCCGGTGCGGCTCGCTCTTCACCTTGCGGAAGCCGAGCTTGGTGTAGATCGCACGCGCCGCGAGCAGGTTGGCGTGCGTCCACAGGACGAGCTTGCGATAGCCGGCGCGGCGCGAGAAGTCGATGCACTGCTGTACCAGCCGCGTGCCGAGCCCGGCGCCGCGCACCTTGGGCTCGATGAGAAGCAGGCGCAGCTTGGCGGTCCCATCGCTTTCCCGCACGACAAATACCGAGCCAACGCGCTCGCCGCCGCGCTCGGCGATCCAGCAGTGTTCGCGCCTGGGATCGAAGTCGCGCAAGAACTTCGCGACGATGTCCGCCACCAGCGCTTCGAAGAGCCCGCCCCAGCCATATTCCTGGCCGTAAAGCACGCCGTGGCGCTCCACCACCCAGCCCATGTCGCCCGGCCGATGCGCACGCAGCGTGATGTCACCCGGGTCTGCGCGCGGCTGCAGCACGGTCTCGACGGTCTGCAACGCCGTCACCAGCCGCTCGCGCTCGCCGCGGGCGAGCGGCGCCAGCATCTCGCCCATCGTCCGGCGCGAGGTTTCGTCGAGCGTGGCGAAGGCCTTGCGGCCCTTCGGCGTGAGCGTGAGCCGGATGTGCCGCGCGTCGTGCCGCGCGGGCGCGCCCTGCACCAGGCGCTGGCGCTTCAGGCCCTGGATGAGCCGGCTGAGGTAGCCGAGGTCGATGTCGAGGTCCGCGCCCAGCTCGCTCGCGGTGCACTCGCCGCGCTGCCCGATCTCGTAGAGCACGCGCGCCTGCGGCAGCGGAAAGGGGCTGCCGAGGTAGCTCGAGTGCAGCACGCCGATGCGGCGCGTGTAGAAGCGGTTGAAGCGCCGCACGGCATCGACGTGGGACATGCGGCATGCTGGGCGGAGATACTTGCTTTTGTCAAGTAATCCATAATCGGCCCATGGACCTGTTCGATCTGCGGGGGAAGAGCGCGCTGGTAACCGGCGGCAACGGCGGCATCGGCCTGGGCATGGCGCAGGGGCTCGCGCGCGCCGGCGCGCAGGTGGCGGTCGCCGGGCGCGACCAGCGCAAGAACGCGGCCGCGCTCAAGGAGCTGGGCGGAGGCGCGATCGCGCTGGCGGCGGATGTCGCCGACGAGTGCGCCTGCCGCGCCATGGTCGACGAAGCGGCGCGGCGCCTGGGCGGCCTGCATATCCTGGTGAACAACGCCGGCATCAATATTCGCAAGCAGCCGCAGGAGTACACGCTCGAGGAATGGCAACGGGTGCTCGCCTGCAACCTGACGAGCGCCTTCGTCGCCTCGCAGGCGGCCTATGTGCACTTCAAGCGCGCCGGCGCCGGCAAGATCGTCAACATCGGCTCGATGATGTCGCTCTTCGGCGCCTCGTTCGCCGGGCCTTATGGCGCGAGCAAGGGCGGCATCGTCCAGCTCACGCGCTCGCTCGCCTGCGCCTGGGCGAAGGACAACATCCAGGTCAATGCCGTGCTGCCGGGCTGGATCGACACCGCGCTCACGCGCCGCGCCCGCCAGGAGGTCGCCGGCCTGCACGAGCGGGTGCTCGCGCGCACGCCCGCGGCCCGCTGGGGCGAGCCGGCCGACCTCGCCGGCATCGCGGTGTTCCTCGCCTCGCGCGCGAGCGATTTCATCACCGGCACCGCCGTCCCCGTGGACGGCGGCTATTCAGTCCAGGGTTAGGGAATTTCAGCCGTGGGTCGCTAAGCTGGTTCGAGGAGATTCTTGCGCATCGCCGCGCGCACCGGCTCCGAGCGCAGGAAGTCGAGAAACGCGCGCGCGGCGTCCTGCTTGCGCGATGCCGTCATCACTGCGGCGGAAAAGGCGTAGTACTTCTGCACCTCGGGCGGCAGCGGCCCGACGATGTCGATGCCCACGACCGGCGCCAGCTCGCAAAGGAGCTGCGCGCCGAGTTCGGCCTCGCCGCTCGCCACGCGGGCGGCCACCGGGCCTTTGTCGACGATGATGCGCTTCTTCAGCTTGTCGGCGAGCCCGAGCCGCTCGAGCAACTCGGCGAAGTAGAGCCCGCTCGCTCCCATGCGGGAGTGCGCCACCGATGCGGCAGCGAGCAATGTACGTTTCAACGCGTCCAGCGAGCCGAGGTCGGGCTTCGGCGCGCCCTTGCGCACGGCAATGCCCACGCCAGAGCGGCCAAGATCGATCCGGGTCGCGGCCAGCACCTTGCCGCTGGCGACGAGCTGCGCAATGCCATCGGCGGTGAGCAGCACGACGTCGGCGCTCGCGCCGTCGGCGATCGACTTGAGGAGCGCCTGCGTGGCATGGAACTCGGCACGCAGGCCGGGCGCGGCCGCTTCCAGCACGCCCTTCATGGCGAGCGTGCTGAGCACCGTAAGGTCGCTAAAAGGTGGTTTCGAAGGAGACATAGATGTAGTTGGAGCCGCCGTCCACGTTGCCGAAGAATTCCGATTTGCCGAAGGCGCCCGAGCGGTGCGAAACGCCGACGCCGACGTAAGTATCGCGCGCCACGCGCACATCGAAGCTGGGATCCAGGTAGTTCAAGAGCTTCCAGTTGCCGCGGCCGCGCTTCGCCTGGTCGCGCTGCTCCATCGTACTGATTTGCTCGGAGTAGGAAAGGCCGCTACCCATGCCAAGGCGCGTGTGCCAGCCCCAGCGCTCCCAGCCGAACCCGTACCAGTACACCTTGAAGAACGCCATCAGCGACCAGAAGTCATCCTGGTAGGTCTTTTCCAGATGGCGCTGGATGCCGACGAAGCCCGCCAGGTCGACCGGCCAGCCGCCCGCGCGTTCGATCAGCTTGCGGCCGATGTGCAGCGCCGCGATGTCCGTGTTGTCCACTGTATGGCGCGTCGTGCACGTGAGTTCCACGGTCTGCGCCACGTTGCAGTCGCTCGACTGGCCGTACAGCAGCTTGACGATGAGCGGCTTCGACTCCGGGGTCCAGCGCGCCTGCTTGGGCGAGAAGTCGTACAGGAAGCCGACGAATACGTCGGTCTGCAAGCCGCCCTGCGCGAGCGGGCTCGCGGTGATCTCGTGCGAGCGGCGCGCCGCCCTTACGCCCCCGAGAAGGTTCCAGCTCTCGGTCAGCGCGTAGCTCGCGTAGAGCGCGGCCTGCGCGTCGACGCCCGCGCCCGCCTGGTAGTCCGAGGTACCGTAGTAGAAGTTGTTGAGGCTTTCGTCGCGCCAGGCGATGACGAGCTGCGGCTTGAGCGTGAGCCGGCCGCGGCGCCACTCGTTCCAGTAGCCGGCGCGTAACTCGGTGCCGTTCGAGCCTGTGCTGACGTCGTGCAGCACCTCGACGTACGGGGTGCCCCAGCTCGTGCGCCGGCGCACGCTGACGCCGGCATCCCAGCCAGGCTCGCGCGGCGCAAGCCCCTCGGTCACCGTGGGACGCTTGTCGTGCGTGAAGCCTTCGAAGCGATAGGCGAGGAAAGCGTCGAAGCGCCAGTCGCCGGCGCTCGCTTTCAGGCCGAGACGCGTGCCGTGCAGATAAGCATGCTCGCCCTCGTAAAGATAGAGCGGCGTCTGGTCCGCGCCGCCGGAATCGCCGATGTAGGTCGAGCGCTCGAAGCGCAGCACATAACCGACGCCCGTGCCGCCCACGGGCAGCACGTCGATGAACGGATCGCTCGCCGCGCCGGCGTTGGTTGCGCTGAGCACCGTGGCCAGGGCAAGCGCAAGGACCTGACCCCGGTAGACTTGGCGCACCGCCAAAAGGAGCTCCCTTATTCTTATGCGCGCGTATCTTAATTGGCTTCTCGTCGCTTTCCCGCTGCTGGTTCACGGCGCCGAGCCGCTCAAGCTGCAGCGCTCCCGCATGCCGTCACCGCCGTGGCCCGCGGGCGACGAGCGCGGCATGGCGAACCAGCTCGGCGCGGCGACCTGGAACCGCTGCGCCTGGCACATGACGCTGCCGGGGGCCAAGGCGTACGAGCTCGCGCAGCTGCGTTCGAACACCATGCCGCTCTCGCCGTTCGCGGGGCCTTACGTCGTGAAGCCCAAGCCGACCGCCGGCATCGCGATGAGCGCGCATGCGTTCAACAGCGAAACGCTCGGCGAGGGCGCCGAGCCCGGTCAGCAGGGCACGCAGTTCGACCCGCTCGGGCACTTCGCCGCCCTGAAGCAACCCTGGGACGGCAAGCCGCCATATCCTGCCGAGCAGGCGATGTATTACGGCGGCTTCACTGAGCAGGAAGTGAAACCGTCGCCCGATTCACCGCTGCAGCGCCTTGGCGTGGACAAGGTGCCGCCGATCATCACGAGCGCCGTGCTGCTCGATGCGAAAGCATATGTCGGCAAGGGAAGCGCGATGGCGCCCGGCCAGCTCGTCACGGCGAAGGACATCGAAGGCATGCTGAAAGCGCAGGCGCTCACCAACCGCGGCATCCTGCCGGGCGATGTCGTGTACGTGCATACCGGGTGGGGCGAGAAGTGGCGCGATCCGGATACCGAGAAAGCCTATTACAGCGCGGCGCCCGGGCTTGCGTACGACGCGGCACGCTATCTCGGCGAGAAGCGCATCGTCGCGGTCGGGCTCGACGCGCCGTTCATCGACGCCGTGCCGGAAGGCATGCTGCAGGGCAAAGCCGCCCCGGCCGAAGGCACGCCGCCGGGATTGCCCTTCGCCGTGCATCACCACCTGCTGACGCAGGCCGGCGTGCATCTCGTGGAGAACGCCAAGCTCGATGAGCTCGCACGCGATCGCGTGTGGCTTTCCTGCACCGTGATCCTGCCGCTGCGCGAGAAGGGCGCGGCCGGATCGGCGATCCGGCCGGTGGCGATCGGCGCGCCTACACTACCTGTGAAAAGATGAGCGCGAGGCCGACCACCGAGACGCTCCACACCGCGGTGCGCAGCCACGGAATGCCCGCCAGGTACACCAGCGCGTAGCCGAGGCGCGCCCAGAAAAAGATCTGCGCGCCTAGCAGCGTCGTACCGTTGGTGCGGCTGGTGAGCACCGCGACAAGCACGAGCGAGGCGAACAGCACGAGGTTTTCAAGCATGTTGTGGTGCGCGCGCGCCGCGCGTCCCGCCCAACCGGTGCATGGCGCGAGACCTTCGCGGTTGCCCGCGAGCGTCGGCAGCCCGACCTGCAATGTGGCACCCATCACGGCGACGAGCATTTGCACAAACGTCAGCAGCACTGTCCATACGAGGAGCCCTAATTCCGGTCTCATGGTTTTTCCTCCCTTAACACGAAACATTTTGACCCAACTGCAGACTTGCATGCTGGGGGCGGCAGGAGCAAGATGGGGGAGCAGCAGAAACCAACGAAGGGAAGAACCGCGACCAAGCCTAGAGCCGCGACGAGCAGGACAGTGTCACCGAGCGCGCGCAACGCGCGCCCCGCTGAAGATTCATTTCCCCTGAAAAAGCGACTTGTCGACGAAAGTCGACGCGTGTCGCTAGCGCTGCCAGGCGGCGCGGCGGAATTGCCGGCGTCGCGAGGTCACCGCGATGCGGCGGCCGGCAAACTCGTGGATCTTCTCCCTGATCTCGGCGCGGATATCCTCGGGAAGCTGCGTTGCCGCATCGTCGAAGCGCGACACCACGTCCTCCGGCGCCGGCGGGCCGTCGTGAAAAAAGCCACGGCGCTTGTCCCACACGAGCGCACGGTCGCTCGAGTCGACTCCGTAGCAGAGCTGAAACAGCGTCACCTCCTCGCCCGTCTGCCAGACGAAGAGGTCGAAGTACTCGTCGTGGAACCAGCGCCGGCGCGCCGGGGGGTCGTCCGCGACCCCGTGGATTTCTTTCAGCATCTGGGCTCTTTGACCGAAGGGACCATGGTGGGGTTCGATTTGCTTGTCAGGCGGATTTTGTCATCAAGTCGCGACGACCGCGATATCGGCTGCTGCGCGTCAACGCTGGGCCGTTCGGCGCGTTCGTGGGGATTAGCACACACAATACAAGGTCGGCCCGCTGTGCCAAAAGGGGGGGCATGGGCAGCATCCGGGTCGAATCTTGCTCTGACGAAGGAGCCATGATCGTGAATGCAGATACACCAATGAGAAGTGAATCGACCGGGCGGCACTCCGATTTTCTGAAGTCGCTGGTCGAGTTCACCAAGGATCATCGCGCCGCGCGCTGGAGCGGCCCGCTCGCGGAGTTCCTCGAGACGATATTCCCCGCCGACGCGAAGGGCATTACGCGCTCGAGCCACCAGTACATCTGGGACATGCTGCGCGCCAACGGCTTCGACGACGTCAACGGCCGCTTCCGCTGCCAGCTGTTCGAGGACGAGCTCTTCGGCATCGACGATACGATCGCACGAATCGTGGATTACTTCAAAGCGGCGAGCGCGGGCTCCGAGGTGGGCCGGCGTCTGCTGCTGCTGCTCGGCCCGCCCTCGGGCGGCAAGTCGAGCATGGTGATTCTCCTTAAGCGTGGCATGGAAGCTTACAGCCAGACCGATGCCGGCGCCCTTTACGCGATCCACGGCTGCCCGGTGCACGAGTCGCCGCTGCACCTCATCCCGCACACGCTGCGCGCCCAGTTCCGCCAGACCTACGGCGTGGAGATCTCGGGCGAGCTCTGCCCATACTGCACCACGCGCCTGCAGCACGAGTTCAACGGCGACTTCATGCAGATGCCGGTGCAGCGCGTTTTCATCTCCGAAGCCTCGCGCGTCGGCGTCGGCACCTACGCGCCGCACGACCCGACCACCGCCGATATCGCCGACCTGGTGGGGTCGGTCGATCTGTCCAAAGTCTCGGAGTTCGGCGACGAGGGCGATCCGCGCGCCTGGTCCTGGTCCGGGGCGGTGTTCGGCGCAAGCCGGGGGCTCCTCGAGATGATCGAGATCCTGAAGGTGAAGCGCGAGTTCCTCTACCTGCTCCTCACGCTCACCCAGGAAAAGAACGTCAAGGTGGCGCGCTTCCCGCTGATCCACGTCGATGAAGCGATCGTCGCGCACACCAACTTCGCCGAGTTCCGCAAGTTCCTGCAGGAGCCGGAAAACGAGGCGCTGCTCGACCGCATGGTCATCATCCAGGTGCCCTACACCCTGGACTACAAGGAAGAGGCGCGCATCTATCGCAAGCTCTGCTCCTCCACGCAGGCATTCCGCGAAGTGCACCTCGATCCGCATGCGCTGCACGTCGCGGCGGTGTACGCCGTGCTCTCGCGCCTGGGCGAAGCCGAGGAGCGCGACGCCGACAACGTGAAGAAGGTGCGCCTCTACGCGGGCGAAGACGTCGAAGGCGTCTCGGCTACCGAAGCCGACAAGATGCGGCAGAAGAATCCCGACGAGGGCCTCGCGGGCGTGTCGCCGCGCTTCGTGATCAACGCGCTCTCGAATGCGATCATCCAGTCGCAGGCGAAGAGCCTGACCACCATGGATGTGCTGATCGCCCTCAAGGACGCGATCGAGTCCGATGTGCGCATCGACGGCAAGAAGAAGCGCAAGTGGGTCGACTTCCTCGTCGTGGTGCGCAAGGACTTCTACAACCGCTGGGTCAAGGAGGACGTGCACAAGGCGCTGTTCGTCTCGTTCGAGCAGGAAGCGCAACAGCTGCTGGACAAGTACCTCGACGAGGTGGAAGCCACGCTCGACAACCGCACGGTGCGCGATCCGATCACCAACGAGGAGAGGAAGCCGGACGAGCGCTTCCTGCGCTCGGTGGAGGAGAAGATCCGCATCTCGGAGTCGGGCAAGCTGTCCTTCCGCCAGGAGGTGGTGAGGAAGGCGATGGGCGCGTACAAGCGCGGCGAGAAGTTCACGCTCGACTCGCACGCCCCGCTGCACGACGCGGTGGAGCAGTACCTCTTCGAAAGCCGGCGCGACGTATTGCGCCTGGTGTCCTCGGCCGCGCGCCCTGATGACGAGACGCGGCAGAAGATCTCCGTGGTGGAGAAGCGCCTCGTGGACGAGTACGGGTACGACCCGCACAGCGCTCGCGAGGCGCTCAACTACGTCACCACGCTCCTCGCGCAGGAATGAGATGACGGTTCGCATCGCCGCCGAGACCCCCTGGTACGACCTCTTCTCGCGAGGCGCGCGCGACTGGCTGCGCCACAACGAGAAGGTGCGCGAGGCGGTGAAGGAGACGCTGCCGGAGCTCCTTGCAAGCTCGGACCTGATGACGCGCCCCGGCAACCGCACGGTCGCGGTGCCGGTGAAGTTCCTCGAGCATTCGCGCCTGCGGCTTGCGGATGCGCAGGTGCAGCAGGGCGCGGGCCAGGGCCGGGGCGAGCCGGGCGACGTGCTGCAGCCCGGGCGCGAGGAAGGCGGCGAAGCCGGCCAGGCCGGCGGCACCGGCGATGGCGAGATCCGCTTCGTCGTCGAGCTCAAGGTGGACGAGATCGTCGACTGGCTGTGGGAGGAGCTGAAGCTCCCCGAGCTCAAACCCAAGCGCACGGCGACCATGGACCAGGCGGAATACGTGCGCGAGGGCTGGGACAAGCGCGGCGCGCGCTCGCGCCTGGACCGCCGGCGCACCATGAAGGAGGCGGTGAAGCGCCACGCCATTCAGGGCAACGCCGCCGGCAGCCCGGACAACACGGCGGACGAGGAGCCGATCTCGCTCGTCAACGAAGACCTGCGCTTCCGGCAGCTCGTGCGGCGGCCCTCGCCCGCGACGAGCGCCGCGGTGATCTTCGCGCTCGACGTCTCAGGTTCCATGGACGAGGCGCAGCGGCGGCTCGCCAAGCAGTTTTTCTTTTTCGCGCTGCAGGGCATCCGGCGCCAGTACGCCAAGGTCGAGACGGTGTTCCTCGCGCACGCGGCGCAGGCGTGGGAGTTCGACGAGAGCCAGTTTTTCCAGGCTTCCTCGAGCGGCGGCACGGTGACTTCCACCGTCGCCCGGCTGGCGCTCGACGTCATGAGCTCGCGCTACGACCCGAGCCGCTACAACGTCTATTTCTTCTACGCCTCGGACGGCGAGAACGCCGCCGAGGACCGCGACGAAGCGCGCACTTCCCTGGCCGAGATTGCGCGCCAGGTGAACTACACCGGTTACTGCGAGACCGGCGGCGTCGCCACCTTCCGGCCGCGCGACACGCAGCTCGCCGAGCTCTTCACCGAGCTGAAGGGCTCCGGCCTCGCGGTCGGCACGAGCCACATCGCTTCGCAGGACGATGTCTGGAAGTCAATCCGCGAGTTCTTCTCCCAGCAGGCGGCCGGTGACTGAGCTGGAGGACTACGCCGCGCGCATCGAGTCGCTTGCGCGGCGCCTGGGGCTCGACTACTACCCGGTCGATTTCGAGCTCGCACCCGAGAGCCTGATGACCGAGATCGCGGTCTACGGCCTGCCGGTGCGCATGCCGCACTGGTCCTTCGGCGTGCGCTACATCCACCAGCTCGTGCGCCAGAGCATGGGGCACTCGAAGATCTTCGAGGTGATGTTCCCGGGCGACCCCTGCCGCGCCTTCCTGATGGACGGCAACTCGCTCGCCGAGAACACGCTCGTCACCGCGCATGTCCTCGGGCATGCCGACTTCGCCAAAAACAACCAGCTCTTCGCGCGCTTCCATGCCATGGCCGGCGGCAACATCGTCGAGACGGCCGCGGCGCACGCGCACCGCATCCAGCTCGCGATCGAAGCGCACGGCGTCGAACGCGTCGAGTCGGTGCTCGATGCCGCGCTCGCGCTCGAATCGCACATCGCCATCGACGGCGAGCTGCACCGTTCGCGCTACCCCGAGTTCCTCGAGGCGAGGGAGCCGCCCGTCGAAAGCCAGTTCCGCGCACGCTTCCGGCAGCTCCCCGGCGTCGAGGAGCCGAAGGCGGCGAAGCCCGGCCTGGTGCGCGCGCCGGTCCCGCCGCATCCGGAGTACGACCTGCTCTGGTTCATTGCCAACTACGCGCCCGAGCTCGAGCAATGGGAGCGCGACATCTTCCTGATGGTGCGCTCGGAGTCGTTCTACTTCTATCCGGTGTTCGCCTGCCAGATCATGAACGAAGGCTGGGCGTCCTACTGGCATGCGCGGCTCCTGCGCGAGGCGGAGTGGCTGCCGCAGCCGCTTTACCTGTCGGCCATCAAGGCACATTCCGACGTCGTGCGCCCGTTTGCCAGCGGCCAGCAGACCGCGCTCGCCATCAACCCGTACCACCTCGGCTTCACGATCTGGGAGCGCATCGTCGACAAGCACGGCATCGAGCGGGCGCGCGAGGTGCGCCGCGACGAGGACGACTTCGGCTTCATCCGCAACTGGCTCGACGAGGAGCTTGCGCGCGAGGCGGGCCTCTTCGTCTACGAAGCGCGGCCGGGGGACGAGATCCGGGTCGCCACCAAGGACATCAACGCCATCCGCGAGGCGATTCTCGCGCCCAAGTTCAACTTCGGCGCGCCGCGCGTCGCCGCGGTCGAGCTGAGGCACGACGGCAGCCTGACGCTTGCGCACGACCATGCGAGCGACGGCCGCGGGCTCGACGTCACCCGCGCGAAGCGGGTGCTCGACTACGTCCACCGGGTGTGGCGCCGCCCCGCGCGCCTCACCACGGTGAACGAAAGAAACGAAGCGGTAGAGCTCGCCGCCTAGGATCGCAAGCCGTCATTCCCGCGCAAGCGGGAACCCAGGATTTTCAAGAAACTGGGCCCCCGCTTTCGCGGGGGCGACGGTTTCCCTAGATGATCAGAATGACGATCACCACCACCAGCAGGATGATGATCAGCTCGTTGTTGCTGAGCGCGCCGCCGGCCGGCAGCGCGTCGAGCCGCCCGGCGAGCTGAGCCACCTCCTCATTGCTCATCGCATCGACCCGCGCCGCAGCGGTCTGCGCGTTGATGCCGAACTTCTGCAGCTGCTGGGCGACCTCAGGACGCGCGAGCATCGCTTTCACCCGCTCGCGCTCGCTCGTCGGCTGCAGCGCCTGGTCGGTGCCGATTACCCCGGCCTGGACCTGCGGGGCGACGAGCGCGACGGCGACGATCAGCATGCTGAGTAACCTCTTCATGTTCTTCATATCGGCTCCTAGGGAGGAAGGAGGCGCCCAATATAGCGGGCTGATGTGACACCGGTCGTGGGCATAATCCCGACCCATGAAAGCCTACTTCGTCCAATCGACCGAGCGCGGCACGACCCTTGAGCTGCGCCAGGTGCCGCAACCCCAGCCTGCAACGGGCAAATTGCTCGTCCGCGTACGCGCCGCGAGCCTGAACCGTGGCGAATTCATCCGCGTACGTGGGACCAATGCGGGCCTCACCAAGCCGGGCGCCGCCAAGCCGGCCGGCACCGACGGCGCCGGCGAAGTCGTCGGCAGCGGCAAGCGGGTCATGGGGCGGCTGCCGGGCGCCTTCGGTGACTACGCGCTCATGGACGAGCCCGACGCCATTGCCGTTCCCGACAACCTGTCGTGGGAGGAAGCAGCCGCGGTACCGATCACCTTCCTCGTGGTCTACGACATGCTGGTCCAGCAGGGACGCCTGCAGCCAGACGAATGGCTGCTCATCACCGGCGTTTCCGCCGGCGTCGGTGTCGCCGCCCTGCTCGCGGCGAAGGCGATCGGCGCCAAGGTCATCGGCACCTCCGGCTCTGCGGCCAAGCTTGAAGCGCTCAAGCGCCATGGCCTCGACGTGGGCATCGCCACGCGCGCGCCGAATTTCTACCAGCCGGTGATGGACGCCACCGGCGGCAAAGGCGTCAACCTGGTGGTGAACAACGTCGGCGGCTCGGTCTTCGCCGAGACTATCCGCGCGCTCGCCTATGAAGGACGGCACGCCACCGTCGGCTATGTCGATGGCGTGCTCGAGAGCAAGCTCGACCTCGAGGCGCTGCACTCCAAGCGCCTGAAGCTGTTCGGCGTTTCCAACAAGCTACGCACGGCAGCGCAGCGTGCGGTTACCGTGCAGGGGTTCACGCGCGACTGGCTGCCGCTCTTCGCGAGCGGCAAGCTCAAACCGCTCGTCGACCACACCTACGACTTCGCCGACCTGCCGAAAGCCGTCGAGCGCATGCAAGCCGACGCGCACGTCGGCAAGATCGTGGTTCGAATCTGAGTTCGGGGACGGAGCCCGATCTGGTTCGGGCTCCGTCCCTGAATTGCTATTCGGCTTTGATGCCGGCCTCTTTGACCACCTTGCCCCAGGTGTCGTACTCGCGCGCCACGTACCGCGCCAGCTCCTCGGGCGTGCCGGGCTGTGCCTCGACGCCCTGCTTGTCCAGCAGCGCGATGGTCTCGCGGCTGCGTAGCGCCTTCACGAGCTCCTGGTTCAGCCGCTGGACGATCTCCTTCGGCATATTCGCGGGCCCGAAGTAGGCGTACCAGTTGAGCGCCTCGTAGCCCGCATAGCCCCCCTCGGCGATGGTCGGCACGTTGGGCATCAGCGCCGCGCGCTTCTCGCCCGTCGTGGCGATGGCGCGCGCCTTGCCAGCCTGGATCTGCTTGATCGAGGACACCGGCGTCGCAAAGAACGAATCGACCTGCTTGCCGAGGAACCCCTGCATCGCCGGCCCGCCGCCCTTGTAAGGCACGTGCACGATGTCGATCTTCGCCACCTTCTTGAGCAGCTCGCCCGCGAGGTGCCCGGCGCCGCCGATGCCCGAGGACGCGTAGGTCACCTTGCCCGGGTTCTTGCGTGCGTAGTCGACGTACTCGCGCAGCGTCTTGATCGGCAGCTCGGGCTGCACGACGAGCACGTTGGCGAACACCACGGCCATGGTGATCGGCGTGAGGTCGCGCTGCGGGTCATAGGTGGTCTTCATGATGTGCGGGTTCACGGCGATGGCGCCGACGTTCGCGAGCACCAGCGTGTAGCCGTCCGGCGCGCTCTTCGCCACATAGTCGACCGCGATGTTTCCGCCGGCGCCCGCGCGGTTCTCGACCACGACTTGCTGGCCGAGCTGCTCGGACAGCGTCTTCGCCACGATGCGCGCGACGGTGTCGGTGCCGCCGCCGGGCTCGAAGCCCACCACGGTCGTGATCGGTTTCGCGGGAAAGTTCTGCGCCGCGGCAGCCGTTGCCACAACGGCGAGCGCAGCCGCCGCCATCCAATGCTTCATCTGCTCCTCCTCGTGGTTAACGTCCTTTGAAGACCGGCTTGCGCTTCTCCATGAAAGCTCTGCGGCCTTCGTTGTAATCCTCGCTCGCAAAGCATTCCTTGACCCACGCCTCGCACGCGGCCGCGTCGTAGCCGGCGCCCTTCGTCACCTCGCGGATGATGCGCTTCGCTGCGCGCAGGGTGAGCGGCGCGTTGGCGGCGATCATGTCGCAGTAGGCGCGTGTCGCAGTCTCGAGCTCCGGGACCGGGACGACCTTGTGCACCAGGCCCATGCTCAACGCCTCGGCAGCGCTGAACTGCCGTGCGGTAATCATGATCTCGAGGGCTGCCGGCTTGCCGACGATGTCGAGCAGCTTCTTCATCGAGCTCGCGCGGTAGCCGAGCCCCATGCGCGCGGCCGGGATGCCGAAGCGCGCGTCCTCGGCGGCGATGCGCAGGTCGCAGAGGTTGGCGATGTTGAGACCGCCGCCCAGGCAATAGCCGCGGATCATGGCGATCACCGGCTTGTCGAAGCCGGCAAGGCTCGCCTGGGCGCGCTCGCCGATCTCGTCGTAGCGCTTCACCGCCTCGGCGCTTGCGCGTTCCTTCTCGAACTGCGAAATGTCGGCGCCCGAGACGAACGCCTTCTCGCCCGCACCTGTCAGCACCACTACCCGGATGGCGGCGTCCGCCGCGAAGTCCTGCAGCAGCGCGGGAATGGCCTGCCACATCTCGATCGAGACGGCATTGCGCCGCTCGGGGTTGTCGAACACCAGCCAGCCGATCGCGCCGTCGCGGCGCGAGCTGATGCGCCCGCTCACACCACGCCCTGCGCCCGCAGGCGAGTGATGTCGGCGTCGCTGTACTCCAGCTCGCGCAGGATCTCCTGGGTGTGCTGGCCGATCTCCGGCGTCGCGGTCTTGAGCGCCGCGGGCGTGCGCGAGAGCTTCACCGCCTGGTTCAGGATCTTGTAGCGCCCGAGGCGCGCATGGTTCACTTCGGCGGCGATGCCGAGGTGCTTCACCTGCGCGTCGGCAAACACCTCGTCCATCTTGTAGATCGGTCCGCACGGCACGCCGATGCCGTTCAGCGCCTCGATCCATTCCGCGGAGCTACGCGTCGCGAGCGCCTTGTTCATCTCGGCATTGAGCGCCGCCCGGTTCTTCGCGCGCAGCTCGTTGGTCCTGAAACGCTCGTCGGTGGCGAGCTCCTCGCGCCCGAAGAGCTTGCAGATGCGCGTCCACATCCCGTCCCCGGACGCCGCCACGTTGATGTAACCATCGGCCGTCTTGTACGCGGAGGTCGGCATGCTGGTCGGGTGGTCGTTGCCGACCTGCCCGGGGACCTCGCCCTTCATGGTGTAGCGCGCCGCCTGGAAGTCGAGGAGCGCAATGCCGGCCTGCAGGAGCGAGCTCTGCACCCACTGGCCGCGCCCCGAGTGCTCGCGCTCATAGAGCGCCGTCAGGATGCCGAGCGCGGCGAACAGGCCGGCGCCCACGTCTGCCACCGCGCAACCCACGCGCATCGGTCCCTGCCCCGGGGCGCCGGTCACCGACATGATGCCGCTCATGCCCTGGGCGATCTGGTCGAAACCCGGGCGGTCGCGGTAGGGCCCGTCCTGGCCGAAGCCGGAGATGCTGGCGAGGATGATGCGCGGGTTGACCTTGGCGAGCGCGTCGTAGTCGATGCCAAGGCGAGCCTTGACGTCCGGCCGGTAGTTCTCGACCACGACGTCGGCCGTCTTCACCAGCCGGTGCAGCACCTCGCGCGCCGCCGGCAGCTTAAGGTTGAGCGTCATGGCGCGCTTGTTGCGGTGCAGGTTCTGCATGTCCGGACCGTCGCGCGGTCCGCCCATGTTCTCGTTCGGATCGACCCCCGGCGGCGACTCGATCTTGATCACGTCGGCGCCGAAGTCGGCGAACTGCCGCACGCACGTCGGCCCCGCGCGCACGCGCGTAAAGTCTAGAATGCGCAGGCGCGAAAGTGCGGACGAGGCGGCGATGGCGGGCATGGGAATATTCTAGCCGGGCGCCTGTTTCGTTCTGCTGATTGGTTCAATACTTAGAGGAGGCACATGCAATGAAACGCATAGTGGCGATGGCGGCGATGCTCGTGCTCGCGGGATGCGCCGGGTTGCGCGACAAGATGCCGGACTGGATGCCGGGCAGCGGCGCGATGAAGGTGAGCCTCAGCGGCGCCGAGGAAGTGCCGGCCGCGAAGAGCGACGCCAAGGGCAGCGGCAGCTTCCGCGTCGCGGAAGACGGCACCATCACCGGCAGCGTTACCACCGAGGGCGTGAAGGGCACCATGGCGCACATTCACCAGGGCGCGAAAGGCCAGAACGGCCCGGTGATCGTGCCGCTCACCAAGAACGGCGACACTTATAGCGTGCCGGAAGGCAAGAAGCTCACCGCGGCGCAGATCGAGGCGCTCAAGGCCGGCAATCTCTACGTGAACGTGCACAGCGACCGCTACAAGGGAGGCGAAATACGCGCGCAGCTGCAGCCCTAGCTCTCGCGCTTTTCGCTCTCGCCGCGGCCGCTCAATACCCTGAGCGGCCGCTGCGTTTTATCGTGCCGCAGGCGCCGGGGAGCGCCACGGACAACGTCGCGCGCGTGGTGGCGCCGGAAATGGCGAAGCAGCTCGGCCAGCCGGTAGTGGTGGACAACCGCCCGGGCGGTGCGCTCACCATCGGCATCGACGCCGTGGCCAAGAGCGCGCCGGACGGCTACACCATCGGCATGGGGCCGGTCGGCGCGCTCGCCATCACGCGGCACATGGTGCAAAAGCTCCCGTACGATATCGAGCGCGATTTGCAGCCGGTGGCGCTCATTTCCACCGGCTACATGCTGCTTGCCGCCTCGCCCAAGGCGCCGTTCGCCGATGTGCGCGAGCTGATCGCCTATGCGAAGGCGCATCCGGGGCAGCTGTCCAATGCCTCGTCGAGCAACGGCTCGCCCGGCCACGTGAGCGGCGAGCTATTCAAGTACATGACCGGCACGGACATCGTGCATGTGCCGTACAAAGGCGGCGCGCCGGCCATCGCCGACCTCATTGCCGGCAACGTGCAGCTCATGTTCGAGAGCACCAATTCCATCGCGCCGCACGTGCGCGCCGGCCGCGTGCGCGCGCTCGCAGTCAGCGGCGCGCGGCGCTCGCACAGCCTGCCCGAGGTGCCGACGATGATCGAGGCGGGCGTGCCGGGCTACGAGGTCACGGCGTGGAGCGGCGTCATCGGCCCGGCCGGCCTGGCACGGCCGGTGCTCGAACGGCTGAACGCCGCGGTGAACGCGGCGATCAACGAACCGGCGACGCGTGCACGCCTCGTCCAGATGGGCAGCGAGGGCGGCGGCGGCACGCCGGAGGAATTCGCCGCGCTCATCCGCCGCGACTCGGCGAAATGGGCCGACGTCGTCCGGCGCTCGGGCGCGAGGATCGACTGAGCATCGAAAGCGTGGCGTAAGCGCGCACAGCAATAATCCGGGCGATGGACGATCCGAAGCGCCAGTACCTCGTGCCGCGGGCCGCGCTCGTCGACGAGCATCCGGAAGCGCACGTCCCGCTGATCAAGCGCTTGGGGCCGGGGCTGATTACCGGCGCGGCGGACGACGATCCCAGCGGCATCGCCACGTATTCGCAAGCGGGCGCGCAGTACGGCTACGGCCTCCTCTGGTCCGTGCTTTTCACCACGCCGCTCATGATCGGCATCCAGGTGATCAGCGCACGCATCGGCCGCGTCACCGGGCACGGCCTCGCCGCCAACATCCGCGAGCATCTCCCGCGGCCGCTCCTCATCACCATCGTGGCGCTGCTCCTTTTCGCCAACACCCTGAACATCGCCGCGGACCTCGGCGCGATGGGCAACGCGCTCGAGCTGATTGCCGGCGGGCGCAGCGAGATCTACATCGTTTTCTTTGCGCTCGTGTCGCTCAGCCTGCAGATCTTCGTCCCGTTCCCGCGCTATGCACCGATACTGAAGTGGCTCACGCTCGCGCTGCTCGCGTACGTGGGCACCGTGCTCGTCGTCCACGTGCCACTCGACGGCCTGCTGCAGGGGGCGCTGCTGCCGCGCTTTGCGAAGAGCGGCGAGTACGCCGCGATGTTCGTCGCCGTGCTGGGAACCACCATCAGCCCATACTTGTTCTTCTGGCAGGCGTCGCAGGAGGTGGAGGAGCAGCGCGCGACGGACGGCCACGAGCCGCTGCGCGAAGCGCCCGAGCAGGCACGCGCGCACCTGCGCCGCATCAAGCTCGATACCTACGTCGGCATGATTTATTCGAACGTGATCGCGCTCTGCATCATGCTGACCACCGCGGTGACGCTGCACGCGGCCGGCATCACCGACATCGCCACCCCCGAACAGGCGGCGCAGGCGCTGCGCCCGATCGCCGGGCCGTTCGCCTTCCAGCTCTTCGCGCTCGGCATCATCGGCACGGGGCTGCTGGCGGTGCCGGTGCTCGCGGGCTCCGCGGCTTACGCGGTGTCGGAGAGCCTGCGCTGGCCGATCGGCCTCGGTCTGACGCTCGCCGAGGCGCGCGGCTTCTACCTCGTGCTGAGCGTCGCGACGCTGCTCGGCGTAGCGATCGACTTCTACGGTGCCGACTCCATACGCATGCTCGTCTGGGCGGCGATGGTGAACGGCATCATTGCCGTGCCGATCATGGGCGTGATGATGCTGCTCGCGGCCAAGCGTGCGGTCATGGGACCGTTCGTCATCAGCGGCCGGCTGAAGGCGCTCGGCTGGCTTGCCACCGCCGTGATGGCGGCGGCGGTCGTCGCCATGGTCGCCCTGCTCTAGAGGTTCTTGAGCAGCTCGAGGATCTCGGCCGGCTCGGCGGGCTTCGCGAGGTAGTAGTCGAAGCCGCTCATCTCCGCGCGCAGCTTCCCCGACTCGCCGGCCCACGCAGTAATGGCGATGAGGATCGGCCGCGTGCTCTGCGGATGCCGGTGAAATACGCGCGCCGCCTCGTAGCCGGTGAGCCGCGGCATGCGGATGTCGAGCACCACGACGTCGGGCTGGAAAGTGCGCGCCGCCTCGATCGCTTCGCGGCCGTCATACGTGGTGCGCACCGTGTAGCCCTGCTCTTCGAGCAGCACCGCGAGGCCGTCGGCCCAGTCGCGGTTGTCATCCGCGATCAGCACGCGCTTGATTGTTCCGCTGTAGTGCGTGGTGCGCTCCTCTTCAGGCGTCATGAGGTCCCCGCGCTCGGGACGGATCGGCTCGATCGTTCGCAGCATATGCAGCGCAATCTACGCCGCCGGATTGACAGATTCAACCGAGCGCGCTGTCGCGATCCAGTGATGATTGTAGTCAGGACCACGACATGCGACGCTGCATCTCGCGGCCGTAAAATGGGGCGCCGATGAAATTCGAGAGCGATCTGCCGCTCGGCGCATCGAGCATGGGCCAGTACGCCGAGCGTCTGTTCGACCGGCTCGGCGGGATGCGGGCGGTGCTCGAGGCGCTGCCGGCGGCGGTCTACACCACCGACGCCGAAGGCCGCATCACCGGCTTCAACGACGAAGCGGTGCGCTTCTCGGGTCGCGTGCCGCAGCTCGGCACCGATTCCTGGTGCGTCACCTGGAAGCTCTACTGGCCCGACGGCAGGCCCCTGCCGCACGACCAGTGCCCGATGGCGGTGTCGCTGCGCGAGGGCCGGCCGGTGCGCGGCGTGAGCGCAATCGCCGAGCGCCCCGATGGCACGCGCGTGCACTTCATGCCGTACCCGACGCCGATCAAGGACGCCAACGGCAAGGTGATCGGCGCGATCAACATGCTGGTAGACATCACCGAGCAGAAGCACGCCGAGGAAGCGCAGGCGCGCCTCGCCGCCATCGTCGCCTCCTCCGCGGACGCGATCTACAGCACGTCGCTTGGCGGCACGATCCAGACCTGGAACCGCGGTGCCGAGCATCTCTTTGGCTATAGCACCGCCGAGGTGCTCGGCCGGCCGGTCTCGATTCTTATCCCGGAAGACCGGCGCGCAGAGGAAACCGAGCTCATGGCGCGCATTGCCCGCGGCGAGGTGGTGGTGAACTTCGAGACGGTGCGCGTCGCAAAGGACGGGCACCGCATCGACATCTCGCTCACCGCCTCGCCCATCCGCAACGCCAAGGGGCGCGTGGTCGGCGCGTCGCGCATTCCGCGCAACATCACCGAGCGCAAGCGCTCCGAGGAAGCGCGCGCGCGGCTGGCGTCGATCGTCGCCTCGTCTGACGATGCCATCGTCAGCAAATCGCTCGACGGCGTCATCCGCACCTGGAATCGAGGCGCCGAGCGCATGTTCGGCTACACGGCCGAGGAAGCGGTCGGGCGGCACATCACGCTCATCATTCCGCAGGAACGCCGCTCCGAGGAAGACATGGTGCTCGCCAAGGTGCGCCGCGGCGAGGTGGTGGATCACTTCGAGACGGTGCGCCGCGCGAAGGATGGGCGGCTGCTCGACATCTCGCTCACCGTGTCACCCATCCGCGACGCGCACGGCCAGGTCATCGGCGCCTCGAAGATCGCGCGTGACGTCACCGAGCGCAAGCGCATGGACGCCGAGCTGCGCTCGCTCGTGGCGCAGCTGCGCGAAGCCGACACGCGCAAGGACGAGTTCATCGCCATGCTCGCACACGAGCTGAGGAATCCACTCTCGGCCATCGCCGTGGCGACCGACCTCCTCGCCCGCTCGAGCCTCGACGATCGCAAGGCGCGTTTCGCCGTGCCGGCGATCGAGCGCCAGATGCGCCAGCTGCGGCGCCTGGTGGATGATCTCCTCAACATGGCACGCATCACGAGCGGCAAGCTCACGCTGCGCAAGGAATCCATCGAGCTAAAAGCCTTCGCCGAGCGGGCGATTGCAGACTATCGCGCGCTGGTGGCGAGCGGCACCTCGATCGTGCTGCAGGCCGTCGAGGCGTGGGTCGACGCCGATCCGGCGCGCCTCAAGCAGATGATCGAGAACCTGATCGACAACGCGACGAAATACGGCGGCCGGAACATCACGGTTATGGTCTCCGCCGACGCGCAGGGCGCACACATCAGCGTGCGGGACGACGGCCAGGGCATCGCGCAGGAGCTGCAGGCCTCGCTCTTCCAGCCCTTCGTGCAGGGCGCGCAGCCCACCGACCGCGAGCAGCGCGGCCTCGGGCTCGGGCTTGCGCTCGTCGAGCGGCTCGCCTCGCTCCACGGTGGCAGCGTCGCTGCGGCGAGCGAGGGTCTCGGCAAGGGCAGCACCTTCACGATCAGCCTGCCGCTCGCGAAGCCTGCGGCCGCCAGCGATGAGCGCCGGCAGGCGCGCGCCGCTGCCAAGCACCGGGTCCTGGTGGTCGAGGACGAGGTGGACTCGCGCGAGGCGCTCAAGCTCCTGCTCGAGACCGAGGGGCACGAGGTGGCGCTCAGCGACAGCGGCGCCGCCGCGCTCGAGGAGATCGTGCGCTTTCGTCCCGACATCGCGCTCGTCGACATCGGCCTCCCCGGCATGGACGGCTACGAAATCGCGCGCCGCGCGCGCGAGCTGCAGGCGGGCAAGGATCTCAAGCTCATCGCCATCACCGGCTACGGCGGCGAGGCGCACCGCCGCCGCGCCCGGAGCGCGGGGTTCGACATGCACGTGGTGAAGCCGATCTCCTACGAGCAGCTCGCGCGCGCCTTCAGCGGCGCCTAAATCATTCCAACTTGAGGTTGGTTTTCTTCACCACCTCGCGCCACTTCTCGATCTCGCCGGCAAAGAAGCGCTTGAACGCCGCCTGATCGCTTTCCCACAGCGTAACGCTCGCGCCGGCGAGCTTTTCGGCCGTTTGCGGCAGCGCCAGCGTCGCGCGGATGTCCGCCGCGATCCTGGCGCCGAGCTCGGGCGCGATGCCGGCGGGAGCGAAGAACCCCTGCCATAGCGTCGCCTCGTAGTCGGGCAGCCCCTGCTCGGCGATGGTCGGCACGTCTGGGGCGCCCGGAAAGCGCGCCTTGCTCGTCACTCCAAGCGCCCGTGCCCTTCCCGTTTTGTGCAGCGGGAGGCCGACGGGCATGCCGGCGAAGTAGTACGCGATACGCCCGCCCATCACGTCGGTCGCCGCCGGTGCGCCGCCCTTGTACGGCACGTGAATCGCGCTGATGCCCGCCATCAGGTTGAAGAGCTCGCCGCACAGATGGTCCGAATTGCCGACGCCCGAGGACGCAAAGCTCAGCTTGCCCGGCTCCGCCTTGGCGCGCGCAATCAGCTCCTGCACGTTCTTCGCCGGGAACTCCGGCGCGACGATCAGGATGTGCGGCGTCGCCGCCACCGGCGCGAGCGGCACGAGATCGGTCTGCGCGTTGTACGGCAGGTTGGGCAGCGCCGCCGCGCTGATCGCAAGCCCGTTCTGCGCGAACAGCAGCGTGTAGCCATCGGGCGCGCTCTTGGTCACCGCGTCGGCCGCGAGATTGCCCGCCGCGCCGGCGCGCGTCTCGACATACACGGTCTGCTTCCAGTGCGCCGCGAGCCGGTCGGCCATCACGCGCGCGACGATATCGGTCGAGCTGCCCGCGGCATAGCCGACGACGACGCGCACCGGCTTCGCCGGATATTGCGCATGCGCGGCCGACGCCGCGAAGAGCAGTGCAAGCAGCAGTCGCATGGTCACCTCAGTCCGTACATTTTCTTCCCGGCCACCGGCATTTCGGCGGTGACGATCTCGCCGTTCGCCGAGTCGGTGATGAAGAGCGTCTTGCCTTTGAACGCGATGTTGGTCATCAGCCGGTGCTCCTTGCCCGCATGCGCGAGGTGCGTCGGCAGGCAGTTATTGTCGAAGCGCCAGATCCCCACGCCGAGGTGGCAGACCACGAGCCCGTCCTCCTCATCGGTCTCGATGCCGTCCGGGCCGGCGTGGCCGCCCGAGAGCTGGATGGCGACGCCGGTCTTCGACGGCGTGCCGCCTTCCATCAGCGGCAGCCGCCAGATCTGCTGCGAGCGCGTGATGGCGACATACACCTGGCTGTTCTTCTTGTTCAGCGTTATGCCGTTCGGCGAGGGCGCATTCGCGACCAGCTTCTGCAGCTCGCCGCTCGCACGCAGGCGCCACACGCGGCCGGTGGGATCGGCGATGCCGCTCTGCCCCTGGTCGGTGAAGTAGAGGTCGCCGTTGTCGGCGAAGTGCAGGTCGTTCAGGCCCTTGAAGCTCTCGCTGAACGCGCTGCCGAGCACCTCCTCCACCTTGCCGCGCTTCGGGTCGAGCGTGAGCAGCCCGCGCCGGTAGTCGGCGATAAAGACGCGCCCGTCGCGATGGAACTTGAGACCGTTCGGCCAGCCCTCGTACTGCACCGCAACGTCCCATTCGCCCTTCGCGCTGACGCGGAAGATGCGCCCATTCGGGATATCGACGCACCACAGGTTCCCCTGCCGGTCGAAGGACGGGCCTTCGAGGAAGCTGTCGAGCGCCGCACCCTGGCGATTCGGGATCGACCAGGCGCTGCGGCGCTTCTTGCGCAGCTTCGCGGGCAGCGTGGTGAAGCGCTGGACCTCGAGCTTCTTCAGGGGCTGGAACGGGTTCAGCATGGAATGCGGCGCAGAATAAGGGTGTTCACCCTCGGCCTACAAGGAGACCCCATGAAACGCCTCGCTTTGCTGCTCCTCGCTCTTGCCTGCACCGCCGCCTGGGCACAGGCCCCCGTGCGCGTGCGCGGCACGATCACCGCACTGAAGGCTGATGTGCTCTCGGTGAAGTCGCGCGACGGGCGCGACATCCAGCTGCACCTGCTGTCGGATACCCAGGTCGTGACGGCGAAGAAGACCACGCTTGCCGAGATGGGTCCGAACGCCTACGTCGGCGTGACTTCGGTGAAGGACTCGCAGGGCCGCCTGGTAGCGAAAGAAGTGCACAGCATCGGGCCGCAGGTGCCGCAGATGCACGGCCCCTGGGACTCGACCCCGAATTCGTTCATGACCAACGCCAACATCACCGCGACCGCCCAGTCGAGCGGCGGCAACGAGCTTACCCTCAAGTACAAGGACGGCGAGCAGAAGATCCTGGTGACCCCCGAAACCCAGATCGTCACCTTCGTGCCGGGCTCGCGCGCCGACCTCAAGGCCGGCGAGAGCATCTTCAGCATCGCGCGCGTAGAGAGCGATGGGAAATTCGTGACTCCCCGCGTCGCGGTGAGCAAGAACGGCGTCAAGCCGCCGCAATAGTTCGAAATCGGGGTCAGGCACCCATCAGGCAGGAAACCGGTGCCTGACCCCGACTATTTTGCGGATTTGCCGGCGTTGGTTCCGGCGATGCGCCCGAACACCGCGCCGTTGGTGAGGCCCGAGCCGCCCGGGTAGTTGAACCAGAAGATGCCGCCGACGAGCTCCCCGGCGGCATAGAGGCCAGGCATCGGCTCGCCGTCGGAGCTGATCACCTGCGCGTCGGTGTTGATCTTCAGTCCGCCGAAGCTGAACGTGATGCCGCAGGTCACCGCGTAGGCCTCGTAGGGCGGCGCGTCGAGCATGTTGGCCCAGTTGCTCTTGTTGATCTCCAGCCCTTCCGTGCGCCGTCCGTCTTTCTTGTTCGGATTGAACGGGATGTCGGTGCGCACGGCGGCGTTGTATTTCTTCAGCGTCTCGAGCGCGGTCTTCTGGTCGGTGTCATCCATCCTGGAGATGAGCTCTTCCAGCGTGTTGCCACTGATCTTCGTCACCTGCCGGATGCGGTACTCATCGCGCAGCTGCGCCTTGACCTTCGCGTCGAAGATCTGCCATGCGAACTGCTTCGGCTGCTGCAGGATGACGCGGCCGTACTTGGCGTAGGTGTAGTTGCGGAAATCCGCGCCCTCGTCGACGAAGCGCTTGCCTTCCGCGTTGATGTACACGCCCCACGGGTAGGAGTGCTTCTGGAAGCCGTCGCCGACGGCGAGGTCGCCGGTCTCGGGCGCGTTGCGGTCCCACGCGACCGCGTGGCAGCCCGACCAGTTGCCGGTCGCCGCCGCGCCCGCATCGAGCGCCATGCGAATGCCGTCGCCGGTGTTGAAGCGCGTGCCGCGCACCTTGGCGAGCTCCCATCCCGGACCGAGGTAGCGCGTGCGCCACTCGGTGTTCGCCTGGAAGCCGCCCGCCGCGAGCACGACCGCCTTGCCGGCGAGGCGCCCGGTGCGCCCCTTGTGCTTCACCACCACGCCGTGCACGCCGGCATCGTCGGCGATGAGGTCGGTCGCGCGCGCGCCGTACCAGATCTCGATGCCCGCCTTCTTCGCTATCTGCGTCTGCGCTTCCACCAATCCCGGCCCGCCGCCGACCGCCTCGACGGTCAAGCCGCCCCAGAACTGGAACTTGCCCCCGATCTTGAACGCCTGCCGCCCCCACGCGGCCGTGAAGCGCACGCCGCGCTTTCGCATCCACTGCGCCGTCGGCAGGCTTTGCTTCACCAGGATCTCGGTCAGGTCGGGATCGCAGCGGTATTCGGTGACCCGCGCCATGTCATCGAGGAATTGCTCGGCGCTGTACGTGCCGAAGTCCGTGTTGGCGATCTCGTCGGCCGTGAGGTCCGGAATCAGCGTCTTCAGATCGTCGGGGCCGTTGTAGACCAGCCGGAAGAGGCCGGCGGTGAAGCGCGAGTTGCCGCCCGACTCTTCCTCCGGCGCGCGCTCGAGCACCAGCACCTTCTCGCATTGCTCGCGCGCCGCGAGCGCTGCGCAAAGCGCTGCATTGCCGCCGCCGACGACGATCACATCCCAGCCTGCCATCACTCCGCCTTGACGTGGGCGCGCTCGATCACTTCCTTCCAGCGTGCCTGCTCCCTGGCGATGAACTGCGCGTATTCC
This sequence comes from Burkholderiales bacterium, assembly GCA_035689325.1. Classification (GTDB taxonomy): domain Bacteria; phylum Pseudomonadota; class Gammaproteobacteria; order Burkholderiales; family SG8-39; genus SCGC-AG-212-J23. Next base: position 1,556 of record DASSLQ010000154.1, on the reverse strand, counting down.
TGCGCTGACGAGCCGACCGCCTCCGCGTCCTCCGCAGCGAAGCGCTGCACGAGCGCCGGCGTCCTGGCTGCTTTGCCTGCCTCGTCGGCCAGCCGCTTGATGATGGCCGGCGGTGTCTTCGCGGGCGCATTGAGCCCGTACCATTGCGAGGTCTCGAACCCCGGATAGCCCTGCTCCGCCACGGTCGGCACATCGGGCAGCGACGCGAGCCGCTTCGGCGTGCCCACGGCGATGACGCGCAGCTTCCCGCTCTTCACATGCGGCATGAGCGGCGGCGTGCCGGCCGAGGTGGCCTGCGTGCGGCCGGCAACGAGGTCGATCAGATTCGGCCCGGTGCCCTTGTAGGGCACGTGCTGGATATCGATGCCGGTCACAAGCTTCAGGTACTCCATCGCGAGATGCCCGGCGCTGCCGTTGCCGGCCGAGCCGTAGTTGAGCTTGCCGGGCTCCTTCTTGGCGAGCGCGACGAACTCGCGCAGGTTCCTCGCCGGCACGCTCTCGTGCACGACGAAGATGTTCGGCACCTTGGCGAGCAGCGACACCGCGGCGAAGTCGCGCTTGACGTCGTAGCCCAGGTTCTTCTCGATGTACGGTGTCATCGCCAGGCTGCCGACGTGCCCGATGATCAGCGTATAGCCGTCCGGCTCGGCATGCGCAACGTCGGCCATCGCCACGTTGCCGCCACCGCCGCCCTTGTTCTCGATCACGATGGACTGGCCGAGCCCCTTTTCCATCTCGGCGGCGAAGCTGCGCGCGACGATCGAGCTCGAGCCGCCAGGCGCGAACGGCACCACCAGCCGGATGGGCTTCGTCGGGTAGTTCTGCGCCTGCGCGGCGCCAGCGCACAGCGCGATGAGCAATGCCGCGAGTGTTCGCATGTTCAGGTCCTAAAACTGGTAGCGCCGCAGCCCGCCATCCACCGGGATGACCGCGCCGGTGATGTAGCGGGCGCGGGGAGAGGCGAGGAAACAAACCAGATTCGCGATGTCCTCCGGCTGCCCGTATTCGCCCACCGGAATGTCCTCGCGGCTCTCGCGCTCGCGGAATTCCGGCGGGTAGTTGCGCAGAATCTGCTCGGAGATGATGCGCCCGGGCGGCACGCAGTTCACGGTAATGCCGTGTCTTCCAACCTCGCGCGAGAGACCCTTCGCCCAGGAATGCACTGCCGCCTTGGCGGCGAAGGCGCCGTTCAATCCCTCGGGCTCGGACTTGCCGGTGATGTTGATGATGCGGCCCCAGTTGCGCTCGATCATCTGCGGCAGCAGCCGATGGGTAAGCTCGCGATGCCGGCGGAAGTTGAGCGTGAGAGCTTCCTCCCATTGCGCGTCGCTCGACTCGAGCGTGAAGCGGCGGCTGCCGCCCGCGTTGTTGACCAGGATGTCGACGCGGCCGAGGCCGGCGAGCGCGGCCTGCGCGATGCGCGCAGGAGCGTCAGCGGCGAGGAAGTCCTGCTCGATGATGACGATCCGGCCGGTCTCTTTTTCCAGTTGCTCGAGCAGATTGCGCCGGCGTGCGGCAACAGCCAGGCGTACGCCCTCCTGCGCGAGCGCGAGCGC
>DASSLQ010000153.1:0-6722 GCA_035689325.1 Burkholderiales bacterium | reverse complement strand
CTGGGCCGCGCGACCGGCAGTCTTTCGGTCGGCTCGGCGCTGCTCGCCGCCGGTGACTGGGGACTCAATCTGCTGGTATCGCCGGGCAAGCAGGTCGAGCTCGGGCTGCTCGCGCTCGAATACGCGGGACAGATCGCGCGCTACGACATCGAGTGCATGCTCGCCGGCCCCGGCGAGACGCGCCGGCACGTGAAGCCGCCGGCGCGCGACCGTCGCTTCGAGGACGACGCCTGGCTGCGCTGGCCGTATAACGTGCTCCACCAGACGTTCCTGCTGACGGAGCAATGGTGGGACGCCGCCACGCGCGGGGTGCTCGGCGTCGAGCGCAAGCACGAGGACCTGGTGTCCTTCGCCGCCCGGCAGTGGCTCGACCTCGCTTCGCCTGGCAACAACCTCTTCACCAACCCGGTGGTGATGCAAAGGACCTTGGCCGAAGGCGGGCTGAACCTGCTGCGCGGCGCGCAGAACTTCGTCACTGACATGCAACGGCTTGCGGCCGGATTGCCGCCGCCGGGCGCGGAGAAGTTCACCGTCGGGCGCGATGTCGCCGCCACGCCGGGCAAGGTGGTGCTCAAGAACCGGTTGATGGAACTGATCCAGTACTCGCCGGCCACGGCCGAAGTGTGCCCGGAGCCGGTGCTACTCGTGCCGGCCTGGATCATGAAGTACTACATCCTCGATCTCTCGCCGGCGAGCTCGCTCGTGAAGTACCTGGTCGACCAGGGCCACACCGTGTTCTGCATTTCCTGGAAGAACCCGACGGCCGACGAGCGGGACATCGGCATGGCCGATTACCTTCGTTTCGGCCTTGGCGCAGCGCTCGACACCGTGCAGGAGATCGTTCCCGAGCGCAAGGTGCACGGGCTCGGCTACTGCCTCGGCGGCACCCTGCTCGCGATCGGCGCGGCAGCCATGGCGCGTGACGGCGACGATCGTTTCGCCTCGTTGACGCTGCTCGCGGCGCAGACCGATTTCAGCGAGCCGGGCGAGCTTGGCCTGTTCATCGACGAGTCCCAGGTGAGCCTGCTGGAGGCGCAGATGGCGCAGGCGGGCTATCTCACCTCATTCCAGATGGGCGGTGCATTCCAGCTGATGCGGTCCAACGACCTGCTGTGGTCGCGGCTCGTCAACCAGTACCTGCTCGGCGAAGCGCCCGCCATGAACGACCTGATGGCATGGAACGGCGATGCGACGCGGCTGCCGGCGCGCATGCATTCGGAGTACCTGCGGCAGCTCTTCCTGCACGACGATCTCGCCCAGAGCCGCTATCGGGTGGGCGGCCGGCCGATCTCGCTCGCCGAGATCAAGGCGCCGGTGTTCCTCGTGGGCACCCTTACCGACCACGTCGCGCCCTGGCGCTCGGTGTACAAGCTGCATTACCTGACGCCGGCCGAGATCACCTTCGTGCTGACGAGCGGCGGTCACAACGCCGGCATCGTCAGCCCGCCGGGCCACCCGCGCCGCCACTACCAGCTCCTGACGACCGCGGCATTCACCGGGCAGGCGAACGCGCGCAACGACCCCGATCGCTGGCTCGCCGAGGCGCCGCGCAAGGAGGGCTCGTGGTGGCCGTCATGGCAGGAGTGGCTGCGCAGCCACTCGGGCGCCCCGGTCAAGCCGCCTCGCATGGGCCGGCCCGGCGACGCTCGCCTCGACGACGCGCCAGGACGCTACGTTTTGGAAAAATGAGGGAGGACTGAGCTCATCATGACCAGCACATTTGACAGCGAGGACCTCGAGGTCCTGCGCAACCGCACCTTCGACGAGATCGCCGTCGGCGACCGGGCGAGCATCGAGCGCACGCTGACCGCCTCGGACATCCAGCTGTTCGCCGCGATGTCGGGCGACATCAACCCGCAGCACATCGACCCGCAGTTCGCCGAGTCGACCCGCTTCCACGGCGTCATTGCCCATGGCATGTGGGGCGCGGCGCTCATCTCGGCAGTGCTCGGCACGCGGCTGCCGGGGCCGGGCACCATCTATGCGGGCCAGACGCTGAAGTTCCACCAGCCGGTGCGCGTTGGCGACACGTTGACGATCTCGGTCGTCGTCGCCGAGCGCGATGCAGCGAAGCATCGGCTGGTGCTCGACTGCAATTGCACCAACCAGGAGGGCAAGACGGTCATCTCGGGCCAGGCGACGGTGATCGCGCCCACCGAGCGCATCGAGCGGCCGCGCGGCACGCTGCCGCAGGTGCGCGTCTCCTTGCAGCACGGCGACGAGCTCGTGCGGATCCTGCAATACGTGAAACCGCTCGGGCGCATCAAGATGGCGGTGGTCCACCCGTGCGATCTGGTGAGCCTCTCGGCGGCGCTCGACGCGCGCGCGGCCGGGCTCATCGAGCCGGTGCTGATTGGTCCGCGAGCACGCGTACTGGCCGTCGCCGCTCAGTCGGGAGCAAAGCTCGGCGAGGTGGCGATCGAAGACGTGCCGCATAGCGAGGCCGCCGCTGCACGCGCAGTCGAGCTTGCGCTTAGGGGCGAAGTCGAAGCGCTCATGAAGGGCAGCCTGCACACCGACGAGCTGATGGCCGCGGTGGTCAAGAGCCCGCTGCGCACCGATCGCCGGATGAGCCATTGCTTCATTATGCAGACGCCGGCCTACCCGCGACCCTTCATCATCACGGACGCGGCGATCAACATCGCGCCAACGCTGCGTGACAAGGCCGACATCATCCGCAACGCCGTTGATCTCGCGCACGCCTTCGGCATCGCGCGGCCGCGCGTCGCCATCCTCGCCGCGGTCGAGACGATCAACCCGAACATGCCGGCGACGCTCGATGCGGCGGCGCTTTGCAAGATGGCCGAGCGCGGCCAGATCACGGGCGCGGTGCTCGACGGGCCGCTCGCGTTCGATAACGCCGTGTCCGCGGCCGCCGCGCGCACCAAGGGCATCGTCTCCGAGGTGGCCGGCGCAGCCGACATCCTGGTCGTTCCCGACCTCGAGGCGGGCAACATGCTCGCGAAGCAGCTCGAGTACCTCGGCGGCGCGGCGAGCGCCGGCATCGTGCTCGGCGCACGCGTGCCGATCGTGCTCACCAGCCGCGCCGACCCGCGCGAGGCGCGCATCGCGTCGTGCGCGGTGGCGCTCGTCGTGGCGCGGCGGCCGGCGCAGCCGATTCTTGCCGCGGCGCTCGCGCGCAAGGAACCGGCCGAGGCGAGTCTATGAGCGAGCCGATCCTCGTCCTGAATTGCGGCTCGTCGAGCATCAAGTTCGCCTTGTTCGATGCCGGGCTGCGGCCGCTCGCGCGCAAGGCGCTCTGGTCGGGCAGCGTCGATGGCATCGGCAAGGACAAGCCCTATCCCGCCGCGTTGCAGGAGGTGCGCGAGCGCGTGGTCAAACAGACGGGCGGGCAGCCTCCCGAGGCGATCGTGCACCGCGTGGTGCATGGCGGCGCGAAGTACGCCGCACCCGCGCGCGTGGACGCGGCCGTGCTGGCCGATCTCAAGAGCTACATCCCGCTCGCGCCGCTGCATCAGCCGTTCGCGCTCCACGCCATCGAGCTGCTGCTCGCCGAGCTGCCGCAGATGCCGCAGGTCGCCTGCTTCGACACCGCCTTTCACCGGACGGTGCCGCAGGTCGAGCAGATGCTGCCGCTGCCCCAGGCCCTGCGGCAGCGCGGCGTGCGCCGCTACGGCTTCCACGGCCTGTCCTACGAGTACATGAGCGTCGCGCTCCCCGAGCGGCACGGCAATGCGGCGCGCGGACGCACCATCGTCGCGCACCTTGGCAGCGGCGCGAGCCTTTGCGCGATGCAGGAACTGCGCAGCGTCGCCACGACCATGGGCTTTTCCGCGCTCGAAGGCCTGATGATGGGCACGCGCTGCGGCTCGCTCGACCCCGGCGTGCTCCTTTATCTGCTCGAGATCGAGAAACTGAGCTTGGGCGAGCTGACGAACGTTCTCTACCGCCAGTCCGGACTGCTTGGCGCCTCGAGCCTCTCGCCGAGCGCGCAGGTGCTGCTGGAAGCCGAGGCCACGAATCGCGAGGCGCGCGCGGCGCTCGAGCTTTGGGTGCGGCGCGTCGTGCGCGAGATCGGCGCCCTCACGGCCGTGCTCGGCGGGCTCGACATGCTCGCCTTCACGGCCGGCATCGGCGAGCACAGCGCGGTGTTGCGCGAGAGGATCTGCGCGGCGTTCGGCTGGCTCGGGCTCGAGCTCGACGCAAGCGCGAACGCCGCCAATGCCTCCATCATCTCAACCGCGCGCAGCCGGGTACGCGTGGCGGTGGAGCCGACCAACGAGGAATGGATCGCGGCCTCTCACGCCGTGCGCGTGCTTTCCACCGACATGGCCGAGGCCCCTCGGCCCTGAATCGAAGCAGGGCCGCGCGCGCCCGCATTCAGACCGAACGCCGACCGTTTGCTGACCCGTCAAGCCTTGGATGCGGCTAACCTCTCCTCGATGGCCCTCAGCCCTGAGTCCAAGTATCCGAGCCGGCGCGCCTACGTGGTGAAGGTGCGCAGCGATGCGAAGCCCGATGCGCTCGCGGGGCGCGTAGAAAACATCGTCACCGGACAGAGCTGCGAGTTCGCCTCCGGAGGCGAGCTGCTCGACTCGATTGCCCACGATCTCGGGGCGAGCGGCGAACAGAAGCCGAAACCTCATATCGGAGAGGAGCGTCATGGAAACGACGAAGACCGATGACGTGACGGTAGCACCCGCACTAAAGCAGCAGCTCGCGACCGCATTTGCGGTGCTCGAAGCGATCACCGAGGGCTCGAAGAAGATTCAGAAAGCGCAGCTCGACGCCGCGGACAAGGCGCACGCCGCCGTCGAAGCGATGCACAAGCGCCTCGCCCAGGCGGGCGACGGCCAAGAGCTGTGGCGTATGCAGAGCGACTGGATGTCGGCGAGCCTCGAACAGGCCCTTGCCTACGGGCACGAGCTCTACCAGGCGACGCTCGAGACCGAATCGAAGATCGCCAAGCTCTTCGCCGGACAGCTCCCGCTCGCCGGCCCGCTGATCGCCGGCGCCGGCAACGGCGCCCAAAGCCCGCTAGCGGAAATCATGCGCAACGCGTACACCCGCTGGATAGAAGCTTCGCGCCAGCTCTACGTGGCGACACCGGCGCCGCGCGTGCAGGCGCCTGCAGGGAGGAAGACGAGATGACGCCGCAAGCACTAGCCTTGCTCGCAGGCCTCGTCCTGCTCGCCGGCTGCGCGAGCGGCGCAAAGCCGGCCGACGAGAAGCCGCGCGGCCGGGAGCAGACGCTCGTCGAGACGCGTGCCATGGTCATCGGCGTCGACCAGGCCAACCGCCTGCTCGCGCTGGAAGACGCGAGCGGCGAACGCATGGTGCTCCCCGTCGCCGAGGAATTCCGCGACTTCGAGCGGGCGCGCGTTGGTGACCAGGTCGTGGTCTCTCACACGCGGGCCATTGCGTGGCAGGTGAAGCCCGCGGACGAGGGCGCACCCGGCGTCAGCTCACGCGAGACCTTGAGCAACCCGCGGCCGGGCGACGCGCCGGGCGGAGCGATCGAGCGCGCGGTGACAATCACGGCCACGATCACGGCGTTCGATATCGCGCGCGGCACCGTCACGCTCGCCGGGCCGCGGGGACGATCCCAGACGTTCAGCGTGCACACGCCCGCCGACTTGCAGAAAATCCGCGTCGGCGACCTCGTCGACATCACCTACAGCGAGGCGCTCGCGGTCGGCATGCGGGCCGACGTCGCGAAATGACGGGCCATTGCTGCGGAACGAAGCCATGAGCACTCCGAAAGACCCGGTCTATGGCGCGTTGTGGACCGAGAATCTCGAGGAAGTCGATCGCGAGATCGTCAAGCTGGCGCTTCTCTGCCAAGTGAAGATCCTCGAGCCTGGCGTGATTGCACGCGTGCTGAAAAAGGACGCTTCGGTGTGCGGCACGCACAATCCGGCCGGCTTCGCGAAGTTGCACGACCTGATCAAGCTGCACCTCGGGATACGCGAAAAATCGCTCGAGTCCTTCGGGCAGGCGCAGACCGCGGCTATCGAGGACTACGTGATCGAGCGGCTGCGCAAAGCCTTCCCCGAGCTCGAGGGAAGGTGGCCACCCGAGTAAAGGCGCAGGCATGGATACGGGCCTCGTAGGCGCGATTGCGGGCGTGCTGGGGTCGCTGGTCGGTGGTTCCGCTTCGGTGGCGACCACCTGGATGGCGCAGAAAACGCTCAGCCGCCGCGAGCTCGTGCACAAGGAGCTGCGAAAGCGCGAGGCGCTCTACGGCGAATTTATCGGCGAGTGCGCCAAGCTTCTCGTGGACGCGTTCATTCACACCCTCGACAAGCCGGAGAAATTGCTGCCGCTCTATGCCCTCATCAACCGCATCCGGCTGTGCGGCTCGCGCGATGTCCTCGCGGAGGCCGAGCACCTGCTCGAGCACATCACCGAGCAGTACTTTGCCAAGAACATGACGGTGGAGGAGCTGCGCGGCCTGGTGAGCTCCGAGGATGCGGATCCAATGCGGGCCTTCGGCGAGGCCTGCCGCACCGAGCTGAAAATCTTGCGCGCGAGCATCTAACCGTGGATCGACTGGCCCCGTCCGACGATGTGCTGACCCGCAGCGCCATCGCGCAGAACATCGCCAATTTCGTCTTTCGTGAGGGAGGCGCGGACGCGGTGCGCGAGCTATTTCACCCGCACGCCACCATTTCCGTCAGCTGGTATAGCGGCGGCATCGACGGCTTCATCGACACCTGCCGGCCGCTGGTCCTCGCGAAGCACAGCTACGGTCTGCCGAG
>DASSLQ010000152.1:0-2397 GCA_035689325.1 Burkholderiales bacterium | reverse complement strand
GAGCGAGCATTCGAGCAACGCTCAATTATCGGCGAACGCCGCGGCGCGGGCAAGGGAAATGCCGCATGGCGCGGCGCACGCGCGCGGTCCAGCGGCCGGCGAATTAGCGCGCCGCTGGAATCGATGCAACGCCCCCCATGTAGGGGCGCAGCGCCCCGGGCACGTCGATGCCGCCATCGGCGCGCTGGTAATTCTCCATGACCGCGACCAGCGCGCGTCCCACCGCCACGCCGGAGCCGTTGAGCGTGTGCACGAGCTCGGGCTTGCCTTGCGCATTGCGGAAGCGCGCCTGCATGCGCCGCGCCTGGAACGCCTCGCAATTCGAGCACGACGAGATCTCGCGGTATTTCTGCTGTCCGGGCAGCCACACTTCGAGATCGTAGGTCTTCGTCGACCCGAAGCCGAGATCGGCGGTGCACAGCGCCACCACCCGATACGGCAGCTCCAGCTTCTGCAGGATGCGCTCGGCCTGACCGGTCATCTGCTCCAGCGCATCATACGATTTCTCGGGATGCACGATCTGCACCAGCTCCACCTTGTCGAACTGATGCACGCGGATCATGCCACGGGCGTCCTTGCCGTAGCTGCCGGCCTCGGAGCGGAAGCACGGCGTGTGCGCGGTGAGGCGCACGGGCAGCGCATCGCCTGCGACGATCGTGTCGCGCACGAGGTTGGTGAGCGGAACCTCCGCCGTCGGCACGAGATACATGCGGGCTTCGTCCGGAGCGCCGCCCTTCGTCACCCAGAACAGGTCGGACTCGAACTTCGGCAGCTGCCCCGTGCCGGTCAGCGTCTCGGCGTTGACGATGTACGGGAGATAGTGCTCAACGTAGCCGTGCTCGCTCGTGTGCGTGTCGAGCATCATCTGGGCGAGCGCGCGATGCAGCCGCGCCACGGCGCCGCGCAAGGTGTAGAACCGCGCCCCGGAGAGCTTGGCCGACGCTTCGAACTCGAGGCCGCCGACGGCGGCACCGACGTCGACGTGGTCCCGCACCGGGAAATCGAAGCTGCGCGGCGAACCCCAGCGGCGCACTTCGACGTTGTCGGCTTCCGACTTGCCGACGGGCACGCTCGGGTGCGGCAAGTTCGGCATGCCGAGCAGCCAGTCGCGCAGTCCGGCCTGGATGTCGGCGAGCTGGCGTTCGAGCGCCGTGAGCTCGTCAGCGAGACCCGCGACCTCGCCCATCAGCGCCGAAGCATCCTCTCCCTTGCCCTTCGCCGCGCCGATCGCCTTGGACAGCGCGTTGCGCCTGGCCTGCAGTTCCTGCGTTCGCGTCTGGATAGCCTTGCGCTCGGTTTCCGCGACTTCGAATTTCGCCGTGTCGAGCGCGTAGCCGCGCGCGGCGAGCCGCGCCGAGACACCCGCGAGATCGTTGCGCAGGAGCTGGATGTCGAGCATCGGGCGATTCTACCAAGGCGGCGCAGGAACAACGGCGAATGGCCGGCGCAGCGTCCTTTAAGCCGCGCGCGCCGTTACGGGTGACGCGGCGAGCGCAGTCTTGTGTGACTAGCGAAGCCGCGTCGGGCACCCGTAGGCGCGCACGTTTGCGGCGCCAGGACGCGGGCCGGCCATTCGCCGTTGAGACGCGGTCTATTGGCCCTTCTTGTCGCGCTTGCGCAGCTCCGCGAGCTTCTCCGCGATTTTCGCTTCCAGCCCGCGCGGCGTCGGCTCGTAGAACGACACCGGCGGCATCCCCTCCGGCAGATAGCGCTCGCCAGCGGCGTAGGCATCCTCCTCGTCGTGCGCGTAGCGGTAGCCCTTGCCGTAGCCGAGCTTCTTCATGAGCCGCGTGGGCGCGTTGCGGATGTGCAGCGGCACCGGGCGCGAGCCGTCCTCGGCGATGAACGCGCGCGCCTTGTCGTAGGCGACGTACGCGGCGTTGCTCTTCGGCGCGCAGGCGAGGTAGAGCGCGGCTTCGGCGAGCGCGAGCTCGCCTTCCGGCGTGCCGAGCCGCTCGTAGGTCTCGACCGCGTCGAGCGCCATGCGCAGCGCCCGCGGATCGGCGAGCCCGATGTCCTCGGTCGCCATGCGAATCATGCGCCGGCCGACGTAAAGCGGATCGGCGCCGCCGTCGAGCATGCGGCACAGCCAGTACAGCGACGCATCGGGGTCCGAGCCGCGCACCGACTTGTGCAGCGCCGAGATCTGGTCGTAGAAAGCGTCGCCGCCCTTGTCGAAGCGCCGCAACGAGCGCGCGATCGTCGCCTCGACGAAGGCGAGGTCGATGTCGCGCCGCGCGCCTTCGGCGGCCGCGGTGGCGAGCTGCTCGACCAGGTTCACCAGCCGCCGCCCGTCGCCGTCGGCATAGTCGACGATCGCCTCGCGCGCCGGCGGCGCAAGCGTCGCGTCCGGCATCGCCGCCGCGATGGCGCGATCGAGCAGCACCGCCAGCTCGT
>DASSLQ010000151.1:0-64621 GCA_035689325.1 Burkholderiales bacterium | reverse complement strand
TCGTCCGAGAGCAGCGCCGAGCCGGCGGCGACGTTGCAGACCTTCTTGGCCGGACAGCCCATGTTGATGTCGATGATCTGCGCGCCGTTCGCGACGTTGTAGCGCGCGGCGTCGGCGAGCATCGCCGGATCGGCGCCGGCGATCTGCACCGCCACGGGCGCGCTCTCGCCGGCATGGTCAAGGCGCAGCAACGACTTGCGCGTCGCGCGCAGCTCGGGCCGCGCCGACACCATCTCGGAGACCGCGAGGGCGGCGCCATAGCGCCTGGCGAGGCGGCGAAAAGGACGATCGGTGATCCCGGCCATCGGTGCGACAAACACTGCGGAAGGCAGCGCGTGGGCGCCGATTTTCATTGCCAAGGCCGATGTCTTGCGAAGGGAAGCGGATTTTATCCGCAAATCTTTTTTCAGGGAAGCGCGGACGCGCCGAAAATCATGCGGCGCGCGAAGAAGCGGCGCGCCGGCGGAAAAAAATCGAGCGTCATCAATGCGGCGCTCATCAGCGCGCTCGAGCCGGCGAAGCCGGAGGCGAGAAAATCGGTGACGCCGATCGCCGCGCGCGCATCGAGGCGCCGCGAGAGCGCGAAGCGTGCCAGCACTGCCGCGTCGCCGGGATCCGACGCTTCGGAGAGGGCGCGCGCGAGGTCCCATGCGTCGCGCAGGCCGAGATTCAGCCCCTGGCCCGCCACCGGATGCAGCGTCTGCGCAGCGTTGCCGATATAGACCTCGTTGCCGGCTGCACGCACGCGCCGCACTTTCAGCGTGGGTATTTGCACGCCGCGCGATTGGACGCCGAGCACGCGGCCGGCGCTCGAGGGCGCAAGCTGCGAGAGCTCGGCGATGAAATCATGCTCGGGCGCCTGCGCCAGGTGCTGGGCGCGCGCGGGCTCGAGGCTCCATATCAGCGCGTAGCGGCCGGCGAGCGGCAGCAGGGCGAGCGGCCCGGCAGGCGCGAAGCGCTCATAGGCCGTCGTGTGCGCCGGCGGATCGGTCTCGAGCAGCCCGACCAGCACATCGTGCCGGTAGCGCTTGCCGGGATCCGCGCCCGGCGTGCCTTCCGCGTGCACGATGCATTTCGCCGCGGGCGCCTCGGCCGTGAGCGCGTCGGCGAGTGCCGCTCTCAGCGCACCGGCGAGCGTGGCGTATTCGGTCTGGTAGCCGAGCGCCGGGACGTCCGCGTCGGCGGCATCGAGCCGGGTGCGGCCGAAGCTGCCCGCGCGCGAAACGACGATGTGCTCGATCGGCGTAACGGCGAGGCGCTGCCATACGCCCAGCCGCTCGAGGATCAGGCGGCTCGCATGGGAGAGCGCGAGCGGGCGAAAGGCGGGCGTCGCGGGGCGCGGGTCGAAGAGCGCGACGCTGCGGCCCGCGCGGCGGAGGGCGAGCGCCGCAGCGCAGCCGACAGGTCCTGCGCCACGAACGAGAACGTCAACCGCCGGAGCGGCCATCGCGCATCAGCGCCTCGATGTCGTCGACGAGCTTCGGTGCCTCGGCGGTGATCACTTCGCACTCGCCGGCCGTCACCACGACGTCATCCTCGATGCGCACGCCGATGCCGTGCAGCCCCGCCGGCACGTCATCAGCGGCGCGGATATAGAGCCCGGGTTCCACCGTGAGCGCCATGCCGGGCGCGAGGCGGCGCCAGTTGCCCTGGCGCTTGTATTCGCCGGCATCGTGCACGTCGAGCCCCAGCCAGTGCCCGGTGCGGTGCATGTAGAAGCGCTTGTAGCTCTCCTTCTCCAGCACTTCGTCGAGCGAACCGGAGAGGAGCTTGAAGTCGAGCATGCCTTGCGCGAGCACGCGCACCGCCGCGTCGTGCGGCTCGTTCCAGGCGTTGCCGCTGCGCACCTTTTCCATCGCGGCGCGCTGGGCGGCGAGCACGAGCTCGTAGACCTCGCGCTGGGCGCCGCTGAAGCGGCCGTTGACCGGAAAGGTGCGCGTGATGTCGGAGGCGTAGCCGTCGAGCTCGCAGCCGGCGTCGATGAGCAGCACGTCGCCGTCGCGCAGCTGCGCGTCGTTGGCGACGTAATGCAGGATGCAGGAGTGTGCGCCCGCGGCGACAATTGGCGAATACGCCGGGAACTGGGCGCCATTGCGGCGGAATTCGTGCAGCAGCTCGGCCTCGATCTCGTACTCCATGCGTCCGGGCCGCGCGGCCTGCATCGCGCGCCGGTGCGCAGCAGCGGCGATGCGCGCGGCACGCCGCATGGTGGCGAGCTCCTGCTCGTCCTTGACGAGGCGCATGTCGTCGATGAGCGCGCGCACGTCGTGCAGGCGTTCGGGCGCCGCGATGCCGGCACGGCTCTTCGCGCGCACGATGTTGAGCCAGCGCATTACGCGCGCATCCCAGTCGGCCTCGGCGCCCACCGGGTAGCAGAGCACCGGCTGGTCTTCGAGCAGCTTCGGCAGCACCTCGTCGAGCTCGCCGACCGGATGCGCCTCGTCGAAGGCGAAGCGCTCGCGCGCCGCCTCCGGGCCGTAGCGAAAGCCGTCCCAGGTCTCGCGCTCGGGGTCGCGATTGCGGCAAAAGAGAATCGATTTGGGCGCCTTGCCGGCGACCAGGACGAGCACGGCTTCCGGCTCGATGAAGCCGGTGAGGTAATAGAAGTAGCTGTCGAAGCGATAGGGGTAGTGGCTGTCGCGGTTGCGCACGCGCTCGGGCGCGGTGGCGACCAGCGCCACGCCTTCGCCCATCAGCGCGGTGAGCCGTTGTCGACGGGTTGCATGGAGAGCGAGATGGTCGGCGGGTTTCATGTTCGCGAGGCAAGTTGGCCCGCAAGCTCGGCGAGCCGCTCGGGCGTACCCACGTCCTGCCAGAGTCCCGTGAACACTTCGCCCGAGAGCCGCTCGTCGGCTGCGGCGCGATACAGCAACGGCGCAAGCGGCGCCTTTTCGCCGCGCTTCACCGGCGCGACGAGTTGCGGCGACATCACCGCAACGCCGGCGTAAGTGTAGCGCGGCGTGGCAGCGTCGCCGATGCGTCCGGCGGCGAGCGAGAAGTCGCCTTTCGGCCGGTGCGCGGGATTGGGCACCAGCACCAGGTGGGCGAGCAGGTCGCCCAGCCGGTGACCGAGCAGCGGCCGGAAGGGCACTTCGCAATAGGTATCGGCGTTGACGAGCAGGAACGGTGCGTCGCCGAGGAGCGGCAGCGCGGTCGCAATGCCGCCCGCCGTCTCGAGCGGCGCGGCTTCGCGCGAATAGCGCACGGCGAGCCCGAAGCGCTGCCCGTCGGCGACGTAGTCGACGATCTGCTGCGCGAGGTGCGAGACGTTGATCACCGCCTCGCGGCAACCGGCCGCCGCCAGGCGCTCGAGATGCCAGCCGATGAGCGGCTTGCCGCCGACCTGCACGAGCGCCTTCGGCGTGTGCTCGGTGAGCGGTCGCAGCCGCTCGCCGCGTCCCGCGGCAAGGAGCATCGCCTTCATGCCTCGATCTCCTCCAGCAGACGCGCAAGCGGCGCAAGGTCACGATAGCGCTGGGCGACCGCGCGCGCATAGCGCAGGAAGCGCGGCGTGTCCTCGAGATACCTGGGCTTGCCGTCGCGGTACTTGATGCGCGCGAAGATGCCGAGCACCTTCAGGTGTCGCTGCAGCCCCATCCACTCGAAAGCGCGCCAGAACTCGGCGAACTCCGCGGGCACCGGCAGGCGCGCGGCGCGCGCTCTCTCCCAGTAGCGCACGCTCCAGTCGAGCACGCGTTCCTCGTCCCAGCTGATGAACGCATCGCGCATCAGGCACACGATGTCGTAGCTGATCGGGCCGATCACCGCGTCCTGGAAGTCGAGCACGCCCGGATTGGGCTCGCTTACCATCAGGTTGCGCGGCATGTAGTCGCGATGCACGTATACCGTGGGCTGCGCGAGCGCGCTGTGCACGAGGATGGCGAAAATCTGCTCCAGTGCTTGCGCCTGCGCGGTGGTGAGCTGCTTGCCGCGGTAGCGGCCCACGTACCATTCGGGAAAGAGGTTCAACTCGCGCCGCAGGAGCGCTTCGTCATAGGGTGGCAGCTCATCGGGCCGCGTGGCAAGCTGCCAGCGCACGAGCGCGTCGGTCGCGTCGCGCATCAGCGCGTCGGCGTTGTCGGCGTTGAGCTCGGCGAGGTAGGTGCGCGTGCCGAGGTCGGAAAGCAGCAGAAAGCCGGCTGCAAGATCTGCCGAGTGCACTTCGGGGGCATGCACCCCGGCGTCATGCAGCAGCCGTGCGACGTGCACGAACGGCCGGCAGTCCTCCTTCCCCGGGGGCGCGTCCATGATGACGAAGCTCGCGCCGTCGTCGAGCGTGGCGCGGAAATAGCGACGGAAGCTTGCATCTTCCGATGCCGGCGCGAGCACGAAGCGCGCGCCGCGCAGCTCGATGGCGAGCCAGCGCTCGAGGGCGGCGCGCCGATCATCGCCGTGTATCATTGAAAATTCTAACATCCGACTAAGAGCGCTCCAGCCGCCGATGTCATCTCGCCTCGCGACGCTGGCAATTGCGCTTGCCGCCGCGGGGAGCGCGCTCGGACAGCAGTCCGAGCAGTCGGAAACGACCACCATCGATGCGCAGAAGATCGAGGGCGTGAGCGACCTCGAGGTGAGCGCGCGCGGCGCGGCGGAGATCCACCGCGGCGAGGTCACCGTGTTCGGCGACTACCTGCGCTACAACCGCGAGTTCGGCGAGCTCGAAGGCACCGGCGGGGTGCGGTTGCAGAGCGGCGTCGACCGCTTCTTCGGCCCGACGCTCGAGTACAACACGCTCGAAGACACCGGCACGTTCGACAGGCCCGGCTTCCTGCTGCAGCGCGAGCGGCCGGCGCGCGGGTCGGCCGATCGCATGGAGTTTCTCGGCCCCAACCATTACCGCCTGTTCAACGCGAGCTTCACCACCTGCCAGCCCGGACAGGACGACTGGTTTCTCCAGGCGAGCGAGCTCGAGCTCGACTACAACAACGACGAGGGCAAGGCGACGAGTCCTCGGCTGCGCTTCTTCGATCACACGATCATGGGTTTTCCGTACGCGACCTTCCCGCTCGAGAGCCGCCGGCGCAGCGGCTTCCTCACGCCGTACTACTCGCAGACCAGCACCCGCGGCCTCGAGTTCGGCATCCCGTACTACTGGAACATCGCGCCGGAGCGCGACGCCACCTTCACGCCGGTCTGGATGGCGCGCCGCGGCTTCCAGCTGAAGAGCGACTTGCGCTATCTCGAGCGGCCGTACGGGGGTGAATTTCGCTACGAGATCCTGCCGCACGATCCGGTGTTCGGCGCCACGCGCACCGGACTTTCCTGGCAGCACGCGCAGACTTTCGCCACCAATCTGACGGGCAACATCGACTACAACAAGGTCTCCGACGACCGCTATTTCGTCGACCTCGCGAGCCAGGTGAAGCAGGTGTCGGTGGGCAACCTGCCGCAGGACGCGTACATCACCAAGAGCGGCGGCTTGCCGGCGGCCGGCAGCTACAGCACGCAGCTGCGCGTACAGAAGTTCCAGACGCTGCAGGATCCGCTTGCGCCGATCGTGCCGCCGTACCACCGGGTGCCGCAGGTCACTGCCGCCGCGACCTTCAACGATCTCGCCGGGCACTTCGATACCAACCTGCCGGCCGAGTACGTGCGCTTTACGCACCCGACGCTGGTAGAGGGCTCGCGTACCAGCATCAATCCGGTGGTGAGCCTGCCGCGTATCTCGCCCGGCTGGTTCGTGACGCCGAAGGCGGGCCTGCGCTATGCCAGCTATGACCTCGACCAGTCGGCTGCCGGCCAGCCGCTCTCGCCACACATGACGATACCGTGGGCAAGCCTCGACAGCGGACTCGTGTTCGACCGCAGCACGAACTACTTTGGCCGCGCGCTCACCCAGACGCTCGAGCCGCGGTTCTTCTATGTTTTCGTGCCCTATCACAATCAGGATCAGATCCCGGTCTTCGATACCGCGCTCGCGGACTACAACTTTGCGCAGCTTTTCACCGAGAACCGCTTCGTCGGCGGCGATCGCTTCGGCGACGGCAACCAGGCGACGGTTGCGCTCACCAGCCGTTTTCTGCAGCAGGACGGCCAGGAGCTCCTGCGAGCCACTATCGGGGAACGCTTCTACTTCCGTAGCGAGCGCGTGGCGCTGACCCCGGACTCTGCCTTAAGGACCGCGCGTGAGTCCGACGTGCTCGCTTCGATCGGCGGCCGCCTGCAGCAGCGGACGACCTTCGACGCGACCACCCAATACAACCCCTATGATCACCGGCTCGAACGCTTCAGCATCGGCGTGCGCTATGCGCCGGAGGTCGCCAGGCTGATCAATGCCAGCTATCGTTTCCAGCGCGATCTGCTGCGCCAGATCGATCTCTCGGGCCAGTGGCCGGTGGCGGGCGGCTGGTATGCCGTCGGACGCTACAATTACTCGTTCCTCGACCAGCGGCTGCTCGAAGGCCTGGCCGGCGCCGAATACAACGCTGGCTGCTGGGTGTTCCGCTTCGTGGTGCAGCGGCTGCAGGCCGCCGCCTCGACGGCCACGACGGCGCTCATCTTCCAGCTCGAGTTCACCGGCGTGGGACAGGTCGGCACCGCCGAGGCGGTGCAGCTATTGAGAAGGGACGTGCCGGGCTATTCCGTGATCAACCGCGTCGATCCGGCGATGGCGCCGCCGAACGCCCGGTCGCGGCTGCCGTTTGAACAGGTGTACTAGATGCGAAAGCTGATCGTTTCTCTCGCCGCTCTCGCGGCAGCCACGAGCGTACAGGCCGTCACGCTGGTCGATCGCATCGTCGCCGTGGTGAACAAGGACGTCATCACCTATTCGGAGCTGAACGAGGCGGTCGGCATGGCCGAGCGGCAGCTGCGCCGCCAGGGCACACCCGCCCCGGAGCGCGCCGTGCTCGAGCGGCAGATGCTCGAGCGCCTGATCCTCGACAAGGCGCAGCTGCAGCTCGCGCGCGAGACCGGCATCCGCATCGACGAGCTGCAGCTCGACCAGGCGGTCGCGCGCATCGCGCAGTCGAACAACATGACGCTCGTCGACTTCCGCAAGGCACTGGAAGCCGACGGCGTCGGCTTCGATGCCTGGCGAAACGACATCCGCCAGCAGATGATCATGGCGCGGCTGCGCGAGCGCGAGGTCGAGAACAAGGTGCAGGTGAGCGACACCGAGGTCGACCTCTTCCTCGAGCAGACGAAGAATCGCCCCGACGAGAACACGGAGTACAACATCGCGCACATCCTGGTACGCGTGCCCGAAGGCGCAAGTCCCGAGCGCATTCGCCAGGCGCGCGAGCGCGCCGACCAGGCGGCGGCCGAGGTGCGCGGCGGCGCGCCCTTCGCGCGCGTTGCCGCCGCGTACTCCGATGCACCCGACGCGCTGCAGGGCGGCGCGCTCGGCTGGCGCAGCCACCAGCGGCTCCCCGAGCTCTTCGGCGATGCGCTTGCGAAGATGAAGCCGGGCGATATCAGCGAGCCGCTGCGCAGCCCGGCGGGCTTCCACATCGTGCAGCTCGTCGACCGGCGCGGCGCCGGCGCCGAGGCGCCGGTCGTGCAGACGCGGCTGCGCCACATCCTGATCCGCACCAACGAGGCGGTCTCGGAGGCCGAAGCGCGCCGCAAGCTCCTCGACCTGCGCGAGCGCATCGTGAGCGGCGGCCAGGACTTCGCGGCGCTCGCGCGCGCCAACTCCGACGACGGCACCGCGGCGCGTGGCGGCGAGCTCGACTGGGTCTATCCGGGCGACACGGTGCCCGAGTTCGAGCGCGCCTACCAGGAGTTGAAGGTGGGCGACATCAGCCAGCCCGTGCGCACGCCTTTCGGCTATCACCTGATCCAGGTGCTCGAGCGGCGCTCGAGCGACCTCTCGCCGGAGCGCAAGCGCCTGCAGGCGCGCCAGGCGCTGCGCGACCGCAAGGCCGACGAGGCGTACCAGGAATGGCTCCGGCAGCTGCGCGACCAGACCTACGTCGAGCTGCGGCTTGACGAACGCTAAGGCGCGCATCGCGCTCACTTCCGGCGAGCCCGCCGGCGTCGGTGCGGAGCTCTGCGTGCGCGTGGCGCGCGAAGCCGCATTTTCGGCCCATTTGTGCGCCGAGCTGGTGGTGATCGGCGATCGCGCGCTGCTTGCCGGCGCGCCGCGCGTCGAGCACGTGCCGCTCGCCCGGCCGGCGACGCCCGGCAAGCTGGATCCCGCAAACGCGCGCTATGTGCTGGCGGTGCTCGACCGCGCGATCCGCGGCTGCCTGCAGGGCGAATTCGCGGCCATGGTCACTGCGCCGGTGCAGAAGAGCGTGATCAACGACGCCGGCATTTCCTTCACCGGCCACACCGAATACCTTGCGGAGCACGCGGGCGCCGATCACGTCGTCATGATGCTCGTCGGCGGGGGCTTGCGCGTGGCGCTCGCCACCACGCACCTGCCGCTCGCGGACGTGCCTCGCGCCATCAGCAGCGCTTCGCTGGGCAAGACGCTGCGCGTGCTGGACGGCGACCTGCGCCGGCGTTTTCGCATCGCGCGCCCGCGTATCCTGGTCGCCGGCCTCAACCCGCACAGCGGCGAGTCCGGCCACCTCGGCCACGAGGACGCCGACGTCATCGCGCCCGCCATCGCCGGCGCGCGCGCGGCCGGCATCGATGCGAGCGGGCCGCTGCCAGCCGATACGCTGTTCGTGCCGGAGCGGCTGAAAAACGCCGATGCCGTGCTTGCCATGTATCACGACCAGGGACTGCCCGTGCTCAAGTACGCGTCGTTCGGCCGCGGCGTGAACGTCACCCTCGGGCTGCCGTTCATCCGCACGTCGGTCGACCACGGCACCGCGCTCGACATCGCCGGCACGGGGCGTGCCGATCCCGGCAGCCTGCGCGAGGCGCTCGAGCTTGCGATCGAGCTCGCATCGTCCGCGTAAGAGGTTTGGGCAGCACTTCCTGCACGACCCGCGCGTGCTCGCGCGCATCGTCGACGCCATCTCGCCCCGGCCGGGCGACGTGCTCGTCGAGATCGGACCCGGTGAAGGCGCGCTGAGCGCGCCGCTCATCGCGCGCGCGGGCCGGCTGGAGGCGATCGAGCTCGACCGCGACCTCGCCGCCGAACTCGCGGCACGGTTCCCGCCGTACCAGCTCACCGTGCATTGCGCCGACGCGCTCGACTACGACTTCGGCCGCTTCGCCGCCGGGATGCGGCTCGTCGGCAACCTGCCGTACAACATCTCGACGCCGCTGCTTTTTCATCTCGCGCGCTACGCCGACCGGGTGCGCGACATGCATTTCATGCTGCAGCTAGAGGTCGTCGAGCGCATGGTCGCTGCTCCCTCCACACCAGAGTACGGCCGCCTTACGGTGGCGCTGCAGGCGCGCTTCGCGATGGAAAAGCTCTTCAAGGTGTCCAAAGGCGCGTTCCGGCCGCCGCCGAAGGTCGAATCGGCCGTGGTGCGGCTCAGGCCGCTCGCGGCGATGCTCGCGATCGACGAGGATGTGCTGCGCCGCGCGTTCTCGGCGCGGCGCAAGCAGCTGCGCAACGCCTTGCCGGGCGTCGACCTCGCAGCCGCAGGCATCGACCCGAGCCTGCGGCCGGAGAACCTGACGCCGGCCGACTATGCGCGCATCAGCGCGCTCATCGCGTCTCGATGAACTCGATCTTGTAGCCGTCGGGGTCTTCGACGAAGGCGATCACCGAGCTGCCGCCTTTCACCGGGCCGGGCTCGCGCGTCACCTTGCCGCCGTTCTTGCGCACGCGCTCGCAGGCGCCGGCGACGTCCGGCACGCCGATGGCGACATGGCCGAAGGCGCTGCCGAGGTCATAGCGCTCGACGCCGTAGTTGTAGGTGAGCTCGAGCACCGCCGCGCGCTTCTCGTCGTCGTAGCCGACGAAGGCGAGCGAATATTTCTGCTCGGGACGATCGGTGGTGCGCAAGAGCTTCATGCCGAGCACTTCGGTATAGAACTTGATCGAGCGCTGCATGTCTCCGACGCGCAGCATGGTGTGCAGGATTCTCATCGGGTGCCTTTCAGGACGGGAAGCGAAGCGGCGGCGAGCTCCAGGCGCTCGCGCGCATCGCGCCAGCCGGGGTAGAGCCGCGCGAGCAGGCCCCAGAAGCGGCGCGAATGGTTCATCTCGACGAGGTGTGCGACTTCGTGCGCCACCACGTAATCGGCGAGGCGCGGCTCGACGTGCACCAGGCGCCAGGAGAGGCGAATCGCGGCGCCTTCGGTGCAGACGCCCCATTGCGTGCGCGCGTTCGAGAGCGCGACGCGCGGTGCCGGCAGGCCGAGCACGGCGGCGTAATGGCCGGTGCGCGGCGTCAGCGCTTCGAGCGCGCGGTGCTTGAGCCAGGTGACGAGCACCTCGAGCGGCCGCGTGCGCGCGTGCACGATAAGCCGTCCGTCGTACTGCTCGACCTGCCGGCGCCCGGGCCGCACTTCGAGCAGCGCCGGCGCGCCGAAGAGCGGCAGCGTCTCGCCGCTCACGCCGCGCAGCAGCGGCGGGTGCGGCACACGCGACCACGCATCGAGCTTGCGCAGAATCCAGCGCTCCTTGTCGCGCAGGAACGCCTCGATCTCGCGCCAGGGCGCGCGCAATGGCGCAGACACCCGCAGGCCGGAAGCATCGACCGTGATCGCCAGCGTGCGGCGCCGCCGCCGCGCGAACCTGTATTCGATCAGCCGCCCGCCGAGCTCGATCAGCAAAGCGCCTTCTGTTGTTCCTCGATCCATTGCTCTGCCAGTTGGTTCACCGTCGTGGGATCACGATCGGCCGCCTCGATGGCGGGGCCGATGCGCACGGTGACGGTTCCCGGGCGCTTGCGAAAGGCGTTGCGCGGCCAGTAAAGGCCCGCGTTGTGAGCCACCGGCACCACCGGGGCGCCCGCCGCGGCGGCGAGCCAGGCGCCGCCGAGCTGGTAGGCGCGGCGTTCACCGGGGCGCACACGGGTGCCTTCGGGAAACACGACCACCCAGAATCCCTGCCCCAGCCGCTCGCGGCCGCGGCGCGCGATGGCGCGCAGCGCCGCCACGCCGCGCGAGCGATCGATGGCGATGGGGCTCATCAACGCGAGCCCCCAGCCGAAAAACGGGATCCACAGCAGCTCGCGCTTCAGCACGTGCACCTGCGGCGGAAAGATGAGCTGGAAGGCCATCGTTTCCCACGCCGACTGGTGCTTCGCGAGGATTACCGCCGGCCGGCGGGGCAGGTGCTCGCGCCCCTCGACGCGCCAGTCGATGCCAAGGATCGCGCGCGCGAGCCAGACGTTGAGCCGCGACCAGCCCGAGATGATGTGGTAGCGCCACATGCGCGGCAGTGGAAACGTGGCGAGCGCGACGAGGGCATAAGGCGGCGTGATGACGAGCTGCGCGAGCGCGAAGAGGCCCGAGCGAAACCACGTCATGGAGCCAGGTATTCGGCGAACGCGGCCAAGTCCGCAAACACCTGCGTGCCAGGCGGCAAATTGCCTTCCGCCTGGGTTTTCTGGCCTTTGCCCGTCAGCACCAGCACCGGCCGCGCGCCGGCGGCGGCGGCGGCCTGCACGTCGCGCAGCCCGTCGCCCACCATGTAGGTGTCCGCGAGCGCGATGTTGAAGCGCCGCGCCACCTCGAGCAGCATCCCCGGCTGGGGCTTCCTGCACTGGCAGGCGGCGTCCGCCGCGTGCGGGCAGAAGAAGAACGCGTCGACGCGCCCGCCTGCCTGGACCGCCGCGCGTTGCAGCGCGTCGTGGATGTCGAACAGCGTGCGCGTCGAGAACAGCCCGCGCGCGATGCCGGACTGGTTGGTCGCGACGACGATGCGGTAGCCCGCCTGCGTCAGGCGCGCGATCGCCTCCAGGCTGCCCCGGATCGGCCGCCATTCTTCGACCGACTTGATGTAGTGGTCGCTGTCGTGGTTGATGGTGCCGTCGCGATCGAGAATGACCAGCTTCATGTCGCGAGCTTCGAAAGATCGGCGATGCGGTTCATCGTGCCGTGCAGCTTACCGAGAAAGCCGATGCGATTGGCGCGCACGCGCGGATCCTTGTCCATCACCATGACCTTGTCGAAGAACGCATCGACCGGCGCCTTGAGGCTGGCGAGCGCCTTCAGCGCACCGGTGTAGTCGAGCGCGCCGAACGCCTTGTCGACGTCGGGTTGCAGGCGCCCGAACGTCGTGGCAAGACTCTTCTCCTCGGGTAGCAGCATCAGGCCAAGATCGTAGTCGGCGGGCACCGTACCGGCCTGCTTGAGGATATTGCCGATGCGCTTGTTCGCAGCAGCCAGACTCTCGGCTTCAGGCAGCGCAGAGAACGCCCGTACTGCTTCCAGCGTCCTGGGTACCAATGCGAGCTGCGCCGGATTGAGGCTGAACACCGCCTCGACTTCGTTAGCCGAATAACCGTGCTCGCGAAAGTAGCCCCGCGCCCGGTCGTAAATAAAACCTTGCAGCTCAACGTGCGCCTTGCCGAGTTGGGGTCTTCCCTCGAACGCGCTGTTGACCAGGTCAGAGAGGCGCAGTGGCAGCTGCCGTTCCACCAGGATGCGGATTACCCCGAGCGCGGCCCGGCGCAGACCGAAGGGGTCCTTCTCGCCGGTAGGGACTTGTCCGATGCCGAACAAGCCCGCCAGGGCATCGAGCTTGTCGGCGAGCGCTACCGAGCACGCGATCAAGCTTTGCGGCAGCGCGTCGCCGGCGAAGCGGGGTCGATA
The DNA here is from genome assembly GCA_035689325.1 of Burkholderiales bacterium. GTDB lineage: Bacteria > Pseudomonadota > Gammaproteobacteria > Burkholderiales > SG8-39 > SCGC-AG-212-J23. The sequence continues at coordinate 52,003 of DASSLQ010000151.1, read as the reverse complement.
GTGCTGCTCGATGGCATCCGCGACCTCCCGCGGCTCGCCGTCGTGCAGCGCGTAATAGCGTCCCATCACGCCCTGCAGTTCAGGAAACTCGCCGACCATGCCGCTCAGCAGGTCTGCTTTCGACAACCAGGCCGCGCGCTCCGCGAGTGCCGAGTCGGCCTTGAGAGCGCGGCTGAGCGTGCCGGCGAGGAGCTGAACCCGCTGCACGCGCTCGAGCTGCGAGCCGAGCTTGCCGTGGTAGACGACCTTGGCGAGCTGCGGCACGCGCGATTCCAGCCGCGCCTTGCGGTCCTGGTTATAGAAGAAACGCGCGTCCTCCAGGCGCGGCCGCACCACGCGCTCGTTGCCGGCGATGACGTGGCGCGGATCGGCGACCCGCATGTTGGAGACGATCAGAAAGCGCGGCACGAGCTTTCCCGCGTCGTCGAAGAGCGGGAAGTACTTCTGGTTCTGCCGCATCGTCAGGATCAGGCACTCCGGCGGCACTTCGAGGAACGCGGCGTCGTAGCCGCCGGCATAGACCTGCGGGTATTCGACCAGTGCCGTCACCTCGTCGAGCAGGTCGGCGTAGCCGCCGAGGCTCGCCCGCTCGCCGATGGCCGCTTCCTTGAGCTGCCGATCGATTTCGGCGCGCCGCGCGGCGAAGCTCGGTATCACGCTGCCGTCCTTCTCGAGGCGCGACGCGTACTCATCGGCGCTTTTCAGCTCGATCGCCCGCTCGCCAAGGAAGCGATGCCCGGCGCTACGGCGTGCCGCGGTGAGACCGAGCACCGTGGCTGGCACGACGCGCGTGCCGTGCAATGCGACCAAACCGTGCACCGGGCGCACGAACTGGGCGTCGCCGGTTCCCCAGCGCATCAGCTTCGGGATCGGCAAGCTCTTGAGCGCTTCCTCCAGCAGCGGCGCGAGCGCCTCGTCGAGCAGCGCGCCTTTCACCTGCACGCGCGCGAGCACCACGGGGCCCTTGGGCGTGTCGCGGCGCTCGAGCTCGCCGGGCTTCAGGCCATGCTTGCGCGCGAAGCCTTCCAGCGCCGCGGCCGGCGCCTTGGCCGAGGGACCGGTGACTTCCATCTCGCGTCCCGGCGCCTTGTCGGCGACACCCGCGATCGTGAAAGCGAGACGCCGCGGCGTGGCGTAGACCGTAAGCGGCGCTTTCGCCTGCGCCAGGCCGGCCTTCGCCAGCGCCTCGAGCGCGCGCTCGGCAAACGCCTCCGAAAGCGCGCGCATCGATTTGGGCGGCAGCTCCTCGGTCAGGAGTTCGACGAGCAGCATTGCGCTCATGTGGCGAGCGGAAAGCCGAGGCGTTCGCGCGATTCGTAGTACGCCTTGGCGACAGCGCGGGCGAGCGCCCGCACCCGATCGATGTAGGCGGCGCGCTCGGTGACCGAGATGGCGCCGCGCGCATCGAGCAGGTTGAAGGTGTGCGAGCAGCGCAGCACCATCTCGTAGCCCGGCAGCACGCATTGCGCGCCGATCAGACGCTTTGCCTCGGCCTCGTATTCGCCGAAGTGCCGAAACAGCATCTCGGTGTTGGCAAGCTCGAAGTTGTAGCGCGACTGCTCCACTTCGTTCTGGTGGTACACATCGCCGTAACGCACGCCATCGACCCAGACCAGGTCGAAGACGCTCTCCTTGCCCTGCAGGTACATCGCCAGGCGCTCGAGGCCATAGGTGATCTCGCCCAGCACCGGCCTGCAGGCGAGGCTGCCCACTTCCTGGAAGTAGGTGAACTGCGTGATTTCCATGCCGTCGAGCCACACTTCCCAGCCGAGTCCCCAGGCGCCGAGCGTGGGCGACTCCCAGTCGTCCTCGACGAAGCGAATGTCGTGCTCCTTGGGATTGATGCCGAGCGCGATGAGCGACTGCAGATAGCGCTCCTGGATGTCGGCCGGTGAGGGCTTCAGCACCACCTGGTACTGGTAGTAGTGCTGCAGCCGGTTCGGATTCTCGCCATAGCGGCCGTCCTTCGGACGGCGCGACGGCTGCACGTAGGCCGCGTTCCACGGCTCCGGGCCGATCGCGCGCAGGAACGTTGCCGTGTGAAACGTGCCGGCGCCCATTTCCATGTCGTAGGGCTGCAGCAGCACGCAGCCTTGGCGATCCCAGTATTCGTTGAGCCGCAGGATGAGTTGTTGAAAGCTCAGCATGAAGCGCGCCGATTTTACCGGCTGCGTCTCGCCCGGGCGATCAGCGCTGCCGCCGCGAGCACGCCGAGAGATATCACGATGACCGGCCAGTCGCGCCAGAAGACATAAGGCGTGGTGCCCGCATACCCCTGCGCAGTCGCTTCCAGCCGGCCTTCCTCGAATTGCGGCAAGCGCGCGCGCACCGTGCCGTCGCGATCGATCGCCGCGGTGATGCCGGTGTTGGTCGCGGTGAGATGCATGCGCCCCGTTTCGATGGCGCGCGCGCGCGCGATCTGCAGGTGCTGCGCGGGCGCGAGCGAATCGCCGAACCAGGCGACGTTGGACTCGTTCACCAGCAGGGTGGCATCGGGCAGCTGCGCGGCGATCTCGTCGCCAAACGCGTCCTCGTAGCAGACGTTGACCGCGACGCGCTGTCCGGCCACGGCGAGCAGGCGCTGCCCGGGCGCGCCGCGCGAGAAGTCGGACATCGGGATGTTCACCACGCGCAGCGTCCAGGCAAAGCCGGGCGGGACGAACTCGCCGAACGGCACGAGGTGCACCTTGTGATACACCTGGATCGGCGACACGCCGAGCGTGATCACGCTGTTGAAGAATTCCTCGTTGCTCTTGCGCGTCGGCACGCCGAGCAGGAGATCGCCGCCGTTACGCTGCGCCACGGCGTCCAGACGCCGCAGGTAGCCGCGGTCCACCTGGTCGAGAAAACGCGGCACTGCGGTCTCCGGGAAGATGACGAGGCGCGCCTGCGAGCCTTCGGCGAGCCGCGCGTACGTCTCCAGCGTGTGCGCGTAACGCGCGGGATCGAACTTGAGCGACTGCTCGATATTCCCCTGCAGCAGCGCCACGCTCAGCGGCCCGCCGGCGGGCGAGCTCCATTCGAGATGGCGCAGCGCCTCGCCGCCGCCGACGAGCGCGACGGCGAGCGCGATCCAGTAGCGCGCGCCGGGGTGGCGCGCGGCCAGCAGCCAGACGAGGCCGGCGAGCGTCAGCGTGATGAACGACAGCGCGAAGACGCCCCCGACGGGCGCGTATCCCTGCAGCGGCCAGCCGATGGCGGCATAGCCGAGCGAGAGCCACGGGAAGCCCGTGAACACCCACGAGCGCAGCCACTCGGCGAGCGCCCAGGCGGCGGGAATGAGCAGGCAGGCGCGGATCGCGTCGCTCGCCGGGATACGTGCCTGCAACCAGCCGGCGGCCGCCGGGAAAAGCGCGAGAAAGGCGCAGAACACGAGCGTGGCGAATGCGGCGAGCAGCGCCGGCATTTCGCCGAACTCGTGCAGGCTGACATAGACCCACGAGACGCCCGCGAGGAACAGACCGAGCCCGAACGCGAAGCCGGACCAGAAGCACTGCCTGGGCGACGCGTCGCGCCAGCTATGGGCGAGCCACGCGAGCGTAAGCAGCGCGAGCGGATAGAAGCCCAGCGGCGCGAACGCCGCGACGCTCGCCGCGCCGGCGAAGAACAGCGAAACAGGGACAGTCCCTATTTCTCGCCCTTAGACTTGTCGACGAGCAGCGTGTAGACGCGCCGGCTGTCGGCGCGCAGTACCTGGAAGCGCAGGCCCTCGATGGTGATCGTCTCGCCGCGCTTGGGAAGGCGGCCAAGCTGCGCGATGACGAGGCCGCCCACGGTGTCGGCGGTCTCGTCGGAGAAGCGCGTGCCGAAAGCGGCGTTGAAGTCGGCGATCTGGGTGAGCGCCTTGACGCGAAAGCGGCCGCCGGGCTCCGGGATGATGTTGTCGGAGGCTTCGTCGAAGTCGTATTCGTCCTCGATGTCGCCGACGATCTGCTCGAGCACGTCTTCGATCGTGACAAGGCCCGCGACGCCGCCATACTCGTCCAGCACCATCGCCATGTGATTGCGGCTCGCGCGGAACTCGCGCAACAGCACATTGAGGCGTTTCGCCTCGGGCACGAACACGGCGGGGCGCAGCATCTCGCGCACGTTGAATTCCTCCTCGCCCGCGTAGTGCCGCAGCAGATCCTTGGCGAGGAGCACGCCGATCACGTCGTCGCGGTTCTGGTCGATCACCGGGAAGCGCGAGTGCGCGGTGGCGATGATGCGCGGGATGAAGCTCTCGATCGGCTCGTTGATGTCGATGAAATCGACCTGCGCGCGCGGGATCATGATGTCGCGCACCTGCATCTCGGAGACGGTGAGCGCTCCCTCGATGATCGAGAGCGCGTCGGCGTCGAGCAGGTTGCGCGAGTAGGCCGAACGCAGCAGATCGACGAGCTGATCGCGGTCGCTTGGCTCGCGCATGAGGAGCGCGGACAGGCGCTCGAGCAGGCTGGGGCGCGCAGGATCGTTCATGCCGGCCGCGGTCATTCTACCGTGTAGGGATCGGCAAAACCGAGGCGCCGCAGGATGCGGATTTCGCGCGCTTCCATGCGACGCGCGCTTGCTTTGTCATCGTGCAGATAGCCGCGCAGATGCAGCACGCCGTGCACCACGAGATGCGCGTAGTGCGCGCGCATGCTCTTGCCTTGCGCGCGCGCTTCGCGCGCCACCAGCGGATGGCAGAGCACGATGTCGCCTTCGCTGCCGTAGGCGAAGCTGAGCACATTCGTCGCCCGATCACGCCGCCGAAAGCGGCGGTTGAGCGCGCGGCCTTCGCGCGCGCCGACGACGCGCAGCGTGAGCGGTTGCACGGGCGATGCGGCTCTCGCCCAGCGCCGTAGCGCCGCGGCCGCCGGCACGCCGCGGCGCGGCACTGCATATTGGACGCTGACGCTATTCCTCGGCCGCCGAAGCGTCGTAGGCATCGATGATGCGCGCCACCAGCGGATGGCGCACTACGTCCACCGCGGTGAACTCGGTGAAGGCGATGCCGCGCACCGCGGCGAGGATGCGGCGCGCTTCGATCAGCCCGCTCTTCTGGCCGCGCGCGAGATCGATCTGCGTGATGTCGCCGTTCACCACTGCCTTCGCGCCGAAGCCGATGCGCGTGAGGAACATCTTCATCTGCTCGGGCGTGGTGTTCTGGGCCTCGTCGAGGATGATGAAGGCGTGGTTGAGCGTGCGGCCGCGCATGTAGGCGAGCGGCGCGAGCTCGATCGTGCCGCGCTCGAGCAGCTTGCCGGTCTTCTCGAACCCCATCAGGTCGAACAGCGCGTCATAGAGTGGCCGAAGGTACGGGTCCACTTTCTGCGCGAGATCGCCCGGCAGGAAGCCGAGCCGCTCGCCCGCCTCCACCGCCGGCCGCGCGAGCACGATGCGCTTCACCTTGTCGCGCTCGAGCGCGTCCACCGCGCACGCGACCGCGAGATAGGTCTTTCCGGTGCCCGCGGGGCCGATGCCGAGGGTGAGGTCGTGCGCGAGGATGTTCTCGATGTATTGCACCTGGTGCGGCGTGCGGCCGTGGAGGTCCGCGCGCCGGGTGAGGAGCTGCGGACCTTCCGCCTTCGGCGTGACGTTCTTGGAGATCTCGGCGAGGCCGAGCTGCACATCGTCGAGCGTGAGCTCGCTGGAGGCGCGGTCGTAGAACTGCTCGAGCGCCTTGGCTGCCCGCTCGGCCTGCTCGCCGCGCACCGTGAATTTCGCGCCGCGCCGCGCGATCCTCACGTCGAGCGCCGATTCGATCTGCCGCAGATTTTCGTCGAGCGCGCCGCACAGGCGCGCGAGGCGCTGGTTGTCCACCGGATCGAGGCGCACCTCGACGGGCTTGGCCCTCATTCCATCCGTTCGCCGCGCAATGAATGCGCGGCGCGCTCGGTGATGCGCACGTCGGCGAAGCGATCGATGAGCTCGCGGCCGCCCGCGAAGTTGACCACGCGGTTATTGCCGGTGCGCGCGGCGAGCTCGTCGGCTCGCTTCCTGGACGCGCCTTCGACCAGCACCCGCTGGACGGTCCCGACCATGCGCTCGGCAATCGCATCGGCCTGCGACTGGACTTGCGCCTGGAGCCGTTGCAGGCGCGCGAGCTTCCGCTCGTGCGGCAGCGCGTCCGGCAAATCGGCGGCGGGCGTGCCGGGGCGCGGGCTGTAGAGGAAGCAGTACGAATCGTCGAGCTCGAGCTCGCGAGCGAGCGCAAGCGTCGCCTCGAAATCGGTTTCCGTTTCGCCGGGGAAGCCGACGATGAAGTCCGATGTGACGCTCACTTGCGGCCGCGCGCGCCGCAGGCGCCGGATGATCGAGCGGTATTCGAGCGCCGTATAGCCGCGCTTCATTGCCGCCAGCACCCGGTCGGAGCCCGATTGCACCGGCAGATGCACGTGCGGCGCGAGCTTGGGCAGCGCGGCGTGCGCGTCGATGAGACGCTGCGTGAATTCGCGCGGGTGGGAGGTGGTGTAGCGCAGGCGCTCGATGCCGGGCACGTCGCAGACGAACGCGAGCAACTCGGCGAAATCGGCCGTGCGGCCCGTAATCTCGCCGCGCCAGGCATTGACGTTTTGCCCGAGCAAGGTCACTTCGCGAACGCCTTGGCGCGCGAGCGCGGCGATCTCGGCGATCACATCGGCGAAGGGACGCGACACTTCCTCGCCGCGCGTGTAGGGCACGACGCAGAAGCTGCAATACTTGCTGCAGCCCTCCATGATCGACACAAAGGCGCGCGCGCCTGCGGTGCACGGCGCCGGCAGGTTGTCGAATTTCTCGATGAGCGGGAAGCTGATGTCGACCTGCGGCGTGCCGGTCGCGCGGCGCCGTTCGAGGAGCTGCGGCAGCCGGTGCAGCGTCTGCGGGCCGAACACGACGTCGACGAACGGCGCGCGCGCCACGATGGCGGCGCCTTCCTGGCTCGCGACACAGCCGCCGACCGCGATCATCAGGCCGGGCTTTGCGCGCTTGAGATGCCGCACGCGGCCGAGGTCGGCGAAGACCTTTTCCTGCGCCTTCTCGCGCACCGAGCAGGTGTTGAAGACGATGAGATCCGCTTCCTCGGGCCGCTCGGCGGGCTCGGCCCCGTGAGCGACGCGCCACCCGTCGGCGATCTTCGCCGAGTCGTACTCGTTCATCTGGCAGCCGAAGGTGCGCAGGTACAGTTTCGGCATCAGCGCTGCGCCGCTTCCTGCGGCGTCAGTATCCAGACGTCGTGGACCGCGCCGTTCGGATCGCGCCGATATCTGACGAGCGAGTTCGCCGGCAGCGCGCCCGGCACGATGAAGCGGTTCGCGGCGTCGCGGATGCGTGCACCCGGCGCCAGCAGCTCGCGCTTGCCGTCGAGCTGGATGATGCGGTCCTGGACGTGGCTCATCTTGGCGCGCTTCGCGTCGGACGGGATGGTGCGTAGCTGCGCCAGCGCGCTGACGGCGAACAAGGCGGCGGCGATGAGCGCTAAGGCTCTCATGTCACAGGTACGGTAAGGGGAAATGGTGGCGAATCAGGGACTCGAACCCCGGACACACGGATTATGATTCCGCTGCTCTAACCAGCTGAGCTAATTCGCCACGTCAAGGGCCGACATTATAAACCGGCATAGCACCGAGCTCGTCGTCATCGGCGGCGGTCCGGTCGGCGCAAGCCTCGTGCGCGCGCTGCGCGGAACGGCGGTGACGCTCATTGGCGCCGCGCCGCACCTGGCGGCACTCGACGGCTTCGATCCGCGCGTCTACGCCCTCAGCCCGGGCAACGTTGAATTCCTGCGCGCGCTCGGGGTGTGGGCGGCGCTCCCCGCCGAGCGCCTGACGCCGGTGCATGCGATGCGCGTCTTCGGCGACGATGGTCGCGCGCAGCTCGTGTTCGACGCCTACGAGGCGGGCGCTGCCGAGCTTGCCTGGATCGTCGAAGACAGCGCGCTGCAGCGCGCCCTGTGGGCCGGCCTCGCGAGCAGGCCCGAGCGCTGCGAGCGCCTGGACATCGATGAGCACGCGGCCGTGCTTTCCTTCGGCGATGCCGAGCCGCTCGCGGCGAAGCTCGTCGTCGGCGCGGACGGTGCGAATTCTTTCGTGCGCAACGCTGCCGGCATCGCCGCTACCGAGCGCGACTACGGCCAGGCGGCGCTCGTCGCGAATTTCAAGTGCGAGCGGCCGCACGCGAATAGCGCCTTTCAATGGTTTCAGGGCGGCGGCCCGGTGCTCGCGCTGCTGCCGTTGCCCGGCGAGCAAGTCTCGATGGTGTGGTCGCTGCCCGCCGCCGAGGCGGAGCGCCGCGCGGCATTGCCGGCCGAGGCGCTTGCCACGGAAGTCGTGCAAGCCTCGCATGCGGTGCTCGGCGCGTTGCGGTTGGCGTCGTCCGTGCGCAGCCTGCCGCTGCGCCGGCTCGCGGCGCGGCGGCTGGTCGCGCCGCGCGTCGCGTTGGTCGGTGATGCCGGCCATGTGATTCACCCGCTCGCGGGCCAAGGCTTGAATCTCGGCCTGCAGGATGCGAGAGTGCTCGCACAAGTGCTGAACGAACGCGAGCCCGGCCGCGACGCGGGCGACTATCGGCTGCTCAGGCGCTATGAGCGGCGGCGCGCGGAGCCCATTGCGGCGATGGATGCGGTAGTCTCCGGCCTCTTCGCGCTCTATGGCGCGCAGAGCGGCCTCGTGGGGCGGCTGCGCAATGCCGGATTGAACCTCACCGAGCGGCTGCCGGTCCTAAAGAACATCCTTATTCGACAGGCGATGAGCTGAGATGCTGCGCACGATGACGATGGCGGCGCTGCTTGCCCTCACGGCGGCTAACGCGGCGGCCGACGAAGCGCAGATCCGGCGCGTGATCGAAGAGAAGCTCGGCGGCGTGAAGGTCGAGGGCGTGCAGCCCGGGCCGCTCGGCCTCTATGAGGTGCGCTTTCGCTCATCGGGCGGTACGCGCATCGTCTATACCGATGCGGACGCCACGCTCATCTTCCTCGGCAAGATCTACGACACGGCGAGCGATCGTGACATCACGGAAGAGCGGCTGCGCAAGCTCAACGCCATCAAGTTCGATGCGCTGCCGCTCGAGCAGGCGGTCAAGATCCAGCGCGGCAATGGCAAGCGCGTGCTGGCGATGTTCTCCGATCCGTACTGCCCGGCGTGCCGGCAGTTCGAGCAGACGCTGCAAAAGGTCGACGACATCACGATCTACGTCTTCATGTTCCCGGTGATCCGACCCGAGCTCGCCGAGCAATCGAAGCAGGTGTGGTGCTCGCCGGATCGCGCAAAGGCCTGGCTCGACGTCGCGCTGCGTGGCAAACCGCCCACCGCAAAGGCGGACTGCGCTGACCCGGTTGCCAAGAACCTCCAGCTCGGCCGCAGCCTGGGTGTGAACAGCACGCCGACCCTCGTGCTTGCGAACGGCGAGCGCATCACCGGCGGCTTGAGCCGCGCTGACCTGGTCGACGTGCTCGACGGGAAACGCTAGCTGGAATTCGGGGACGGAGCCCGAACTCCGACCCGGAACGACGTCTCGCCGCGATTGCAACGGTCTAGTCTCACGCCGCTGGGGTTCGGGCTCCGTCCCCGAATTTCCTAATCCTGCCGCGGCAGCGGTTCACCGCGCGGCCAGAGCAGCCACATCTTCCCCGGCTGGCGCATGCGTCCCGCCGTGCTGCCCGCCTGCTCGCCCGTGCCCCAGAAAAAGTCCGCGCGCACCACGCCGCGGATTGCCCCGCCCGTGTCGTGCGCGGCCACGACCCGCACGAGCGACTCGTCGGACAGCGGGTAGGTGGTGGCGAGCAAGAGCGGCGCGCCGAGCGGTATGAACCGCCGGTCGACGGCGATGCTGTATTCAGGCACGAGCGCCACGCCGAGCGCGCCGATCGGCCCGCGCGGGTCGGCGGTCTCGCGGAAAAACACATAGCTCGGGTTGGCTTCAAGCGCATCCTGCAATTTCTGCGGGTTCGCGACGCCCCACGCCTTGATGTTCTGCATCGACGCCTGGTCGAGCGTCAGCTCGCCGCGCTCGACGAGATAGCGCCCGACCGAGCGATACGGGTGGCCGTTCTGATCGGCGAACGCAAGGCGCACGCGCTCGCCGTTCTCGAGCTCGAGCTGTCCCGAGCCCTGGATCTGCATGAAGAAGAGCTCGACCGCGTCCGCCGTCCAGCCGATCACCGGCGCGCGCAGCGCCTCCGGGCGCGCGTCGATCTCGGCGCGGCTGTAGTACGGCACGACGCGGCGGCCATCGAGCCGCCCGCGCAGGCGCACATTGCGCGTGTCGGGCGCGACCACGGCGAGGTCGACGACCAGCAGGTCCTCCGGCACGCCGTAGATCGGAAAGCGGTTGAGCGCGCTCCGCGTGCGGCTGCCGCGGATGACCGGCTCGTAGTAACCGGTGATGACGCCGGTGTCGCCGCTCTCCGAGCTGATCAGCGCATACGGCGCGAAGGTGCTTTCGAAGAATTGCCGCGCGGCCGCCTCATCGCCCGGCATGATCCAGGACGCGTTGGCGCAGGCATTGATCAGCGGCCCCGCCGCGCGCGCGCAACCGGCCATGAAGGCGCGCAGGCTGGGCTCGAGACTCAGCCGGTCCCAGCCCGGCAACGCGGCGTAGCTCCACTCGATGTATTGCGCGCGCTCGGGCGCGGGCTTCGGCGGTGGGCACGGGCACTGCTGCTGCGGCACTTGCGCGCAGCCCGCGATCAGTAGAATCACGGCGAGACGCGCCATGTGGGTCGTATATCTCGAGATCGGCGTTGCGCTCGCGATCGCGGCTGCGATCGTGTGGCTGACCTGGCCGCGAAAACCCAAGTGACTCAGTGCAGCTCGCGCGGTACGGAGAGCGTGAACTGCGGGATCGGCGCCTCGAAACGCGTGCCGTCCTCCGCGACCATCTGGTAGGTGCCGCGCATCGTGCCCACCGGTGTGGCGATCGATGCGCCGCTCGTGTACTCGTAGCTCTCGCCCGGCTGCAAGAGCGGCTGCGCGCCGACCACGCCCAGCCCGCGCACCTCCTGCACGAGGCCTTGCGAGTCGGTAATGACCCAGTGCCGGCTGATCAACTGAGCGGCTACGCTGCCTTCGTTGCGGATCGTGATGGTGTAGGCGAAGACGTAACGGCCGTTGGCCTCGTCGGACTGCTCGGCGAGATACTGCGTTTGCGCGCTGACCGCGACTTCGTATTGTTTTTGCTCCGCCATGGGCCCATTGTAAACTCGGCCGCAAAATGGCATCACCGCCGGCATATCGCATCGCCCCCAGCATTCTGTCGGCCGACTTCGCGCGACTCGGCGACGAAGTGAAGGCAGTGGCGCGCGCCGGCGCCGATCTCATCCACTTCGACGTGATGGACAACCATTACGTGCCGAACCTCACCGTCGGTCCGCTCGTGTGCGCGGCGTTGCGGCCGCACGTGGAGCTGCCGCTCGATGTGCATCTCATGGTGAAGCCGGTCGACGCGTTGATTCCGGAGTTCGCCAAGGCGGGCGCCAACATCATCAGCTTCCACCCCGAAGCGAGCGAGCACGTCGACCGCACTATCTCGCTGATCAAGGAGAACGGCTGCAAGGCGGGCCTCGTGCTTAACCCTGCGACACCGCTCGCGTACCTGGACCATACGCTGGAGAAGCTCGATCTCGTGCTGCTGATGTCGGTGAACCCCGGCTTCGGCGGCCAGAAGTTCATTGCCTCGGTGCTGCCGAAGATCAGCGAGGTGCGCCGGCGCATCACCGCCGCAGTTGCTGCCACGGGCAAGCCGATCTGGCTCGAAGTCGACGGCGGGGTGAAAACGGACAACATTGCGGAGATCGCGAGGGCCGGCGCGGACACTTTCGTCGCCGGCTCGGCGATCTTCGGTTCCAAGGACTACGCGGCCACCATCCGCGAGATGCGCCGGCGATTGGGCGTGCTATAGTGGCCGCGCGTGCAGTACCTCCAAGCAAAGCACGAGCTTCTCTCCTGGCGTAGCTGGCGCCGCTGGCGCCGCTAGATCCCCTCGCGTCGCCGCGCGGCACGGCGATGCGCTAAGCCAAGCCGCAACCGCAGTTCCCGCAATCGGCAGCAACGGAGAAGTTCGTGAATCAGGCTGAATTCGACCGGCTCGCAGCCCAAGGCTTCACCCGCATTGCGGTGCTTGCCGAAGCCCGTGCCGACCTCTACACGCCGCTCGCCGTGTACATCAAGCTCGCCGGCGGGCCTTACAGCTACCTGCTTGAATCGGTGGTCGGCGGCGAGCGCTTCGGCCGCTACTCCTTCATCGGGCTTGCGTGCGCCGAGCGCATCGAAGCGCGCGGCGCGCACGTCCGGCGGCTGCTGCGCGATGCGCGCGGCGCCGACGTCTGCATGGAGGAGTACGACGGGGACCCATTCGAATATGCACGCGGCTGGCTCAAGCGCGAGCGCACCGCGCCTTTGCCCGAGCGGCTGCGCTTCGGCGGCGGCCTGGTCGGCTACTTCGGCTACGAAGCGGTGCGCCATATCGAACCGCGCGCCATAGGAGGAAATGCGGGCGCAGAGAAGCCGGACCCGCTGGGCACGCCCGACGTGCTGCTGCTCGTGTCCGATGAGCTCGCGGTCGTCGACAACGTGCTCGGCAAGCTTTATCTCGTGGTGTACGCCGATCCGCGCCAGCCGCGTGCTTACGCGAGAGCACGCGAGCGGCTCGATGCGCTGCGCCATCGGCTCGTGGGTCCGCTACCGGAGGCGCTCGTGCTCGCGCAACCGGCGGCCGAGCCGCCCGTGGCGCCGGCGATTGAGCGCACGATGAGCGAGGCGGCGTTTCTGGACGCGGTGCGCCGCTCGAAGGACGAGATCATGGCTGGCGAGCTGATGCAGGTACAGGTGTCGCAACGCACCTCGCTCGCCTTCCAGGCGCCGGCGCTCGCGCTTTACCGCGCGCTGCGCGGGGTAAATCCATCGCCGTACATGTATCACTTCGATTTCGCCGATCATCATGTGGTGGGCGCGTCTCCCGAAATCCTCGTGCGCCTCGCAGGCGACACCATGACGGTGCGCCCGATCGCCGGAACGCGGCCGCGCGGCGCGAGCGCCGAGCGCGACGCCGCGATCGCCGAGGAATTGCTGGCCGATCCGAAGGAACGCGCAGAGCACGTCATGCTGATCGACCTCGGCCGCAACGACGTCGGCCGGGTCGCAAGGCCGGGAAGCGTGCGCGTCACCGAGCAGATGGTGGTCGAGCGCTACTCGCACGTCATGCACATCGTCTCGAACGTCGAGGGCCGCATCGCGGCCGGCCGTGATGCCATCGATGTGCTGAAGGCGAGCTTCCCGGCGGGGACCGTGACCGGCGCGCCGAAGGTGCGCGCAATGCAGCTCATCGACGAGCTCGAGCCGGTGAAGCGCGGTGTCTACAGCGGCGCCGTGGGCTACCTCGGGTTCAACGGCGACATGGACATGGCCATCGCCATCCGCACGGCCGTTGTCAAGGCGGGCAAGCTGCATGTTCAGGCCGCTGCCGGCGTGGTCGCGGATTCCGATCCGCAATCGGAATGGCAGGAGACGCAGCACAAGGCGCGCGCGCTCCTGCGCGCGGCGGCCGTTGCCGCGAGCGAGACGAGATAGGTGCGCTCATGGTGCTGATGATCGACAACTACGACTCGTTCACCTACAACCTGGTGCAATACCTGGCGGAGCTGGGCGCCGAGGTCCGGGTGGTGCGCAATGACGAGATGAGCGTCGACGCGGTGCAGGCGCTGGCGCCGCGCGCCATCGTCATCTCGCCGGGGCCGAGCGCCCCGGAGCGTGCCGGGATCTCGCTCGAGCTGATCCGGCGGCTGGCGGGACGGGTGCCGATTCTCGGCGTGTGTCTGGGCCACCAGGCGATCGGCCAGGCATTTGGCGGCAAGGTGGTGCGCGCGAAGCGCGTCATGCACGGCAAGGTCTCGACCGTGCGCCATGACGGCGCGGGCGTGTTCCGCGGGTTACCCGCGGAATTCAGCGTGACGCGCTATCACTCGCTCGCGGTGGAACGCGCATCGCTGCCCGCCTGCCTCAAAATCACCGCCGAGTCGGACGATGGCGAAATCATGGGGCTGCGCCACCGCGAGCTGGCGGTCGAAGGTGTCCAGTTTCATCCGGAAGCGCTGCTCACGGAGCACGGCCACCGCATGCTGCAAAATTTCAACGAAGGAGCGGGGAAGGAGAAATGAGCATGAAGCAGATCACGATCGCCGAGGCGATCCAGCGCACGGTCGAGCACCGCGAGGTGTTCCACGACGAGATGCTGCACGTGATGCGGCAAATCATGCGGGGCGAGCTGAGCCCCGCGCAGATCGCGGGCTTCATCATCGGCCTGCGGGTAAAGAAGGAAACCATCGGCGAGATCGCGGCTGCGGCGCAGGTGATGCGCGAGCTCGCCACGCCGGTGGAGGTGACCGACGATCGCCATCTCGTCGACACCTGCGGCACGGGAGGAGACGCCGCGCATACCTTCAACGTGTCCACTTGCGCCGCGTTCGTCGCCGCTGCCGCGGGCGCCAAGGTGGCGAAGCACATGGGACGCTCGGTGTCCTCGTCCTCGGGCAGCGCCGAAGTGCTGGAAGCGCTGGGCGCACAGATCAACCTGTCGCCGGCGGAAACGGGCCAGGCGCTGGAGAAGATCGGGCTCGGTTTCATGTTCGCGCCGGCGCATCATGCGGCGATGAAATACGCCGCGCCGGTGCGCAAGGACCTGGGCGTTCGCACCCTCTTCAACATCCTCGGGCCGCTTACCAACCCGGCCGGCGCCAAGAACCAGGTGCTGGGCGTGTTCCATCCGGATCTGGTCGGCATCCAGGTGCGCGTGCTGCAGCGCCTTGGCTCGCGACACGTCATGGTGGTCTACGGCATCGACGGACTGGACGAGATTTCGACCTCGGGCGAAACCATGGTCGGTGAGCTCGTCAAGGGCGAGATCAACGAGTACAACGTCCACCCCTCGCACTTCGGCCTCGAGCTTTACGACCGGCGCGCCATCCAGGTGAACACCGTCGAGGAGTCGAAGGCAATGATCGAGGCGGTGCTCGACAACCAGCCCGGCCCGGCGCACAACATCGTCGCCATGAACGCCGGTGGCGCGATCTACGTCGCCGGCCTTGCGAAAACGCTGAAGGCGGGCGTCGAGCGCGCAAGCCAGGTGATCAAGAGCGGCGCCGCCAAGCACAAGATGGAGGAGTTCATCGCGTTCACCAAACACGTGAAGAAGTGACCGTCCTCGAGCGCATCCTGGAGGTGAAGCGCGCCGAGATCGCGGCGGCCAAGCCGCGCAATCCGGACATCGAGCGCCAAGCGAAAGCCGCGGCGGCGCCACGCGATTTTGTCGCTGCGCTGCGCGCCCGGGAGCCGGCGGTGATCGCCGAAATCAAGAAAGCGAGCCCATCGCGCGGTGTGTTGCGCGAAGACTTCGATCCCGCTGCAATCGCGACGAGCTATGAGCGCGCGGGCGCTGCCTGCATCTCGGTGCTCACTGACGCGCAGTTCTTTCAGGGCAGCGCGGCGCATCTCGCCGCTGCGAAAGCCGCCTGTTCCCTTCCCGTGCTGCGCAAGGACTTCGTCATCGAGCCCTACCAGGTCTGGGAATCGCGCGCCATGGGCGCGGATTGCATCCTGCTGATCGCGGCCTGCCTGTCCAAAGGTGAGATGCGCGAGCTCGAGCGCCTCGCGCAGGAGCTCCGCATGGCGGTGCTGGTGGAAGTTCATGACGCCCACGAGCTCGAAGTTGCGCTGACGCTCACGACGCCGCTCATCGGCATCAACAATCGCAACCTCAAGTCGTTTGAGACGCGGCTGGAAACGACGCTCGACTTGCTGCCGCGCGTTCCGCGCAATCGGATGGTGATTACCGAGAGCGGCATCCTGAGCGGCGATGACGTTTCTCGGATGCGCAGCGCCGGGATCCGTGCTTTTCTCGTCGGCGAAGCTTTCATGCGCGCTCCCGATCCCGGCGCTGCATTGCGGGGGTTATTCGAGCGTTAGCGCGCTGCTGCAGCGCAGCATCAGTTGTTGGCAATTTGCAACGCCCTCTCTGAGGCGGCCGCCTGATTCACCCGGTTTCTTGGTCCCGCTATACGGAATTCGGCACACTGCCTTGGACTTCTCGACTGAGGGGTCGGCGGGGGGGCCAAACGGCGCGCTCGCCTGGTTTAAACCAGAGAGGAGCATTGCATGCAGAAGAAACTTCTAACTGTGGCAGTAGCCGGTGCGTTGGCCGCGCCCGGCCTGGCGCTCGCGCAAGCAGCGAGCGTCGAAGTGTATGGAACGATTTACCCGACGTTCGGATGGGTGAAATACAGCGAAGGCTTCACTCAGCGCGATGTAAGCGCGGCATCCGGGGTTTGGGCGCCCAACACGGGAGCAGGAAATCTTGCCGTGCCGTCCGTGTCGAAAGCCGACGTGCAGGCGCCGGCGTCCAACTTCGGCGTCCGGGGCAGAGAGAGCATTGGAGCGGGCTTGACCGCCTGGTTCCAGATCGAGCAGAACGCCCCGCTCGAGCGCGAAGATACGCAGGCGGTAACACTCGCCTCGCGCAACTCCGCGGCGGGTATGCAGGGTAACTTCGGCAACGTCTTCGTCGGTCAGTGGACCACACCGTGGGCGGACCTTGATTCGCTGTGGGCAGTTGGACAAGTGAGCGTGTTCGGTCCGGTGACGTCGATCATCGGCCGTCGCGAGACGACCGGCACCGCTCCCAACCCGGCGGCGAACCTCAACAAGGCGTGCTCGACGAACATCATTCCGCCGGGTGGCTTCGCGGTACCTGCCGCTGGAACGAACGAGTGCGATTCAGTGCTCAACACAGGCGGCGTGGGACACCCGTTCTGGCGCCGGGCCGCGGACATGATCCGCTACACCTCGCCGACGTTCGGTGGAGTCACGCTCGACCTGATGTACCAGGTGCCTGAGCACAAGACTCAGGCAG
Organism: Burkholderiales bacterium; assembly: GCA_035689325.1. GTDB lineage: Bacteria > Pseudomonadota > Gammaproteobacteria > Burkholderiales > SG8-39 > SCGC-AG-212-J23. Next base: position 35,164 of record DASSLQ010000151.1, on the reverse strand, counting down.
TCACTACGACGGCGGCTGGAGCACCGGCAGCGGCTGGTGCGCAGACCGTGACGGCGGAGCCGTACTCGTACTCGACGTCGATCAAGTGGACGGGAATGGGTGGCCGTGCGCGCATCGGCGCCGCCTATGACCGGCACCATGACTTCACTTCGATTGGTGACTCCGACACCGGCTACGCGATCAAGGGTGGGTTTAACTTCGGCGTGGTCGACGTTGGGGCGGCCTACGAGAAGAACAAGTACAAGTGCAAGTTCTTCCCGTACACCGCGGCGACAACCGGCAACCTCGCAGCGGGCGTGGCCAACCTGGCTAACCTGCCTGCGTTGTGCAACGGGGAAGGCGACATCGATGCCAAGCAGTGGTCGGTCGCCGCTTCCGTTCCGGTCGGCTTGGGCGCCATCAAGGCCTTCTACGCCAAGGCGGACGACATGACCGGCGCGATCGGCGTTAGCCAGACCGGCGCCAAGGAGTACGGTGTGGGCTACGAGCACCGCTTCTCCAAGCGCACGAGCCTCGGCGTGGAGTACGCGAAGATCGACAACAACAGGAACGCGCAGTTCACCTGGACGGGCATGGCGCCCAACCAGCTCGATACCAGCAATACGCCGGTATTCGGTTCGGACGTGAACTGGTTCTTCGTGGGCATGACGCACCGCTTCTAAGAGACCTGCAAGCGCAGCAACCCAACGGGCGCCTTCGGGCGCCCGTTTTTTTGCTAGGCTCGGCGGCATGGATAAGCTGATCGCCGAGTTCGACCGCGCGCTGCGCGCGGTAGCTGGCGTGGCAGACGCCGCGCGACCGTCACCGGCGGACGAAAAGCCCGAAAGCGAGCTCGACTCAGCCGCCCGGGCCCATGCCGCGGCGCTGATGCGGGTGAACCACGTCGGTGAAATCTGCGCGCAAGCGCTCTATCAGGGGCAGGCGCTCACTGCGCGAAATGAGCGCGTCAAGGCGGCGCTCGAGCAGGCGGCCCGCGAGGAAGAGGACCATCTCGCCTGGAGCATCGAGCGCATCCGCGAGCTCGGCGGCCGGCCGAGCCTGCTCAATCCTTTGTGGTATGCGGGCTCGTTCGCGATCGGCGCGTTCGCCGGTGCCCTGGGCGATCGCTGGAGCCTTGCCTTCCTCGCCGAGACGGAGCGCCAGGTGGAAGAGCATCTGACCGGTCATCTCGAGGCGCTGCCGAGCTCGGATGAGCGCACGCGTGCCGTTGTGGCTGCGATGCGCGCGGACGAGGCAAAGCACGGCGGCACCGCGCGCTCGTTGGGGGCACCGGAGATGCCGGAGCCGCTGAAGCTCGCGATGCGGCTCGCGTCGAAAGTGATGACGACGCTCGCCTATCGCGTCTAGCGTGGCCGTGCAAGAACTGGCCGCGTGGCGCAAGCAAGCCGCCGCCGCGGGCGCGGACCTGCGCGACACCGTGGCGCAGCTCGCGGAGCACGCTAAGGCGGGAAGCGCAGACGCGTCCTATCTCCTGGCCGTATTCACCGCGGCAGGCTACGGCGTAGGCCAGGACTTGAAGGGAGCGCTCGGCCACCTGCAGCGCGCCGCCGAAGGCGGGCATCGCCCTGCCCAAACCGAGCTCGCCGCGCTGGTCGGCAACTGGCGGCTCGCGCGCGACGTCTCGGCCGGCAAGGCCAGCCGCCCGGAAACATGGGGCCAGCTGCGCGCGGCGGTTGACGTGGCCGGATGGCTGCGCATACCCGACGGGCGCGTTTTTTCCGAAGAGCCGCGTATCGCGACGGTGAAGGGCTACCTGTCTGCGCCGGCGTGCGAGTGGCTGATTGCGCTTGGCCGTACCAACCTGAAGGCCGCGCAGGTCTACGATGCCGAGACGGGCGATTTGCGCAGCGATAGCAATCGCAATAACAGCGCGGCGCAACTCGACGTCGAGCGCATTGACACCTTGACCGCTTTTGTGCGCGCGCGCATCGCCGCGCTCGCCAACGTCTCGGTCGCGGGGCTCGAGACCAGCCAGATCCTGCATTACCGTGTCGGCGAGCAATTCGCGGAGCATTGCGATTTTCTCGACCCGGGCACCCCGGGCCATGCGCGCGACATCGCCGTGCACGGGCAGCGTGCGCTCACAGTGCTGATTTACCTCAACGACGATTACGAGGGCGGCGACACCGCGTTCCCGGAACTCGGGCGCAGCTTCAAGGGGCGCAAGGGCGACGCGCTCGTCTTCTGGAACCTCACGCCGGAGGGCGCGCCCGACTGGCGCACGCGTCACATCGGGACAGCGCCTAGCCGCGGCGAGAAGTGGCTCTTCTCGCAGTGGATCCGCATTCCGCTCGCCGCGGCGAGCGGGGGCGGCTAGAAGGTGTGCTGGTACTGGATGCCGATGACCTGCACCGAAGCTTTGTAGCTGCCGTTCACGATGCCGCGGTTGAGGGCTGCCTGGTTGTTGTTGATATCGGCGTCCTTGAAGTTCACGTACGAATAGCCGACATCGAGCACGCCGTTTTTCGAAACGGTGTATTTGAGGCCTGCGGATAGCCAGTAGCGATCGGCGTCAGGCAGGCGCACGGTACGCTCTTGCGCGTTGCGCACCGGGGTCTGATCGTAGGCAACGCCGAACTTGAGCGTCAGCGGGCCGCTCATCTTGTAGTTCACGCCCGCGGAGAAGCGCCACGTGTCCTTGAAGTCGAGGACCAGCGTGTCGAGCGTCGCGCCCGAGGCCGGGCCGCTGGTTCTGATGAGGGGTAGCTGGTTGATCGTGCTCCAGTGCCACCACGTCACGTCGCCAAGCAGCTCGAGCTGGTCATTCAAGCGATGCGCCGCGCTGAATGCCAGGCTGTCCGGCGTTTTCACATCGAGCTTCACGTCGCTGTTCAGAGCCGAGGGCGCGGGCGCGCTGAACGAGGTATCGCCGTCGAGCTTGAAGTCAACAGACGAGCGATAGCTAACGCCGAGCCGGGTCTGCGGGCCAACCTTGGCTAGCAGTCCCAGATTGAAACCCCAGGCGTCGCCATCGACGTTGGTGTGGTTCTGCGCTTCCGCCACGCCGAGACTGACCGCGGAAACCAGGTCGATCTCTCCGCGCCAATAGCTCACGCCGCCGGCGACGCTCAAGGCATCGTTGATGCGATACGAGACGGACGGATTGAAATTCACCGTCTTCACTTCGGCCTTGATGCCCTGGAAGCGGCCAATCCAGGTCGAGTCGTACTCGGTCTTCAGTCCGAACGGCGCGTTGATGACGAAGCCGACGTTCCACTTGGGACCGATATCCATGGCGTAGAAGATGCTCGGCAGGACGACCGAGTGACCGGCGTCGCCGCCGTTGTCGCCCAACGGCCGCCCCGGAGGCGGAACGCTCGCGCTATTGGAAAACTTGTAAGACGGGTCGATGAATGCCGCAGCGCCGGTGACGTGTATGCCGGGCGACAGCCAGGACATGCCGGCAGGATTCCACCAGACCGTCGTTGCGTCCTCCGAAACCGCGGCGGCGCCGGCATACGCATTGCCGAGACCGCTGATGCCCTGCTCATAGAGCGCGAAGGCGGACGCGCCAGCGTCACGGACAGCGGCGAACATCAGGAATGCGGACGCGACAGCGCACGCACAAGCTTTCTTTTTCAACATGGATTCCCCCTCCAGGTGAGGCCAAAGCGTACCAGCTTTGCCTAGTCTTCAATTATCTCGAAGTCCTTGGTGATCAGGGCCGTTTTCCCAAGCATGATTGACGCCGAGCAATACTTTTCGTGGGAAAGGCGAATCGCTTGCTCGACGAGGTTGCGCTTGAGCGCGCGTCCGCGCAATGTGAAATGCATGTGGATCTTGGTGAACACCTTGGGATCGGTCGGCGCGCGCTCGGACGTGACCTTCACCTCGCAGCCGCGCACGTCCTGGCCGCTTTTCTTGAGAATCACCACCACGTCGTAGGCGGTGCAGCCGCCGGTGCCGACGAGCACCATTTCCATCGGGCGCGGCGCGAGGTTGCGTCCGCCGCCGTCCGGCGCGCCATCCATCGCCACCAGGTGGTTGCTTCCCGTCTCGGCGACGAAGCTCATTCCTTCGCCGGTCCAGCGTACCGTGCAGTCCATTGGCGTCCTCGATAGTCGGTATTGCTTCGCAGCAGCGGGATTTTTGTGTAGAATCCGCGGCTTTTCGCAATTCTGCGCATGAAAACCTATACCGCCAAGACGGGCGAAGTCGAGCAGGGCTGGTTCGTGGTCGACGCCCAGGGGAAGGTGCTTGGCCGGCTCGCCGTGCAGATCGCCGCGCGCCTGCGCGGCAAACACAAGCCGCAATACACGCCGCACGTCGACACCGGCGATTACATCGTGGTGGTGAACGCGGCGAAGCTTCGCGTCACCGGCCGCAAGAACGAGCGCAAGGTGTACCACCGCCATAGCGGGTACCCGGGCGGCCTGAAGGAAACGAGCTTCGGCAAGCTGCACGCAGCGCATCCCGAGCGCGTGCTGCAGAAGGCGGTGAAGGGCATGTTGCCGAAGGGACCGCTCGGCTACGCGATGCTGAGGAAGCTCAAGGTGTACGCCGGCGGCACGCATCCGCACACGGCACAGCAGCCCAAGAATCTGGAGATCTGATGGTCGGCGATTACTACTACGGCACCGGGCGGCGCAAGAGCGCAGTGGCCCGCGTGTTCCTCAAGCCCGGCAAGGGCGAGTTCGTGGTGAACGGCAAGCCGGTGGATCAGTTCTTCGCGCGCGAGACCGGCCGCATGGTCGTGCGCCAGCCGCTCGAGGTGACGAAGAACCTCGCCGGCTTCGACATCCTCGTCAACGTGTATGGCGGTGGCGAGAGCGGGCAGGCGGGCGCCGTGCGCCACGGGATTGCGCGCGCGTTGATCGAGTATGATGCCGGGCTTAAAGGCGCGCTCAGCGCGGCGGGACTCGTGACCCGCGACGCGCGAGAAGTGGAGCGAAAGAAAGTGGGACTGCACAAGGCGAGGCGGCGCAAGCAGTACTCGAAACGTTGATCGCGGGAAGCACCGTAAATCGAAAGCCGCCTTCGGGCGGCTTTCCTGTTTTTGGGACATGCAAATGATCAAGGCAGGCATTGTTGGCGGCACGGGCTATACGGGCGTCGAGTTGCTGCGCCTGCTCGTGCAGCACTCCGGGGTCGAGCTGCGCGCCATCACTTCGCGCAAGGAAGCGGGCACGCCGGTGAGCGTCATGTTCCCCGGGCTGCGGCGCCATCTCGATCTCGCCTTCACCGAGCCGGACGCCAAGGCGCTCGGCGGCTGCGACGTGGTCTTTTTCGCCACGCCCAACGGCGTGGCAATGAACGAGGCGCGCGCGCTGATCGAGCGCGGCGCGCGCGTCGTCGACCTGTCGGCCGACTTTCGCATCCGCGATGTCGCCGAATGGGAGCGCTGGTACAAGATGAAGCACGGCGCGCCGGAGCTTGTGCGCGAGGCGGTCTACGGCCTGTGCGAAGTGAACCGCGAGCGCATCCGCGGCGCGCGCCTCGTGGCCAACCCCGGTTGCTATCCGACGGCTGTGCAGCTTGGCTTCCTGCCGCTCGTGGAAAGCGGCACAGTCGACCTCGATCACCTGATCGCCGACGCGAAATCGGGCGTGAGCGGCGCCGGGCGCAAGGCCGAGTTGCACTTAAGCTACTCGGAGGCGGCGGACAATTTCGTGGCCTACAACGTGCCCGGCCACCGCCATTGGCCGGAGATCCGGCAGGGACTGGCGCAGGCGGCAAAACGTGAAGTAGGACTCGTGTTCGTACCCCACCTCACGCCTATCATCCGGGGCATCCATGCCACGCTTTATGCACGGGTGACGCGCGAAGCCGATTTCCAGTCGTTGTACGGCGAGCGCTATGCGCGCGAGCCGTTCGTCGACGTGATGCCCGCCGGCAGCCATCCGGACACGCGCTCGGTGCGCGCCACGAATGTCTGCCGCATCGCGCTGCATCGCCCCCCGCAGGCGAGCGGCAAGGGCGACATGCTGGTGGTGCTCTCGGTCATCGACAATCTAACGAAGGGCGCGGCCGGCCAGGCCGTGCAGAACATGAACCTGATGTTCGGCTTGCCCGAGACCACCGGCCTCGTGCAGCCGCCGCTCGTCCCATGATGCGGGATATCTCCGGCCGCTACTACAAGCTTCGCCAGCGCTACGGCATCGCCGCGCCGCGAGTGCAGGTGCAGTCGCAGATGCCCTGGTACCTGCGCTGGCTCGTCATCGCCTTGGCCGTCGGCATCGCGGCCGCGGTCGCCGCGTGGACCTACGACTTCGGACGCCGATATGCGGGTTTCGACCAGGGCGAGGTGCAGAGCCAGCTCAGCGTGACGAAGCGTGATCTTGCCGCGGCGCAAGCGGAGCTCGAGCGCTTGCGTGCGATCACCAACGCCGCCGACAGCCGCTTCTCCATCGAGCGCTCCGCCCAGCAGAAGCTCGCGCAGCAGATCCGCGCCCTTGAGCAGGACAACGCGCGGCTGCGTGAGGACCTTGCCACGTTCGAGAGCATGCTGTCCTCGGAGGCGCGCAGTGGCACAGGTCTCACTATTTACCGCTTCAAGGTCGAGCCGGACGTGCTGCCCGGCGAGTACCGCTACCACCTGCTGCTCGTAACCCCGCGTGCCTTGAGAGAACGTGAATTCAAAGGGCGCATGGAGCTAGTAGTTACTCTGACGGAGGGGGGGCAGAATGCTATGATGAGCTTTCCAGAGCCAGCGGACGCAGGGGCGTCCGCCGCGTTCCGGCTGACGTTCAAGTACTTCCGCCGCGTGGAAGGCACTTTCCGGGTCAATCCCAAGGCGAAGGTAGAGAATGTCCAGGTACGGATATACGAAGCCGGTGCCAATCAGCCGAAAGCAACGCATACGGTGACGCTATGACGGAGACAAGAATGTTCAACAAGACGAGCAAGCCGCAGAACCGCATCGACAGTCTGATTGGCGCGACGACGCGCATCGAAGGGAACGTGGTGTTCAGCGGAGGCCTGCGGGTCGACGGCATGGTCCGCGGCAACGTATCGGCGCTCGCTGACCAGCCCGGCACGCTGATGGTGTCGGTGGACGCACGCATCGACGGCGAGGTGCAGGCGGCGCACATCGTCGTCGACGGCACGATCAATGGCCCGGTTCATGCCACGGAGACGCTCGAACTCCAGGCGGGCTCGCGGGTCAAAGGCGATGTGTACTACAAGAGCATCGAAATCCATCAAGGCGCCGTGGTTGAAGGCCGCCTGGTGCATCACGCGGCCGAGATCAAGGGCGTGGAGCTCAAGCTCGCCTCGAACTCATAATAGGAGCGGTAGATGAGTGCAGTGACCGACATGCCCGCGCCCCTCGCGTTCAGCGACAGCGCGGCGAACAAAGTGAAGCAGCTGATCGAGGAAGAGGGCAATCCGGAGCTCAAGCTGCGCGTCTTCGTCACCGGCGGGGGCTGCTCGGGCTTCCAGTACGGCTTCACCTTCGACGAGGTGAAGAACGAAGACGACGCCGTGATGGAAAAGAACGGCGTCATGCTGCTCATCGACCCGATGAGCTACCAGTATCTGGTGGGCGCCGAGATCGACTACCAGGAAGGCCTGGAAGGCGCGCAGTTCGTCATCAAGAACCCCAACGCGCAGAGCACCTGCGGTTGCGGCTCCTCGTTCTCCGTCTAAGCGAGCTCTGAAGTCGTCCCCGCGAAAGCGGGGACCCAGTTCTATTCCAGCAGCGCGAGGTCAGCGTTCGCGAGCAGATCGAGCCGCGCAACGAGCGGCTCGGCTTGCGCGCGGAACACGGCGAGGCTTTGCGCCGGCACCGGCAGGCCGGAGGGCATCGCGATCGAGAGCGGATTGCGCGCCTGGCCGGCGATGCGAAACTCGTAGTGCAGGTGCGGCCCGGTGGCCCAGCCGGTCTGGCCGACGAGGCCAATGGTGTCGTTCTGCGCGACGCGCGCGCCGCGGCGCACCGCGATGCGGCTGAGATGCGCGTATACCGTCGAGTACTGGCCGTTGTGGCGCAGGACCACCACGTTGCCGTAGCCGTTCTTCACGCCTGCGAATTCCACCACGCCGTCGCCCACCGCGCGCACGCGCGTGCCGGTCGGCGCCGCGTAGTCGATTCCCTTGTGCGCCTTCCAGCCGCTATGGATCGGATGCTTGCGCATGCCGAAGCCCGAGCTCACGCGCGAGAATTCGAGCGGCGCGCGCAGGAACGCCTTGCGCAGGTTGCGCCCGTCGGGCGCGTAGTAGCTCGAGCCGAAGTGCACGGCGCGGATCGTCCTTCCCTGGTTCACGAACTCCGCCGCCAACAGCCGCCCGGCGCGCACCGGCCGGCCGCCGAGATGGTAGAGCTCGTAGACCACCGTGAAGCGGTCGCCCTTGCGCAGGTCGCGATAGAAGTCGATATCCCCGCCGAAGACATCGGCAAGCTGCATGGCGATGCTGTCCGGAATGCCGACCGCGTCGGTCGCCGCAAAGAGCGAGCTTCGGATCACGCTTGCCTTCATGAGCACGCGTGTCTCGAGCGGCGCTTGCTCTTCCGCCGCGCGGAAGCGCTCGCCGTCGGGGACGATGCGCACCAGCGTGTCCCGGCCCGTGAGGAAGCTGAGCGCCTGTGGGGTGCCATCGGCCAGCACCTCTGCGCGCACGTAGACGCCGGGCCGTAGCGCGCGCAGCGCCGGCGTGCGCGCGAGGCGGCTGATCAGCGTCTGGTCGATTCCGAGCCGGCCGAGGAAACCCGCGAGCGTGTCGCCGCGCTGGAATTGCTCCTCGCGCACGTATTGCAGCGGCGGCGGCACTTCGTGCGCCTGCAGTGCGAGTGGCTCGACCACGAGCGCTCTCGGTGGCAATGGTGTCGCGTCTTCGCGCGGCGCGATCGTGGCGAACGCCGCCACTGCGCCGCAGGCAGCGACGAGGCCGATGACTGCGCTGCGCCTCAACATCACGAGCGATGCCACGATCCGCTAGAATCCTTTTTTATTCAGAAGCCTGCGCAGTCTAGCAAAGGCGCCGAGCGGCGCAAATCGAACATGTCCACCATCGAGCAGGCCATCCAGACCATCCGTCGGGGGTGCGAAGACCTGATCGTCGAGGACGAGCTGCGGAAGAAGCTCGCGAGCGGCCGCAAGCTGCGCGTCAAGCTGGGCCTCGACCCGACCGCCCCGGACCTGCACCTGGGCCATACCGTCGTCATCAACAAGCTGCGCGATTTCCAGGGCCTCGGCCACCAGGTGCAGTTCCTGATCGGCGACTTCACCGGCATGATCGGCGACCCGACCGGCAAGAACCAGACGCGACCCCCGCTCACGCGCGCAGAGATCGAGAAAAACGCCCGCACCTACCAGGAGCAGGTCTTCAGGATCCTCGACCCGCAGAAGACGCAGATCCTGTACAACTCGGAGTGGTCGGACAAGCTGGGCGCCGAAGGGATCATCCGCCTCGCGGCGAAATACACAGTGTCGCAGCTTCTCGAGCGCGATGACTTCGCCAAGCGCTTCGCCGCCGAAAAGCCAATTGCGCTGCACGAGCTGCTGTATCCGCTGATGCAGGGCTACGACTCCGTCGCGATGAAGGCGGACGTCGAGCTCGGCGGCACCGACCAGAAGTTCAACCTGCTCGTCGGCCGCGAGCTGCAGCGCAGCTATGGCCAGGAGCCGCAGGTCATCCTCACCATGCCGCTGCTCCAGGGTATCGATGGCCGCGAGAAGATGTCGAAGTCGCTCGGCAACTACGTCGGCATCGCCGAGCCGCCGCAGGAGATGTTCGGCAAGCTGATGTCGATCTCTGATGAGCTCATGTGGCGCTACATCGAGCTCTTGTCCTTCCGGCCGCTCGCGGCGTGGAAGAAGGAGCTGGACGCCACGGGCAACCCAAGGGACGTGAAGGCGGCCTTGGCGAAGGAAATCGTGGCGCGCTTCCATGGCGAGAATGCCGCGGCGAGCGCTGAGGAGGAATTCGCGCAGCGCTTTCGCCACGGCGTGCTGCCCGAGGAAATGCCGGAAGTGACGGTGCAGGCGCCGGCCGAGGGCTTGCCCATCGCGCAGCTCCTCAAGCTTTCGCAGCTCGCGGCGAGCGCTTCCGAGGCGGTGCGCGCGATCGAGCAGGGCGGCGTGCGCATCGACGGCGAGCGCGTGACCGATCGCAGCCTGCGCCTGCGGCCGGGCAAGACGCACACCGTGCAAGTAGGCAAGCGCAAGTTCGCGCGCGTGCGAGTCGCCTGATGTACGAGGTCTACGCGCTCAAGTACGCGCACCACGAGCGGCGCGCCTCCGAGAACTTCATCGGGGGTGATCCGCACGACGGGCCGATGCCGCTCGATTACTACGTGTGGCTGATCCGCGGCGAAGGCCGCGAGATCGTCGTCGACACCGGCTTCTCCGCCGCGATGGCCGCCAAGCGCGGGCGCGAGCACCTGCGCTGCCCTGCGCGCAGCCTGAAGCTCCTGGGCGTCGACGCGGCGCAGGTGAAGGACGTCGTCATCACGCACCTGCACTACGACCATGTCGGCAACTTCGAGCTGTTCCCGGCGGCGACGCTGCACTTGCAGGAGCTCGAGGTGCGCTATGCGACCGGCCGCTACATGTGCAGCGCCTGCTTCAGCGGCGCCTACGAAGTCGAGGATGTCGTCGGTGTCGTGCGGCGCGTATATCAGGGCCGCGTGCGCTTTCACGACGGTGACGCGGAGCTCGCCCCGGGCGTGTCGCTGCATCTCATCGGCGGCCACACCATGGGCCTGCAAGCGGTGCGCGTCGCGACGCGCCGGGGCTGGCTCGTGCTCGCCTCCGACGCGAGCCACTTCTACGCCAACATGGAGCAGGCGCGTCCCTTCCCGATCGTCTGGTCGGTGGCCGACATGCTCGATGGCTACGAGCGCATGCGCGCGCTCGCTGCATCGCCGCAGCACATCATTCCGGGCCACGACCCGCTGGTGATGCAGCGCTACCAGGCGCCCGCGCCGTCGCTCGAAGGAGTCGTCGCACGCCTCGACTGACGGACGATTTCGACTCCACAGTCGAGCGTGCCGGCACGTGGAGCGTGCGCTGGGAGCGCTACGCCGGCCGCGACGTCATTCCGCTGTGGGTTGCAGATACCGACTTCCGCGCGCCGCGCGCGGTGCTCGCCGCGATGAGCGCGCGCGTGCATCACGGCGTATTCGGCTATACCAATCCGCCCGAGGAGTTGCGCCAGGCGATCGTCGAGCGGCTCGCGCGTCGCTATGGCTGGGCCGTGGACCCGGCTTGGGTCGTGTTCCTGCCAGGCGTGGTTCCGGGCCTGCATATCAGCGCGCGGCGGCTGCTTGCGCCGGATGAGCACGCGCTGCTGCCGACGCCGCTCTACCAGCATTTCAAGCGCGCCCTCGAGCTCGCGGCGCGCGCCCATACCGAGATTGCGCTGGTGCTGGAAAGCGGGCGCTGGGTGTTCGACCTCGATGCGTTGCGCCGCGCGCGCACGGCGAAGACGCGGCTCGTCTATCTCTGCAACCCGCAGAATCCCGGCGGCACGGTATTCCGGCGCGACGAGCTCCTGCGCCTGGCGGAGCAGACACCCGGCTGCGTCATCGTGTCCGACGAGATCCATTGCGACCTGGTGCTCGACGAAGGCGCGCGCCACGTGCCGATCGCGAGCATCGCACCCGAGATCTCGCGGCGCACGGTGACGCTCATGTCGGCGAACAAGGCGTTCAATATCCCGTCCGCCGGCTGCGCCTGGGCGGTGGTCGAAGACCCCGAGCTGCGCGAAGCGATGTCGCTAGACGTGCGCACGCACCTCCTGCCATCGCCTTCAGTGTTCGGCTACGCTGCCACGCTCGCTGCGCTGCGCGAGGGCGATGCCTGGCTCGCCGCGCAGATCGAGTACTTGCGCGGCAACCGCGATCTCGTTCAGCGCGAACTCGCGCTTCCCATTGCGCCGGTGCAGGCGACGTATCTGGCGTGGATTGATTGCACCGGGCTGCCGACCGCCGATCCGCACGAGCACTTCCTGCGCCACGGCGTCGCGCTCTCGCCGGGCGCGCAGTTCGGCGCGCCGCGCTTCGTCAGACTGAACTTCGGGACGCAGCGCGCGCGCCTGCGCCAAGCGCTGGCGCGCATGCAGACAGCGCTCGGCTCCGCAGGCTGAGCGCTGCCTCGAGCACGCGTTCGAGGTGCGGGTCGCGCACGCCGACCTCGTGCATATGCGCGAGCGTGTTGCGGATGTAGTCGATGCACGGCCCGCGCTGGCCGATGCCTTGCGCCACCAGCCGGGCGCGACCGTGGAGGTCGAGCTCGCGCACATACGATGGATGATCCGGATCGGCGATGAAGGCGAGCGCGTGCACGCGGCGCCCGCCCGGTAGCGTCGCCGGGACGAGGCGCGGCGCATATACGCGGCGCGGCATCTCGCGGTTCCAGAGGCGCGCGAGCGCGCGGCGCACCTCGCTGCGCGGGATGCGGAACGCCATGCCCCAGCACGAGCCGCCGCGGCAAAGGCCCATCACCAGCCCGGGCTTGCGATGCGTGCCTCGGTAACGCGTGGAGAGGATGCAGAGCGCGCGGTGGTAGCCGTGCAGGCGGGCGAGCCGCTTTTCGCGATAGGGGAAGCACGGCGACCACATGAGCGAGCCATAGCCGAAGACCCAGAAGTCCCCGTCGGGCAGCGCAGCGCTGAAGTCGGCGAGCTTCATGTCGTTTCGCCGCATTATGCCGGGCCTGTCAACCGTTTCCCGGCGCGCGCGTTATTCGCTCAGGATCCGTATTGGTAACCGGATCGACCTCTTAGACAGGAGAAGAATCCGTATGCTTAAGAAACTCGTTGCAATCCTGATCGCCTCCGCGTTCGCGTTTACCGCGTTCGCCCAGGCCCCGAAGTCGGACACCACGCCCTCCACGCCGTCCTCCACCGAAGCGAAGAAGGACCAGGCGAAGCCCGCGAAGAAGGCCAAGGGCGAGAAGAAAGCCAAGTCCAAGAGCAAGGGCAAGGCGAAGAGCGACAAGAAGGCCGACGAAGCGAAGAAGTAAGCTTCGTTCGGAAAATCGAGCCCGGCGCGAGCCGGGCTCTTTTTTTGGCTAGAGTCTCGCGGTGCGCGCGCTGCTCTGCCTCTTCCTCGTTGCCGGCGCCTGCGTCGTGGCGGCGCAGGACACCGAGTGGCGCGTCCCGTTCATCAGCACGCCCGACGAGGTCGTCGAGCGCATGCTCGCGTTCGCCGGCACCCGCGCCGACGACTACGTCGTCGACCTCGGCTCGGGCGACGGCCGCATCGTGATTACCGCCGCGCGCCGCTACGGCGCCCGCGGCCTCGGCATCGAGCTCGACGAAGCGCTCGTGCGCAGCGCGCGCGACAACGCGCAACGCGCTGGCGTCGCCGATCGCGCGAGTTTTATCCAGGGGGATGTGCTCACCGCCGATTTCTCCGCCGCGAGCGTCGTGACGGTGTACCTGTTGCCCGATCTCATCGGTCGGCTGCAGCCGCGCTTCCTGTCCGACCTCAAGCCGGGCACGCGCATCGTGTCCCACGCATTCCGCATGACGGGGTGGCGGCCTGATGCGAGCGAGAGCCTGCGCGTCGCCGGCGCTCACCCCGGGCAAGGCGACGTAAGCACGCTTTACCTCTGGATCGTGCCGGCCGAGGTGCGAGGCACCTGGTCGGGCGCCGGGATGCGCGTGCGCATCGAGCAGAACTACCAGGAGATCGACGTCGCAGGCGCAACCGAGGCCACGCTGCGCGGCAGCGACATCCGCTGGCGCTCGCCCGCCGGCAGCTTCCACGGCCGGGTGCAAGGCGAGCACATCGTCAGCGACGATGGCCGCGAGCTGACGCGCGAGCGCTAGGCCAATCGTCGTTCCCGCGAAAGCGGGAACCCAGGTTTCAAAAAACTGGACCCCCGCTTTCGCGGGGGCGACACCTTCAGCGCTCTCCTAGAGCACCTTGCCCGGATTCATCAACCCTTGCGGGTCCAGGGCTTCCTTAAGCCGGCGCATCAGCTCGAGCTCGAGCGCCGACTTGTGCGCGCGGATCTCGTCGCGCTTGAGCTGCCCGAGGCCATGCTCGGCGGAGATCGAGCCGCCGAGCTCCGCCACGGTGTCGTAGACGATGCGATTCACCGCCGGCCGCTCCGCGACCAGCTGCTCCGGGCCGACGTTGTAGTGGATGTTGCCGTCGCCGACGTGGCCGAAGGCGTAGATCCGCACATCGGGGTAGCGAGCGATGAGCCGCTTCGCGGCGCGCTCGATGAATTCGGCGGTCTTGGAGATCGCCACCGAAATGTCGTGCTTCACGTTGGTGAACTGGGCCTCGGGCACGGTCTCGCGGATGCGCCAGAGCGCGCGCGCCTGCTCGCCGCTCTGTGCGAGCGCCGCGTCCGCGAGCGCGCTGCGCTCGGCGGCCTCCGTGAGCGCCTTTTCGACGCGCTCGCGCAAGGCCTGTTCGTCGCCGCTGTCGGCGATCTCGACCAGCACGTACCACGGGTGCGGCCGCGCGAGCGGGTCCTGTGTGCCGGGCGCGAACGCGAGCACCGCCTCGACGCAGGCGCGCGAAAGGAGCTCGAATGCGCTGAGCCGTTCGCCCAACCGCTCGTGCAGGAAAGCGAGCAGCTCCATCGCCGCCGCCGCGCTGGCGAGCGCTATCCACGCCGTGGCGCTCGCGCTCGGCTTCGGATGAAGGCGCAGCACCGCCGCCGTGATGATGCCGAGCGTGCCTTCCGCGCCGAGGAAGAGCTGCTTGAGGTCGTAGCCGGTGTTGTCCTTGCGCAGGCCGCGCAGCCCGTTCCAGATGCGCCCGTCGGGCAGCACGACTTCGAGCCCCAGCACCTGCTCGCGCGCCGTGCCATAACGCAGCACATTCACGCCGCCCGCATTGGTCGAGAGGTTGCCGCCGATCTGGCAGCTGCCCTCGGCGGCGAGCGAGAGCGGGAACAGGCGCCCCGCCTCGTCCGCGGCGCGTTGCACATTCGCAAGCACGCAGCCGGCTTCGACGGTGATGGTGTCGTTGAGGCGGTCGAGCTCGCGAATGCGGTTCATGCGCCCGAGAGCGAGCACGATCTCGCGCCCCTTGCCGGTGGGCACCGAGCCGCCCGAGAGTCCGGTGTTCCCGCCCTGGGGCACGATCGCCACGCCGCGCTCTGCGCACAGCCGGACGACGCGCGCGACCTCCTCGGTGCTTGCCGGGCGCACGACGCATTCGGCACTGCCGGTATATTGGCGCCGCCAGTCTGTAAAGTACGGCCGGGTATCTTGCGCTGCTGTCAGGACGTTGGCGGCGCCTACAATGTCGCCAAGCTGCTTCTCAATCATCGCTCGCCGGATTCTCTTATGGTCAGCCGCGCAAAGGAAGTAGGACCGAAGCGCTATCGCGAATCGGCCGGTCGCTATTACGAGGACTTCGAGATCGGCGACGTCTACGAGCATCGCCCCGGCCGCACGCTCACCGAAACCGACAACATCTGGTTTTCGCTGCTGACGATGAACCAGCACCCGCTGCACATCGACAACGCCTACGGCGCGGCGACCGATTTCGGCCGCTGCCTGATCAATTCGGCGCTGACGCTCGCCATCGTCACCGGCATGAGCGTCTCGGACGTGAGCCAGAAGACGGTCGCGAATCTCGGCTGGGACAAGGTGCGCCTCACCGCGCCGGTGTTTGCCGGCGACACGATCTACGCCGAGTCCGAAGTGATCGGCAAGCGCGAATCCGCCTCGCGAGCGCATCACGGCATCGTCACCGTGCGCACCACCGGCAAGAAGGCCGACGGCACGGTGTTCATGACCTTCGAGCGCTCGGCGCTCATCCCGATGCGCGGCCACGCCGTCGATGACCGGCTGGATTACTAGCGCGCTTCTCCTTGCCGCCGCCGCCTCGAGTGCCGCGGCACAGGAGGGCACCCTCGTGGTCGGTGCGGCGGTCTCGCAGTCCGGTGCGCATGCCGGGCCGGCGGAGGACTATCGCAAGGGCCTGCTCGTGTGGCAGGACGAGGTCAATGCGGCGGGCGGCCTGCTCGGCAACCGCGTGGTTCTGCGCATCGAGGACGACGGCTCGGAAGCGGTGCGCGCCGGCGAGCTGTACGCCGAGCTGATCCGCCAGGGTGCGCAGATCCTGATCGGACCGTACGGCTCGGCCGCGACGTTGACCGCGGCGGCGGAGGCCGAGCGCGGCCGCCGGGTGCTGCTGAATGCGGCGGGACCGTCGAGCGAGATCCACAAGCGCAAGCCGCAGTACGTGTTCCAGACCGTGCCGCCGTACGCCGCATACGCCGATGGCGCGCTGTGGGCGGCGCGCGAAGCCGGCGTCGAGTCGCTCTATATCGCGGCCCGCGATGACGCTGCCTCGCGCGACATGGCGGATGCAGTGCAGACCAAGGCGCGCGCCGCGGGCATCGGCAAAGTGACGCTCGACGTCTATTCCGGCCGCACCGACGATTTCCTGCCTTTGCTTTACCAGGCGATGAAGGTCAATGCCGACGGCTGGATCGCGTACGGCGAGGCGCGCGACGCGGCCGAAATGGTGAAGATCCTCAAGAAAGAGGGCTACGTGCCGAAGGTGGTCTACGCGCGCGCCGCCGTCGAGCCGCGCTTCGTCAAGCTCGTCGGGCAGGACGCCGAATTCATCCTCGGCTCGAGAGAGTACGATCCGCGGTTTCCGACCGCGGGCAACGCCGACTTCGTGAAAGCATTCACCGCCAAATGGTCGGCGCCTCCCGGGCCGCTCGCCGCCGCCGGTTACACCGCCGGTGCCGTGCTCGCTGCCGGCGTGCGCCGGGCGAGCAGCGTCGAGCCGCAGAAGCTGCGAGCCGCGCTCGCCTCGCTCCAGGTCGACACGGTGCTCGGGCCGTATCGCGTCGACCCGGCGAGCGGCGCGCAGCTCGGCATGAAGCCCGTGCTGCTGCAGATCGTAAATGGACGCGTGCAGCCGGTATGGCCGCAGGCGCTCGCGGGCGAGCGCAGCGTGCAGCCTTTCGCGCCCTGGGCGGATCGCAAGCTCCTGGAATGATTCGCTCGTTCCTCTTCACGCCGGCCAACGTGCCGCGCCGCGTCGAGAAGTCGCTCTCGCTCGCCGCGGATGCGGTGATCCTCGACCTCGAGGATTCGGTGGCGCCGGCCGACAAGGCACCGAGCCGCAAGAGCGTGCTCGGCGCGCTCGGCAGCCCGCGGCAATGCCTGCTCTATGTGCGCGTCAACGCGCCGGCCACGCCGTACTGCTACGGTGATCTCGCCGAGACGCTTGCGCCCGGGCTCGACGGCGTCGTCGTGCCCAAGATCGAGAGCGCGGCCGACCTGCATGCGATCGACTGGCTGATGGCCAACCTCGAGCGCGAGCGCGGCATCGCCGAGGGCTCGCTCGACCTCATGCCGCAGATCGAGACCGCGGCGGGCGTGCAGCGCGTCGATCGCATCCTGCAGGCGCGAAACCTGCGGCCTTATCGCGCGCCCTGGCGCGTGAAGCGCGTCTGCTTCGGCGCCGCCGACTATGCGAACGACATCGGCCTCTCGCCGACGCTGGATGAGCCCGAGCTTGCGGACGCGCGCGCGCGCATCGTGCTCGCTTCGCGCGCCGCCGGGATGGAAAACCCGATCGACAGTCCCTGGTTCCACTTCAAGGAAAGCGAAGCCTTTGCGCGGGCGCTCGAGCGCAGCCGCCGCGGCGGCTTCCAAGGGCGCTGCTGCGTGCATCCGGATCAGATCGCGCCGGTGAACGCCGCTTACCTTCCCAGCCGTGACGAGCTCGCCGCCGCCGAGCGCATCGTCGCCGCGTTCCGCGAGGCCGAGAGCCGCGGCCAGGCGGCGATCCAGGTCGACGGGCAGATGATCGACTACCCGGTCGCCTACCGCGCGCAGGCGCTGCTCGAGGCGGTGCGCAAGCTCAAGAACGCATGACGAGCGAAGTGGTCCTCGTTCCCGGCCTCTGGGTGCCGACGGCGATCATGACGCTGCTCGCTGCGCGCCTTGGAAGAAGCGGCTATGCGACACGCCGTTTCGGCTACCGCGGTCGTGCGCCGCTCGAGGCGAACATCGAGCGCCTGGCGCGCTTCATCGACGGGCGCAGTGTGCACCTCGTCGGCCACAGCTTGGGCGGCGTGCTGATCTATGACATGCTCGTGCGCCATCCCGAGATTGCGAGCGGCAACGTGGTCCTGCTCGGCGCGCCGGTGCGCGGCTGCTACGCGGGGCGGAGGTTCGGCTCGCATTCGTTCGGCCGCTGGCTCCTCGGTGCTTGCGCGGCGCGCTGGGAGAGCAATGAGGCGCGCTGGCAACGTCCCGAGCGCCTCGGTGTGATCGCCGGCACGCTGCCGCTTGGATTCGGCCGGGCGTTTGGCCAGCTGCCCGGCGACAATGATGGCGTGGTATGCGTGCATGAAACGACCGTCGACGGCATGAGCGAACGCGCGCTGGTGCGCACGGGACACAGCCTGCTCACGGTCTCCGCACGCGTGGGCACGCTGGTCGAGCATTTCCTGCGCACGGGGCGCTTCGCATGAAGACGCTGGTCGCGCTTCTCGTGGTAGCGCTGGTGGCGGGCTGCGAATCGCTTTCGTACTACTCGCAGGCGATCGGCGGGCATTTCCACCTGCTGGCGGCGGCGCGCCCGATCGACGACTGGCTTGCCGACCCGGCGACGCCGGCGGATCTCAAGACGCGCCTCGAAACGGCGCAGCACATCCGCGAATTCGCCTCGCACGATCTGCATCTGCCCGAGAACCGCAGCTACACCTCCTACGCCGATCTCGGCCGGCGCTACGCGGTGTGGAATGTGTTCGCGGCGCCCGAGTTCTCGGTCGACCCCAAGCCGGAATGCTTTCCCTTCACCGGCTGCGTCGCCTATCGCGGCTTCTTCTCGGAGGAGGAGGCGAAGCGCTACGCCGAAAGACTGCGCAAGGAAGGCTTCGATGTGTACGTGGGCGGCGTGCTCGCCTATTCGACGCTCGGCTGGTTCGACGATCCGCTGCTTTCGACTTTCATCCGCTATCCGGAGGCGCAGGTGGCGCGGCTCGTGTTCCACGAGCTCGCGCACCAGCTCGTCTACGCCAAGAACGACACCACGTTCAACGAGTCTTTTGCCGTCGCGGTTGAGGACGAGGGCGTGCGGCGCTGGCTCGAGTCGCAGCACCGCACTACCGAGCTCGAGGCTTTCCGGTCCGGGCAGCAGCGAAAACGGGACTTCTACGCCCGCATCAAGGAGACGCGCGAGCGCCTGAAGACGATTTACGCGTCGCACCTGCCGCGCGAGGAGATGCTCGAGCAAAAGCGCGGCGAGTTCGAGCGTCTGCGCACTGCCTTCCCGACGGTCGTGCCGGCCGAACCGAACAATGCTTTCCTCGTCTCGGTGGCGCTCTATACCGACCTGGTGCCGGCGTTCGAGCGCTTGCTCGCGGCCTCGGGCGGCAACCTCGACCGGTTCTACGCGCGCGCCCGCGAGCTCGCGCACGAGCCGCAGGCCGAGCGCGACGCCGTGCTCGCGCGCGCTAACTGAGCGGGATGTCGACGAACTTGCGGTAGGCAGGCCGCTCGCGCAGCCGCTCGAACCAGGCGTCGACGGCCGGGAAACGCGGCCGCTCGATCGGCACGCGCATCCAGCGCTGCAGCTCGCAGCCGATCGGAATGTCTCCCATGGTGAACGTGCCGCCGGTGACGTAGCGCCTGTTCACGAGGTTCTGCTCCAGCACCGGCAGCAGCTTCGCCGTCTGCTCGCGCCCCGCCTCGATCGCCTTCATGTCGCGCTTTTCCGCCGGCGTGCGGATCAGCCCCCAGAACACATCGCGCATCGCCCGCTGGAACGTGAACGCCCAGTCCATCCAGCGCTCGGCATCGGCACGCGCGCGCAGGTCCGTCGGCCAGAGCGTGCCGGCCGCGTGCTTCGCGCAGAGATAGCGCACGATGGTGTGCGACTCCCACAGCACGAAGCCGTCGTCCTCGATCGTCGGCACGAGCGAGTTCGGGTTCATGCGCATGTACTCCGGGGTCTTCGTCACGCCGTGCTCCATGCCGGCGTCGATGCGCTGGTACTCGAGCCCGAGCTCCTCCGCGGCCCACAGCGCCTTCTTTACGTTCACCGAGTTCGTGCGGCCCCAGATCTTGAGCATTCAGAACCCCACTGCCTGTCCATCGCGCCGCGGATCGCTCGCGACGTAGTAGCCGCCGTCAAGCTTCCAGATGAGCTGCGCGGCTCCGAACTGGTTGTAGTCGTCGATCGTGACGATGCGATGGCCGCGGCGCTGCAGCTCGTCCAGCGTCGCGGCGGGGAAGCGGCCCTCCTCGACGCTGACGTCCATGCCCTGCACGACGCGGAAGCGCGGACCGTCGCAGGCGGCCTGCGGGCTTTGGCCGTAATCGGCGATGCGCACCAGCACCTGCGCGTGGCCTTGCGGCTGCATCGTGCCGCCCATCAC
The DNA here is from genome assembly GCA_035689325.1 of Burkholderiales bacterium. GTDB lineage: Bacteria > Pseudomonadota > Gammaproteobacteria > Burkholderiales > SG8-39 > SCGC-AG-212-J23. Next base: position 14,900 of record DASSLQ010000151.1, on the reverse strand, counting down.
GCCGAAGCTCATCAGCGGCTTGCCGTCGCGCGTGACGAAGCCCGGGATGATGGTCTGGTAGGGGCGCTTGCCGGGCCCGACGCAGTTCGGATGTTCCTCGTCCAAGACGAAGGTGGCGCCGCGGTTCTGCAGCGAGATGCCGTCGACGACGGCGCCGGAGCCGAAGCCCATGTAGTTCGACTGGATGAACGACACCATCATCCCGGATGCGTCCGCCGCGGCGAGGTACACCGTGCCGCTCAGCGGCGGCTTGCCGTGGCCGAAGTCCTGGGCGCGCTTCATGTCGATGAGCCTGGCGCGCGACCCGAGATAGGCCGGATCGAGCAGGTGCTCGCAGCGCACGGCGACCATGTGGTCGATGTCGGCGACGTAGCGCCGGGCATCGGCGAAAGCGAGCTTCATCGCCTCGATCTGGACATGCACGCTGTCGGGAGCGTCGACCGGCAAAGACCGCACGTCGAAGTGCTGCAGCATGCCGAGCGCCATCAGGGCGACGATGCCCTGACCGTTGGGCGGGATCTCGTGCAGCGTGTAGCCGCGGTAATCCATCGCGAGCGGCTTCACCCAGTCGGGCCGGTTGGCCGCGAGGTCGGCTGCACGCATCGCGCCACCGTGCTTGCGCGCGTGCGCCTCGAGCTTCTCCGCGTACTCGCCTTTGTAGAACGCCTTGCCCTTGGTGGCGGCGATTCTCTCCAGCGCGCGGGCGTGCGCCGGGAACTTGAAGCGCTCACCGGCGCGCGGCGCCCGGCCGCCGGGCAGGAAGGCCTGCGCGAACCCCGGCTGCTCCTTGAGCTCCGGAACCTGCTTCTGCCACTGGCCGGCGATGGTCGGTGAGACGAGGAAGCCCTCGCGCCCGTACTCGATTGCGCGCTCGAAGAGCTTGCGGAACGGCAGCTTGCCCCAGCGCGCGTGCAGCTCGACCCATGCGCCGACACATCCCGGCACCGTCACCGTGTCCCAGCCCCGTACCGGCATGCGCTGGTACTTGCCGCGGAAGTAATCGAGCGTCCACGCCTGCGGCGAGCGACCGGAAGCGTTGAGCCCGTGCAGCCGCCGGCCGTCCCAGACGATGGCATAGGCGTCGGAGCCGATGCCGTTCGATACCGGCTCCACCAGGCTGAGCGTAATGGCAGTGGCGAGAATCGCGTCCACTGCGTTGCCGCCCGCCGCCAGCATCTGCAGGCCGGCCTGTGCGGCGAGCGGCTGCGAAGTGGCGACGACGTTCTGCGCAAGCAGCGGTTTGCGCGGCCAGGCGTACGGATTGGTCCAGGAGAACGGCGTGCCAGCCTCACTCGCCAGTTCGGCCATCCTGCTGCGATCGTTCATGCGTCCACCATTTCGAAATCGAGCACTAGCCGTCCGACAACGCGGCCGGCCTTGAGATCCTCGAGCGCGGCGCTTGCCTCGGAACCGGGCCGCGTCGTCACCGGCAGCGGCTTCAGCTTCCCCTTCTTCGCCAGCGCCACGACCTCCTTCAGCTCCTGCAGCTTGCCGACATAGGAGCCGATGATGCCGATCGCGCGCTGCGCGATCGGCGGCAGCGGATGCACCAGCTCCCCGCCGTACAGTCCGCAGATGATGTAGCGGCCGCCTTTGCGCAAGGCGCCGATGCCGAGTGCCGCCGTGGCCGGGCTGCCGACGAAATCGAGCGCAGCGGCGATGCCGCGCATCTGCTCCGCCGCATCCGGCGCGCGCGTGTTGACGGTCCGCTTGGCGCCCAGCTTCGCGGCAACGCCGAGCTTCGCGTCGTCGATGTCGCAGGCGACGATGTTCTTCGTGCCTTGGGCGCGCAGGACCGAGATGGCGATCAGCCCGAGGCCGCCGCAGCCCAGCACCGCGACTTCATCCTTTGCGCCGAGCGGCGGGAGCTTTTGCGCCGCGCTATAGGTGGTGAGCGCCGAGCAGGCGAGCGTCGCGGCAAAGGCGTCGTCGATGCCGCGCGTATCAATGAGGTACTTGGCGTGCGGCACCAGCACATGTGTGGCATAGGCACCGGCGCGATTGACGCCGAGGTAGCGCGTGCCCGAAACGCAGTAATTGTCCTGGCCGCTCTTGCACACGGCGCACTTGCCGCAGCCGATCCACGGGTAGACGAGGCGCCTGTCACCTACTTTCACACCGCGCGCGCGTGGCCCGAGCGCCTCGACCACGCCGAAGGGTTCGTGGCCGAGCGTGAAGGGAGGCACGCAGCCGCGCTCCTTCACGTAAAAACGCTTGCCGCCACCAAGGTCGAAGTAGCCGTCCCAGATGTGCAGATCCGAATGGCAGACGCCGGCGCGGGTGACGCGCATCAGCACTTCGGCGCCCTGCGGCTTCGGCGTGTCGGCGAGGACCTTCTGCAGCGGTTTGCCGTGCTCGGTGACCTGGTAACTGATCATGCTTTTGCCGCCTCGTTTAGCGCCTGGTCGATGTCCCAGAGGATGTCGTCGAGCGTCTCGATGCCCACCGACATGCGCACCATGTCGGGCGTTACGCCGGCTTTCAGCAGGTCCGCTTCCTCCATCTGCCGGTGGGTGGTTGACGCCGGGTGAATGACCAGCGTCTTCGCATCGCCGATGTTCGCGAGATGGCTCATGAACTGCGCCGCCTCGATGAAGCGCTCGCCGGCCTTGGCGCCGCCCTTGACGCCGAAGTTGAGCAGGCCCGAGGCGCCCTTGGGCAGATATTTCTGCGCAAGACGGTGGTACTTGTTGTCCGGCAACCCCGGGTAGTTGACCCAGGCAACGCGCGGGTGCTCGCGCAGGAACTTCGCAACGCCCAGCGCGTTCTCGCAGTGCCGTTCCATGCGCACGTGCAGCGACTCGAGTCCCTGCAGCAGGAGCCAGGCGTTCATCGGCGAGAGCGCCGGGCCGAACGTGCGCATGATCTCCATGCGCGCCTTCATCGTGAAGCCGAAGTCGCCGAAGGTCTCGTGGAAGATGACGCCGTGGTAGCCGGGCGAGGGCGAGGTGAACTCGGGGAATTTGCCGTTGCCCCAGTTGAATTTGCCCGACTCGACGATCACGCCGCCCATCGTCGTGCCGTGGCCGCCGATGTACTTGGTCGCCGAATGCACGACGATGTCCGCGCCCCATTCGAACGGACGGCACAGGTAGGGCGAGGGCACGGTGTTGTCCACGACGAGCGGGATCTCGGCCTCGTGCGCGATCCTGGCGAGCGCCTCGATGTCGACGATGTTGATGAGCGGGTTGCCGAGCGTCTCGGCGTACAGCAGCTTGGTGTTCTTGCGTATCGCGCGGCGGAAGTTCTCCGGCTCGTCCGGCGCGACGAACGTCGTGTCGATGCCGAGCTTCTTCAGGTTGACGTTGAGCAGCGTGTGCGTGCCGCCATAGAGTGTGGAGGCGGACACGATGTGGTCGCCGCCCGAGCACAGAGTGAGGATTGCCGTGACCTCCGCCGCCTGGCCGGTGGCGCAGGCGAGCGCCGAGCGGCCGCTTTCCAGCGCGGCCATGCGCTCCTCGAACACTGCGACCGTCGGATTGGAGATGCGCGAGTAGACGTTGCCGAAGGTCTGCAGGTTGAAGAGGCTCGCGGCGTGGTCGGCCGAGTCGAAGACGAAGGACGTCGTCTGGTAGATCGGCGCGGCGCGCGCGCCAGTCGCCGGGTCCGGAATCTGGCCCGCGTGCAGGCACAGCGTTTCGAAGCCGAATTTGCGGTCCGCCATCGGCCGATTCTAGCCGCGGCCGGCGCGCCGGCGCGCTACTGCTTTTGCTCGGAGTTTGGCGGCGAGGTGGGCTGCTCGCGCTGGGCGCTCGTCGCCCGGCGATATTCGGAGGGCGGCACGCCGACCTGGTTCAGGAAAAAGCGCGTGAAGTTGCTCTGGGCCGAGAAGCCGAGCTCGGCCGCGACCTCGCCGATCTTGCCGCGGCCGGAGGAGAGCCGCGAGATCGCCGTCTCGATGCACAGCATGTCGAGGTAGACCCGCGGCGAGAAGCCGGTGCAGAGCTGGAACAGATCGTAGAAGCGCGAGCGCGAAAGCCCGACCTGGCTCGCAAGCTCGTCCATGTTCAGCTCCTTGTTCGGCCGCGCGCGCAGCAGCGCGATCGCGCGCCGGATGCGCGTGTCTTCGAAGCGCGAGCCGCGCCACAGGCGCGATTGCGCACGCCGCCCGGCGAAATAGGTCTCGACGATCGAGAGCAGCAGCTCCTGCAGCATGAATTCGAGGCGCTCCGGCGAGAGGAAGCGGTCGTTCTGCACTTCCACCGCCAGCGCGTCGGCGAGCTGGCGGATGCGCGGCGTGATGGCCTCGGCGGTCTGCGTGAACGGGTGGCGCTCGTCCGTCTCGAAGACCGCCGGGAAACAGGAGCGCAGCCAGTCGCGTCCCGCATGCAGCGCCAGCACGCGCGTGGGACCGGTGGTGACGTGGTGTTCGCCGGGATTGAGGAAGAGCACGCTGTCGTAGCGGCTCTGCAGCACGATGACCGGATCGGCCTGCGCCTCCAGCCGGTCGCCGGCAGCCAGCTCGGCCAGCACCAGGCGGCCGAAGCGGCCCTCGCTAAGTCTCAACGTCCTCCCCATTGACGGAAAGATACTCCTATACGACCCTAGTAAGCGAGCCAGCGCGGGCGTTTTGCCGAGATTATGTGCGTATTCACACCGACCCAGTTGAGTCCGCCGAAGAGCCGCCCGTGCTCGATCTTGACGCAGCGGTCCATGACGGCGTCCAGGCCGGCGGCGCGCGCCTTGGCCGCCGCCGCCTCGTTGCGCACCCCGAGCTGCTGCCATAGCACTTTCGCGCCAATGGCAATGGCGTCCTCGGCAATTGGGACGACGTCCGCGGTCTTGCGAAACACATCGACGATGTCGATCTTGTCGGGCACCTCGCGCAGCGACGGATAGCACTTCTCGCCGAGGATCTCGCGGTACTTCGGATTCACCGGCACGACGCGGTAGCCGTGCTCCTGCATGTACTTCGCGGCGAAGTAGCTCGGGCGATACCAGTCTGCCGACAGCCCCACCACCGCGATGGTGTGGTTCTCGCGCAGGATGCGCCGCAGCGTGTTGATGTCGTCCACGGTGTGCCTAATATAATCTTTCCGCCCTCCATCCTGCACGCCCCGCCCTATGTACGTCGAAGAGCGCATGTACACCCTGCAGCCCGGCACCGCTCCGGAATATCTAACCCGATGTCCGCCGATCCCGACTGGCAGGCATACGTCGCCAAGATCCGGCCGCTGATGAAACGCCAGCAGACCCGCATCATGAAATGCGCGCCGTTTTTCGTGGACCGCTTGAAGCGCATGCTCGCTGCCGTCCAATAGCCGGGTGAGCGTCCATCCACAGGTGCAGGCGTTGCTCGAGCGCGTCGCGCGCTCGCCGCTGCCGCCCTATCACACCGTCTCGCCGTTCATCGCGCGGCGTATCTATCGCGATACGCGCGCGGTGCTCGCGCCAAAGGCGCCCGAGCTGCCGGAGGTCCGGCTGCTTGCCTTCGAGAACTATGCGATGCGCGTTTACCGCCCAGTACGCGGCGAGACACTGCCGGCACTCGTCTACTTCCATGGTGGCGGCTGGACCATCGGCGATCTCGATACGCATGACGTGCTTTGCCGAAGCCTCGCAGTTGGCGCGCGATGTGTTGTGGTCTCCGTCGACTATCGCCTAGCGCCGGAGTACCCGTTTCCGACGGCAGTGGAAGACTGCTTCGCGGCCACGCGCTATGTCGCCGAGCATGCGGCAGAGCTGAAGGTGCGTGGCATCGCGGTGGGGGGCGACAGCGCCGGTGGCAACCTCGCCGCTATCGTCGCGCTGATGGCGCGCGATGCCGGCGGCCCGCGGCTCGCGTTCCAGCTGCTGATCTACCCGGCCACCGATCAGCGCTGCGCCACGGCGTCCCATGAGCGCAATGCGCAGGGCTATCTGCTGACGCGCGACTCGATCGAGTATTTCCGGCGCGCGTACTTACCCAACGAGCGGGATTGGACCGACTGGCGCGCTTCGCCGCTCCTCGCCAGGAGCCACGCCGACCTGCCGCCGGCGCTCGTCATCACGGCGGGCTACGACCCGCTGCTCGACGAAGGGCGCGCCTACGCCGAGCGGCTGCGCGCGGCCGGTGTCGAGGTCGACTACCGCGAGTACGCGGACATGGTGCACGGCTTCGTGCTCTTCGGCGGGGTGCTCGACACCGCGAATGCAGCGGTTGCCGAGTGCTGCGCCGCCCTGCGCCGTGCCTTCGAGAAGGTGACCGTATGAAGCCGGATCTGAAGACGCGGCACGGCGGGCGCATCCTCGCCGACGCGCTCGCTGCGCAAGGGGTGAAGGTTGCCTTTGGCGTGCCGGGCGAGAGCTATCTGCCGGTGCTCGACGGGCTGCACGACCTGCGCAGCGAGATCAAGTTCATCGTCTGCCGGCAGGAAGGGGGCGCCTCGTACATGGCCGAGGCCTACGGCAAGCTCACCGGCGAGCCGGGCGTGCTCTTCGTGACGCGCGGGCCCGGCGCCACCAACGGCGCGATCGGCGTGCACACCGCCCTGCAGGATTCGACGCCGCTCGTCGTGTTCATCGGCCAGGTGCCGAACGAATTCGCCGAGCGCGAAGCGTTCCAGGAAATCGACTACCGGCGCATGTACGGCCAGCTCGCGAAGTGGGTGGGGCAGATCGACCGCGTCGAGCGCATCCCGGAGTACGTGAGTCATGCATTTCACACCGCGTGTGCCGGCCGCCCCGGCCCGGTGGTGCTCGCATTGCCGGAGGACACGCTGTTCTCGCAGGCCGCTGTCGCCGATGTAGCGAAGCACCACACTGTGCGTCCAGCGCCGTCGCCGGCGGAGATGGAGGAGGTGCGCAAGCTGCTCGATGGCGCGCAGCGGCCGTTCGTGCTGCTCGGTGGGGGCGGCTGGGACCGCGACGCATGCGCGCGGCTGCAGCGCTGGATCGAAGCGAACGGCCTCGCGGTCGGCACATCGTTCCGCTGCCAGGACCTGTTCGACAATCGCAGCGGCCATTACGCTGGCGATGTGGGCATCGGCATCAATCCGCAGCTCGCGGAGCGGATCAAGAAGGCCGACGTGCTGCTCGTGATCGGCGCGCGCCTCGGCGAAATGACGACGAGCGCTTACACCCTCGTGGAGGCGCCCGTGCCGCAGCAGACGCTCATCCACGTGCACGCGGGCGCCGAGGAACTCGGGCGCGTCTATCGCCCGGCGCTCGCGATCAACGCCGGCAATGCGCAGTTCGTGGAAGCGCTCGAGCGCCTCTCGTTCGACAAGCCCGCCTGGCGAGCCGATACGCAGGCGCTGCGCAGGAACTACCTCGAGTGGACGACGCCGCGGCAGATGCCCGGTGAGCTGCAATACGGCGAAGTGATCAAGTGGCTCTCCGATCGCCTGCCCGAGGACACCATCATCGCAGGCGGCGCCGGGAATTTCGCGGGCTGGCTGCACCGGCATTTCCGCTACAAGGGCTTCCGCACGCAGCTCGGCTCGACCAACGGCTCGATGGGCTACGGCTTCCCGGCCGGCCTTGCCGCCAAGCTCGCGCAGCCCAAGCGCCCGGTGATTGCGCTCTGCGGCGACGGCGATTTCCTCATGAACGGCCAGGAGCTCGCCACGGCCGTGCAATACGGCGCGGTGTTCGTGGCGCTCATCATCAATAACGGCCTCTACGGCACGATCCGCATGCACCAGGAGCGCGAGTATCCCGGTCGCGTGTACGGGACGACGCTGCAGAACCCGGACTTCGTCGCCTATGCGCGCGCCTTCGGCGCGCACGGCGAGAGCGTGGCGCGCACCGCCGACTTCGCGCCTGCGTTCGAGCGCGCCTGGAACGCCGGCAAGCCCGCGCTGATTGAATTGCGCATCGATCCGGACGCCATTACGCCGGCCACCACCCTCTCTGCGATCCGCGAGAAGGCGCTTAAGTCGTCGCGATGAACTCTGGATCGGCCTGGTGGGAACGCTCGAAGCGCAGGAAGTCGTAATACCCGCAGCGTGAGCTCTCGGGGTAGTCGCGGCACACTCTCGGCCGCGACTCATAGACCGTGCAGCGGCGGGTCTCGCGGTCGAGGAACATGCAGACGGTGGCGAACACCGTGTCCTTCTGGTGCCGCAGCAGCCGCACCTTGTCCTTCGGATCGTATTTCGTAAACCGCTCCTCCGCCTCGCGATAGCCCATCCCATGGCGCTTGCCCAGGCGCTCGATATCGCGCGGCGTTACTTCGATGTCGGGATAGCTGCAGCAATACGCCGGGCACTTCGCGCATGAATAGCGCACGCGCGGCTCGGAAGCGTGAACGCGGACCGGAATTGGAAATGGCTTGCCGTTCTTCATTCTTCAACCGTTCAGGGAAGCGGCGGATTCTACGCGGCGCGCGCGCATCCATGTTGTAGGGGAAATAGCGACGCGCATGGTTTAACCCTTTTCTGTTGCGCCTTCGTTTCATGTCGTATGGCCAACCAAACAAGGGGAAGAACATGAACGAGCGCACATGGATGACGATGGTGGCATTACTCTGCGCCGGCACAGTGCACGCGCACGGCCGGCTGGTGGATCTCACGGTGTACGACCGCACCGAAGCGCGGCCCTTGCCGATGTACTGGCACGACGGCAGGGCGTATGTCGTGGGAAAGCCGGGCAACGAATATCAGGTGAGCGTGCGTAACCGCCTGCGCGAAGACGTGCTCACGGTCGTTTCGGTGGACGGCGTGAACGTGATCAGCGGCGAGACGGCTAGTCCCTCGCAGACGGGATATGTGCTGGGCGCGGGCCAGGGCTACGACATCCTCGGCTGGCGCAAGAGCTTGAGCGAGACGGCGGCCTTCTACTTCACCGCGCTCGCCGACTCTTATGCGGCGCGCACTGGGCGCCCGGACAATGTCGGCGCGATCGGTGTCGCTGTTTTTCGTAAGAAGGCGCCGCCGGTTGCCATTGCGCCCGCGCCGTCGATGTCGCGGCGAGAAGCAAACGCGGACGGCGCTGCCGCGCCGCGCGCGCAGGAGGAGGCCAAGCTCGGTACGGGCCACGGGCGGCGCGAAACGTCGCAGGTGCGGCAAGTCGCCTTCGAGCGCGCCACGAGCACACCCGTCGAGACGGTCACGCTGTACTACGACAGCTATCGCAACCTGGTTGCACGCGGCGTGATCCGCGAGTCCCAGCCGCCGATCGCGCCGCTGCCGCAGCCCTTCCCGGGCGCAGGCATTAGGTTTGCCGCCGATCCGCCGGGATAATCCCGGGGCATGGAGGCCCCGGACGAGGAGCTCATGCTCGCGTATAAGACTGGAAACGCCGGGGCCTTCGACACTCTGTATGCGCGCCACCGGACGCGCCTTTATCGCTTCGTGCTGCGGGCGGTAAAGGCGCGCGCGGTGGCCGAGGAGCTCTTCCAGGAGATCTGGATGCGCGTGATCGAAGCGCGAGGGCGATACACACCGCAGGCGCGCTTTACGACGTGGCTGTACACCATCGCGCATAACCATCTCGTGGATCATTGGCGAAAGCGCGGCCTGACGCTGGTGGCGCTCGATGGCGAGGAGCTGCCGGCGTCGGACGATCCCGACCCGGCCGACGCGGCCCAGGCGCGCGAGGCGCTGGCGCGCTTCGCGGCGGCGCTCGATGCGCTGCCCGCGCTGCAGCGGGAAGCGTTCTTGCTCCACGAGGAGAGCGGCCTCAGCGTCGCCGAGATCGCCGCGGCGACGGGCAGCAACGAGGAAGCGGCGAAAAGCCGGCTGCGCTATGCGATGGCGAAGCTGAAGGCGGCACTCAACGATGGCTGACGAACGCGACCCGCAAATCTCGCAGCGCTACCGCGCGCTCGGAGGCGAAGAGCCGCCGCCGGAGCTCGATCGCGCGATCCTCGCCGCCGCGCGACGCGCCACGACCCGGCGCAATCGCTGGTATCCATCGCTCGCCGCGGCGGCGGTGCTCGTCTTCGCCGTCGCGATCGTCGTGCAGGTCGAACGCCAGCCGCCGGACCAGGCGCCGATGAGCGAGCCGTCGCCGCCGGCAGTCGCTGCGCCAGCGCAGGATAAGGTGGCGCCGCAGGAGCGCAAAGCGCCCGCCGCAGCGCCGGCGAAGCCCGCCGCAGGTCGCCGCGCCGAGCAGGCGCCGCAGTTTGCGCCGGAGCCGGCACCCGCGCCCCCGCCAGCGCCAAGTGCAAACGTCGCCGCGCCCGCCGCCGGTGTTGGCGCCGAGGGCGAGCGCAAGCGCGCTGACGAAACGCGTGCCGCGCCACAGCTCCAGCGTTCAATGGGCGCGCAGCGTAGTGCTGCGAGCGCAGCGTTGCGGGACGAGGTGCCGCCGGATGAGTGGCTCACACGCATTGCGCGTCTGCGCGAGCTTGGCCGGGACGAGGAAGCGGACAAGGAGCTCGCGCGGTTCCGCGAGCGCTATCCGGACTACCGCATCCCCGAAGTGATGGCGAAGAAGGTCGAGAAGCAGGCGCCGGCCGCGCCGGCCAGGTAGCTAGTGCTGCAGGATCTTCGAGAGGAATAGCTGCGCGCGCTCGGAGCGCGGCGTGCCGAAGAACTGCTCCTTGCTGTCGTCTTCGACGATGCGGCCGGCGTCCATGAAGATGACGCGGTGCGCGACCTTGCGGGCGAAGCCCATCTCGTGCGTCACCACCATCATGGTCATGCCTTCGCGCGCGAGCTGGACCATGACGTCGAGCACCTCGTTGATCATCTCCGGGTCGAGCGCGGAGGTCGGCTCGTCGAACAGCATGGCGATCGGATCCATCGACAGCGCGCGCGCGATCGCCACGCGCTGCTGCTGGCCGCCGGAGAGCTGGCCCGGATACTTGTCCTTGTGCGCGAGCAGCCCGACGCGCTCGAGGAGCTTGAGTCCTTTCTCGCGCGCCTCCTGCTCCGAGCGGCCGAGCACCTTGATCTGGCCGAGGGTGAGGTTCTGCGTCACCGTCATGTGCGGGAAGAGCTCGAAGTGCTGGAACACCATGCCGACGCGCGAGCGCAGCTTCGGCAGGTCGGTCTTCGGATCGCCTACCGAGATGCCATTGACGACGATCTCGCCCTGCTGGAAGGGCTCGAGCGCATTGACGCACTTGATGAGCGTGGACTTGCCGCTGCCGGAAGGCCCGCACACCACGACCACTTCGCCTTTGGCCACTTCGGTAGTGCAGTCGGCGAGGACCTGGAAGCTGCCGTACCACTTGCTCACTTTCTTGAGCGAGATCATCGGATGATGGCGATCCTGTCCTGAAAGCGTTTGACGAGCAGGGACAGCGCGTACGAGATGATGAAGTACACCACGGCGACGAAACTGTACATCTCGACCAGCCGATAGTCGCGGTTGGCGATCTTCGCCGCGGCGCCGAGGAAGTCGGTGGCCGAGATCACGTAAACGAGCGACGTGTCCTGGAACAGGATGATGGTCTGGGTCAAGAGCACGGGCAGCATGTTGCGAAACGCTTGCGGCAGCACGATTCTCGCCATGGTCTGCCAGTAGTTGAGCCCGAGCGCATAGCCCGACCACACCTGCCCGCGCGGAATCGACTGGATGCCCGCACGCATGATCTCGCAGTAGTACGCGGCCTCGAACATGGTGAAGGTGATCACCGCCGAGAGCCAGGCGCCGACCTTGATCGGCTGCGACTCGCGCAGGATCCAGGCACCGATGTAAGGCACGAGGAAGAAGAACCAGAAGATCACGAGCACCAGCGGAATCGAGCGCATCAGGTTGACGTAGCTGCCGGCAAGCATCGCGAGCGGCTTCAGCGCCGAGAGCCGCATCATCGCGAGCAGCGTGCCGAAAATGATGCCGCCCGTCATCGCGAGCAGTGTCAGCGTCACCGTGAAGGTCATGCCGTCGCGGAACAGGTACGGCAGCGAGCGCTCGATGACGTCCCAGTCGAAGCCCATCAGTGCCCCGCCTGCGGTGCACCGCCCGCGGCGATCAGTCCCGGCACGCGCACGCGGTTCTCCAGCACGCGCATCGCCAGCACGACAACGAGGTTGGTGAGGAGGTAGATCACCGTGGCGGCGCTGAACGCCTCGAACACGCGGAAGCTGAACTCCTGCATGGCGCGCGCGCGGCCGGTGAGCTCGAGCAGCCCGATGGTCAGCGCTACCGAGGAGTTCTTGATGATGTTCATCGTCTCGGACGTAAGCGGCGGCAGGATGATGCGGACGGCCTGCGGCAGGATCACGTAGCGATAGGTCTGCGCCTGGGTGAGGCCGAGCGCGGTGCCTGCCATGCGCTGGCCGCGCGGCAGCGAATTGATGCCGGCGCGCACCTGCTCGGCGACGCGCACCGAGGTGAAGATGCCGAGGCACATGACCGCCGGCACGTACGAGCCCCAGGGCGGCGGCATCTGCTTGATCCAGTCGCCGAGCGCCTCGGGCAGGAATTCCGGCACGACGAAGAACCACAGGAACATCTGCACAATGAGCGGGATGTTGCGGAAGATCTCGACATAGAGGTTGCCGATGCGTACCGCCCAGCGGGCGGTCGTGGTGCGCACCGTGCCGACAAACGCGCCGATGATGAGCGCGATCACCCAGGCGGCAGCCGCGGTGGCAAGCGTCCAGCCGAGCCCGACGATCAGATAGTGCAGGTACGTCCCGGTGCCGCCGGGCTCCGCCTCGAGCAGGACCTGCCAGTGCCAGCTGTAATGCACGCGCCCCCTCCGCGCGAGCTACGCGCGGCTATTTATACTCGTTCGGGTCGCCGGAGTCGGTCGGGTGTGCGACCACCTTCTTGAACTGCGGGCTCATCGGGATGTTGAGGTTCAGGTTCTTCGGCGGGATCGGCTTCTGGAACCACTTCTCGTAGATCTTGTTGATCTCGCCCGACTTGTAGATGTTCATCATCGCGGCGTCGACCACTTTCTTGAAAGCCGCGTCGTCCTTGCGCACCATGATGCCGTAGGGCTCGACCGAGGTCGCCTCGGCGGAGATGTGATAGTCCTTCGGGCTGCGCGCCTGGGCGACGAGGCTGTAGAGCAGGATGTCGTCCATGGCAAACGCCGCCGCGCGGCCGGTCTCGACCATCTGGAACGCTTCGGGGTGGCCGTTCGCCGAGATGATGTTCATGCCGAGGTTCTTCGCTGCGTTGAGCTCGGTCATCTGCTTGATGTTGGTGGTGCCGGCGGTCGAGACGATGGTCTTGCCCTTGAGGCTCTCGAGCTTGTCGAGCTTGGCGGAGCGCTTCGCCACCCAGCGGTTGGCGGTGACGAAGTGCGTGATCGTGAACCAGACCTGCTTCTGGCGCTCGAGGTTGTTGGTGGTCGAGCCGCACTCGAGGTCGATGGTGCCGTTCGCCATCAGCGGGATGCGGTTGGCGGAGGTGACGAGCTGGTAGTTCACCTTCAGGTTCGGCATCTTCAGCTGGCTCTTCACCGCGTCGACGATGCGCAGGCAGAGGTCCATGGCATAGCCGACCGGCTGCTGCTTGTCGTCGTAGTAGGAGAAGGGGATCGAGGCGTCGCGGTGGCCGATGGTGATCGAGCCCGAAGCCTTGACCTTCTCGAGCGTTCCTTCCTGGGCGCCGGCCGCGGCGGCAAAGCCGAGGGCGGCGGCGGCGAGCAGAGCAACGGCGTTGTTCATTTTTCCTCCTGGGGTTTGAAAAATTCTACCTAGTTCAGCGCGGCCGCGGTATTGCGCAGCCGCTCGGCCACGGCCGAGAGCAGCGCGATGCCGAACGCGGGCTCCGACTTGACGAGGCTCAGAAAGACGTTGCGGTTGATGGCGAGCAGCGAGCAGTCGGTCTCGGTTGCCGCATTCGCCGCGCGCGGCGACTGGTCGACGAGCGCCATCTCGCCGAAGATGCCGCCCGGCCCGATGCGCTCCACCACCGCGCCGCGGATCGAGATCGCCACGCGGCCTTCGGTCACCACGTACATCAGGGCGCCCGCCTGCCCGGCGACCATGATCACCTTGCCCGCGTCGTAGCGCACGATCGCCCGATCGCCCAGGCCGTTCACCATCGTTTCGAGCAGCGCCTTGTCAAAGACGCGCGATTCCTTGACCGCGCCGGTCGCCGGCACGCCCGAGAGCTTGGCGATCATGCCGCGCAGCCGCATGATCATGGTACCGAGCATCATCAGCGCGAACTCGGGCTGCTTCTGCAGCGCCGCGGCGAAGCCCTTGTCGTCGAGCGCGATCACCCGGCAGACCGTCTTCGCCACGGCGCTCGCGCTGCGCGGCGAGTCGCTCAGCGCCGCCATCTCGCCAAAGATCTCGCCGGCCTTGACGGCCCCGAGCGGCTGGCTCTTGGCCGTGAGCGAGATCACGCCTTCGACGAGGAAGTACATCTTGTCGCGCTTCAGGAGCAGCCGGCTCGCCTTCTCGTTCTCGGAGAAGAGCACGGTCCCCGCCGGCACCGGCTCCTCCTTGCCCGCCGATTCGAAGAAGGCGCGCGCTACCGCCGGCACGTACAGCGGCGCCGCCGGCGCGGCCGGTTTCGGTGCGCTGGCGGGCTTGCTGAAGTCGAGGTCGTCGGACATCAACCGGGATGATACCTAGGGAAGTTCTCCAGGAGTCGCCCCCGCGAAAGCGGGGTCGACGATTCGTTTTCTAGCGAGAGCTCAGATTTCGCAGCTCGCGCATGGCGACCGAGAGCATGGCGAGATCCGGCGTCTCGGCCGCGCGCAGCTCACCCAGCACCTGCCGCACACGCTCGTAGAGCACCGCATTGCGTGCCTTCCATGCCGCGATCTGGCTCGCCGGATCGGCGGCGCCGTCGGCGCGCAGCGCCTCGGCGGCGAGTGCGCGCAGCATGCTCGCCAGGTCGTCGCGCAGCGCGGCCTTGGCGAGCGTATGCCAGTGCGTCTCGGCCGGCAGCGCGCCGATGCGCGCACGCATCCACGGGAATTCGAGCTCGCCCGCGAGCGCGAAGTGCAGCCGCGCCACCGGCTCGATCTCGCGCTGCGCGCTGTGCGCGACCTCGACGATGTCGAGCGCGTAGAACAGCGCCTCGAAGGCGGCGCAGCGCGCCGCGAGCTCGGGTGG
>DASSLQ010000150.1:0-4481 GCA_035689325.1 Burkholderiales bacterium | reverse complement strand
TGCGGCGCGCGCCAACCATCTGGGCCACCGCCGCCCCGCTGCCGCCGAGCTTCGCCACGTTGAACGCGCTCACAGCGAAGATGACGAGCGCGCTACCGAGCGACGCCCAGGCGTAGAGCGCGCGCGGCACGGCGGCATAGTGCTGCGCGAGCGTCGCGTCACGCGGTGCGGAGGCCGACCAGACGTAAATGCTTGCCGCCACCAGGTCCACCGCCAGGATGACGGCGATGGTCGCCAGCACGAACAGGATCACCATCACGCGAGAATTGCGGCGCGCGAGGTGCTGGTGCTCGAAGAACGTGGCGGGCGCCACGCGTGCGCCCTAGAAGCGTACCTGCGGCGCCTTGCGCTCCTCGGCCGATTCGGTTGCCTGCAGGAGCTCCGCCGGCGCGAAGCCGAACATCCCCGCGAAGATCGAGTCGGGGAAGGACTCGCGCCGCGTGTTGTACTCCATGACCGAGTCGTTATAGGCCTGGCGCGCGAAGGCGACCTTGTTCTCGGTGCTGGAGAGCTCCTCCTGCAGGCCGAGCACGTTCTGGTTCGCTTTCAGGTCGGGATACTGCTCGAAGACAGCGAGCAACCGGCCCAGCGCCCCGCCGAGCGCACCCTCCGCCTGCGCGAGGCCCTGCATCGCCGCGGGATCGCCGGGACGCGCCGCCGCTGCCTGCGCCGCGCTCACCGCGTTGCCGCGCGCCTTGACCACTGCCTCGAGCGTGCCGCGCTCGTGCTGCATATAGCCCTTCACCGACTCGACGAGATTCGGAATCAGGTCGTAGCGCCGCTTCAACTGCACATCGATCTGCGAGAACGCGTTCTTGAACCGGTTGCGCAGCGAGACCAGCCGGTTATAGATGCCGATCGCCCCGACCGCGAGCACGACGATGATCGCGAGGAAAATCCATAGTCCCATTGCTAGCCCCCTTGTGTTCTTGTTCCCGCGCCTACTATAGCGCGCCGGCCCTGCGCCCGCCCGAGCGCGAGCGACAGCGCGAGGCCCGCGGCGGCGATCCCGATCGCGCATAGCGCCAGCTCGCGCGCCTGCATCCCCAACGCGCGCAGGCCTGCCACGAGCCAGCCGCCCGCCGCGTCGGCGCCGCGCACCGCGACGCTGTCGATCACGTTCTTCGCCTTGTACTTCTCGTCGCGCGCCAGCACCGTGAAGAGCACTTCGCGCGCCGGATTGGAGATGGCGAAGTTCGCCGTGCGCTGCAGCGCCTGGAAAGTGATGACGACGGCGAGCACCGGCGTCGCCGCGAGCACGGCGAAGCCGCCGGCGAATACCACCGGCACGAGCGCGAGCGCCGGGCCGACGCCGTAGCGCTCGATCAGCTTGCCCGTCGCCAGGAACTGCACCGCGAGCGTGAGGACGCCGACGGCGAGGTCGACTGTGGCGAAGATGCGCGTGCGCACCGCCGGATCGTCCGAGGCAGCGGCAACGATCGCCGCCTGCTCGAAGTAGAGGAAAGTTGCGATCACCGAAAGCATCGCCACCCAGAGCGTGATGCCGGCGATATAGGGCGAGCGACAGATCATCTTCAGGCCGTCGAGCGCGCCGCCGCCGAGCGATACCGTGCTCTGTTGCGCGGCCTGCTGCTTCGGTTCCAGTTGCGCGGCGCACAGCACGGCGAGCTCGAGCAGCACCGCCGCCACGACGACGAGATGCACCACGCCGATCATTTTCGCAAGCCCGATGGTGATCGCCGGGCCGGCGAGTGCGCCGGCGCTGCCGCCGGCCGCAATGAAGCCGTAGAGGCGCTTCGCCTGCTCGGAGGCGTAGATGTCCGCCATGAACGACCAGAACACCGACACGGCGAACAGAACGAACACGCTGATCCAGACGAAGAACACCCGCGCCACGAGCGCCCGGTCGACGCCGAGCTCGAGCGCGAGCCAGAAGAAGGCGAGGTTCGCGACGAAGAAGTGATACACGAGCGGGATGAAGCGCCGCCGCGGCACGCGCGCGACGAGCGCGCCGTAGCAGGGCACGGCGGCAAGCATGGTGAGAAACGTGGCGGTGAAGAGCCACTGCAGGTTCTTGACGCCGCCCGCCACGCCCATCTCGTCGCGCAGCGGCCGCAGGATGTAGTAGCTCGCGAGCAGGCAGAAGAAGTACGCGAACGACCAGAGCAGCGCGCGCACCTCCTCGGGCCGCACGGCGACGACCCGCGCGAGCAAGCGCCGGGCTAGCGTCAAGGAAGCGACAGCGCCTTGCGCAGTTCCTCGGCCGTCATCACCTTGCCGGAGACGCCCGAGCCAAGATCGAACGCTTTGGAAGCGGCGAGCGAGCCCGCGGGCACCGGGTCGAAGCCCGCATCGCGCACGAGCTGCAGGCCGACCTTCAGCGCCTGCGGATCGTCCGCCGCGACCGGGATCGCCATGCGCGGCGCGGGGCGGTTCGCTTCGCTCGCGAGCTTCTGATAGCCCCAGGAATTGAAGGTGCGTACCAGGCGCGCGCCCGGCAGGATCGCCGCGGTCGAGATCGCCGCGCCCTTCTCTTTTGCTTGCACGCCGAGCTCACCGTCGCGTGCCGGCACCGGATTGTTCGGGTCGATCACGACCCTGCCTTTGAGCTGCTCGCCGACTTCCTGCTTCACCGCGGGCAGCGCTCCATAAGGAACCGCGATCAGCACGGCATCGCCGTACGCGGCGGCTTCCCGCACCGTCCCCGTGCGCGCGCGCGGCCCGAGGCTCTCGGCCACGCGCTTCGCCTGCTCCGGATCACGGTCGGAGAACATCACCTCGTGGCCCGACTTCACCCAGAGTCCGCCGAGCGTCGAGCCGATCTTGCCCGAGCCGATGACGCCGATCTTCATCGGCTTCGCTTGCGCGCGCGCCAGAGGCGCAATGGTTGCGGCGGTCAGTGCGAACAGGAATGTGCGTCGCTTCATGGAATCTCCTTTGCTTCAGGCTAGCACAGCTAGAATCGACTCATGGACTCGCGCAGGAGAGCGCTGCTCGCCGCCGGGCTGGGCGCGTATGCGAGCCGCGTTCTACCGCAAGGGACAATGAAGCTGCCGAAGATCGGCCTCGGTACGTGGCAAACATTCGACGTCGGCAATGATTCCGCCGCGCGTGCGCCGTTGCGCGAGGTGCTCAAGCTGCTCGATGGCAACGTGGTCGACTCCTCGCCCATGTACGGAACCTCGGAATCGGTCGCCGGCGACCTCGTCGCCGAGCTCGGCATCCGCGACAAGCTCTTCATCGCCACCAAGGTCTGGACGAGCGGCCGCGAGGACGGCATCGCGCAGATGGAGACGTCTTTCAAGCGCCTGCGCGTGAAGGTCATGGACCTGATGCAGGTGCACAACCTGCTCGATGTCGCCACGCATACCAAGACCATGCAGGCCTGGCGCGAGCAGGGCCGCATCCGCCATCTCGGCATCACGCACTACACCGCCTCTGCGTATGGCGAAGTCGAACGGTGGCTCAAGACCGGCGCCTACGACTTCGTGCAGATCAACTACTCACTCGCCGAGCGCGACGTCGAGAAGCGCCTGCTGCCGCTCGCCGCAGAGCGCAAGGTGAAGGTCATCATCAACCGCCCATTCGCCGGAGCCGCGCTCTTCAGCCAGACAAAGGGAAAACAACTACCACCGTGGGCCGCCGAGCTCGGCATTGCGAGCTGGGCGCAATATTTCCTGAAGTGGATCGTTTCGCACCCGGCGGTGACCTGCGCCATCCCCGGCACCGGCCGGCCCGACCACATGCGCGACAACCTCGCCGGCGGCAAGGCTCCGTTCCCCGATGCCGCCGCGCGCGAGCGCATGGCGGAGTACTTCGACTCGCTCTAATTCCGTACTAAGTACGTAATACTTCAGCGGCGATCGACGAAGCGCGAGGCCTTGATGTTGGCCTCGAATTCCTTGGCGAGCGTTCCGGCCTCGAGCTGCACCACCTGCGGCGCGAGCTCGAACCTGGCCTTCACCTCGGTCGCAATCTGGCGACAAATCGCCGCACCGTCGGCGCCGCGGCGGCACTCGATCGAGAGGCGCAGCACGTCGTTGCCGCCCTCGTTCAGCGCCTCGGCGCGGAAGTCGCCGATCTCGGCATGCCGGAACATGAAGTCCTCGAGGTCCTGGTGGCCGAGGTTGATGCCGCGCACCTTGAAGAAGCCGGTGGTGCGATGCGCGTGCTTGATGCGCGGAAAGACCGAGTACGGTCCCGCATTTGGCAAATGAGCATCGTCCGCTTCGCTATAGGTGACCAGATCGCCCGAGCTCCAGCGCAGGAATGGGGTGACGTTATTGCTCCACAGCGCCGTGACGATCAGCGTGCCGGTCTCGCCTTCCTTCGCCGGCTCGAGGCTCTTCGGATCGAGCACCTCGATGTAGTACATGTCAGTCCAGATGCGGAAGCCGGCGCCCGGCTTGTCCTCGGCGCCCATCATCCCGGCTTCGGTCATGCCGAACGTGTCGGTGAGCTTCGCGCCCCAGCTGCGCTCGATCTTGTCGCGCTTCGCCTGCGACACCGGCTCGGCGGAC
>DASSLQ010000149.1:0-21604 GCA_035689325.1 Burkholderiales bacterium | reverse complement strand
GCGTCTCCAAATAGGCTCATGCGTCTCCAATCCGTATGCAAGTGGGCGCGCATTGTAGTCGCGAGAGTCGGAAAGTCAATCCCATGCCGCATCAGTCGTAGCCAGCTGATCGGACCGAATAGTAGCCCGCGTTCTGCCATTGTTAGTCGGCGCCTTTGCACGATTGGCGCCGGCTGTTGCCTTTCTGCTCCGCTCCAATGAAGCGTCCATTTGGAGAGGGGAACAATGCTGCAGCGGCTTCGCCGGCTGATCGCCGATCTCGGTCGCGCGATGCGCCGGTTCTTCTACCGGGTCCGGGGGTCACTTAGCGCGGCGCGCGTCGCCATCGGCGCGCTGCTAGCGTTGCTGGCCGTGGGCTATGGGATGTACAAGCATCCGCCGATCAAGGCGGTAGCGCGCGGCGAGCTCGGCATCCGCTACAACCGCTTCACCGGTAATCTCGACGAATGGCGCGAAGGCAGCGCGCTGGTGCTGCCTGGGCTACACGACGTGCGCGTCTTCTCGCTGCGCGACCAGGTCTATCGGCCGATTGACAGCTCGCGTGCCGACGGGCCGGCGCCGTTCCAGTCGGTGGAAGGCCTGTCGCTCGGCGTCGATCTTTCGGTGCGTTACGTGCTCGATGCGACGCGCCTGCCGGCCGTTTGGGCTCGCCTGCCAGACGACGTCGGCGCCGATGTGGTACAGCCGGCGGTGGCGAGCGTCGTCTACAAGGTGTTCGCGCGCTACACGGTGCGCGAGATCTTCTCCGGCAAGCGCGCCGAGATCCAGCAGGCGATCGAGACCGAGCTTGCGCCGAAGCTCGCTGCCGACAGCGTGGCGCTGCGCGATGTGCTCCTCGGCAAGGTCGATCTGCCGTCCGACTACAAGCGCGGCCTCGAGGCGCTGCTCGCGGAGGAGCTCGCGAGCGAGAAGATGCGCTTCACGCTCGAGCTCAAGGAGAAGCGCGTGCGCGAATCCGAGCTCGAAGCTGAAGCGGCTCGCGTGCGCCGCGAGAAGGCGGCCGAGGCCGCGGCGCTCGAGCAGGTGATTGCCGCGCGCGCGCAGGACGACGCGATGAAGCACGTGCTGCCGCTCAAGCAGCGCCAGGTAGAGCAGCGCCGGCTCGAGGCCGAAGCAGAGCGTGTCGCGCAGATCCGGCGCGCCAAGGGTGCGGCGCAGGCACGGCGCATCGAGGCCGACGGTGAGGCGAGCGCGCGGCAGCGATTGGCGGACGCAGAAGCCTACCGGCTGGAGAAAGTAGGCAGGGCCAACGCGGCGCAGATGGAGCGCGAGGGCGCGCTGGTGTCGCGGCATCCCCTGCTGATACAGAAGACGCTGGCCGACAAGCTCTCCGACAAGATCCAGGTGATCATCGCGCCGCCGCCGACGGACCAGGGCTTCATCGGCGCGACGCTCCTCGGCGGAGGGCAAAAGCGATGATGCGCGCCATGCTGTTTCTCATCTGCGTGATCTCCCGGGAAGCGCAGGCGAGCGGCTATGCCATTGTGCTGCAGGACGAGACGCTGCTGCGGCCGACGCCGGGCGCCGCGGCCGCTGCGACTGCGGTGCTCTGGCAGGGCGAGACGCTGGAAGTGCGCAGCGAGCGCCTCGACTACCTGCAGGTCTGGGACTACGCGCGCGAGCGCGGCGGCTACGTGCGCGCGAGCCAGGTACGCCGGCTCGCGCTCTCCGAGACGGAGACGCCGGAACTTTTCGCGGTGCTCGGGTTCCTGCGCGATCTGCCCGGCAGCGAGGCGCTCGGCATCGCCATCGCCGCCGCCTATATAGAAGCCGCCTCGCCGGCGGCGTTGAACGGCCCCGACGGCGTCGCCGTGCTCGAGGCGATGGGCGCGCTCGCCGAGCGCCTTGCGCGCCAGGCGATGGCGACGCGCTTGCAGAAGGCGGCGGCGGTTTCGGCGCACCTCGACATCGCGGCGAGCTACGGCGTGCGCTTCGTCACCGTGGAGATGAACGGCCGCATGCGCCTTTGCTACGACGGTGCGGCGTACCGCAAGATCCTCGTGCTGCAGGCGACCGAAGAGCAGCGCGCGCGCGCCATGCTGGCGCTTTCGGATCCGGCGTGCACGAAGCCGGAGCTGACGCTCGCCGAGCTGCTCGATAAGGTCGATGAAGCGAAGCTGCCGCCCTATCTGCGCAGCCGGCTGCTCATTCGCCGCGCGGCGCTCTGGTCGAGCGTCGCGTACCAACGTGCGCGCAAGACGGAGAACGGCGGCTCGGAGAGTGCCGAGGCAGCCGAGCGCGCGCTGCAGGCGCTCGCCGCCGTGGACGCGAACGAGCTGGCGGATATCGACCGGCGCGCGCATGCGGAAGCAAAGCTGCGCGTAGCGGCGGCGCGCGTCGCGCTCGCAAAGCCGTTGGCGGCGCAGCGCATCCACATCGCGGCAACGGCGGCGGACGATGGCCGGACGTGCGTCGCGCTACGCAATGGCAAAGGCGAGGAGCTGGCGCGGCGCTGCACCTATGGGCTGGTGTGGCCGGCATCGGCGGTGGCGAATCGCGACGGCACGGCGCTCGCGCTGGCGGTGCAGCCGGTCGACGGCTGGCGCGAGCTATGGCTTTTCCGCAAGCAAAAAGCGGGATGGACGCTGCGCATCCTGCCGCCGGCGGCGGCCACGCCGGGCGTCGGCACCGCCGAGTTCGCCGGCTGGGCGCCGGGTCGGGTGCGCGTAGCGCGCGCGGCGCTGGTCGGCGGACGGGTGCGCGAGAGCATGCAACTCGTCAGAACCGCTTCGAATCCCTAGCGAGCATCACCTGCCCGGCGCAGAGCCCTCATCGCACGGTTGCCGTAGCGCAGGCACAATAGCGAAAGGGAGCGAGGCAATGGATGCCACGGAAACGCTCGAAGGCCGGCGGCCGCCCGAGCGCACGGTAGAAGAGGGGCTGCGCTTCGCGCGCCGCATGTACGTGCCGCGCGTGCTCGGCCTTGGCGTCGGCACGCTCGCCGTCGGTGGCGGTCTGTGGGAGGCGCACGCGCCGCTCTGGGCCTGGGCACTGCTCGCGCTGAACGGCTTCGCCTGGCCGCACCTTGCCTATCGCATGGCGCGTCGCAGCCGCGATCCACACCGCGCCGAGCTGCACAACCTGATGTTCGACTCCGCGTGCGGTGGCGCCTGGGTGGCGGCGATCGGCTTCAACCTCGTGCCAAGCGCGGTGCTCGTCGCGATGCTGGCGATGGACAAGGCGGCGGTCGGCGGCGTGCGCTTCCTCGCGCGCTGCCTCAATGCGCAGATCGTCGCCGGGGCGCTCGTCGCGCTGGTCAATAATTTCTGGCTGCACCTCGATTCGGGCTTCGTCGCGGTGCTGGCCAGCCTGCCGCTGCTGCTCGCCTATCCGCCAACGGTCGGCTACAACGCCTATCGCCTGGCGCGCCGCGTGCGGCAGCAGAACGATGTGCTCGCAGCGCTCTCTACTCTCGACGGCCTCACGCGGCTCATGAACCGCACGCACTGGGAGCGGGCGGTGGAGACCGAGTTCCAGCGCTGCCGCCGCATCGGCCATTCCTCCGCGCTGCTAATGCTCGACATCGACCACTTCAAGGCCGTGAACGACGCGCACGGCCACCAGGTCGGCGACGAGGCGTTGCGCGCGGTGGCGACGATCCTGCGGGATTCGCTGCGCATGCACGACATCGCCGGGCGCTACGGCGGCGAGGAGTTCGGCGTCGTGCTGCCGGGAATCGATGCGCGGGGCGCCGCGGCCCTCGCCGAGCGTATCCGCCGCAAGATCGAGTCCTCCGTGGTCGAGCCGCGCCGCGGCGTGCGCGTCACCGCGAGCATCGGTTACGCCGCGCTCGGCAACGACGATCACGATCCCGGGGCATGGATCGCGCGCGCCGACCGCGCGCTGTACGCGGCGAAGGCGGCGGGGCGCAACTGCTCGTTGGGCCACGAATTGGAGGACGACGCCCGAATCGGTGTCAGGCCCTGATTAGCTGCGGAAATCGGTGCCTGACCCCGATTCCGGATCTTGATAGGAGGCGGACATGACACGGCAAGGCAGACGGCGCTTCGTCGCCGGGATGGGTGCGGCACTCGCAGCGGGCGGCTTGTCCGTGGCGGTGCGCGCGGCAATGGGGCCGCAGGACAAGTTCGATCTGGTCATCAAGGGCGGCGAGGTGTTCGACCCGAGCCAGAACCTGCGCGCGAAGCGCGACATCGGCATGCGCTTCGGCAGGATCGAGGCGCTCGACGCGGATATCCCGGCGAGCCGCGCGCTGCGCATACTCGATGCGTCCGGACGGCTGGTGCTGCCCGGGTTGGTCGATCTGCACTCGCATGTCTACCCGTACGGCTCGGCGCTCGGCATCCCGGCGGATGAGCTGGTGCCTTACCAGGGAACCACCACCATGGTGTCGGCGGGCGACGCGGGCGCGAACAACTTCGCCGCGTTCCGCCGCTACGTGCAGGCGCAGACGAGGACGCGGCTCTACGCCTTCGTACACATCGCCAACATCGGGCTCGCGGGATTCCCGGAGCCGGAGCTCTTTCATCTCGGCTTCGCGCATCCCGAGGAATGCGGCAAGACGGTGGCCGAGAACGCCGACATCGCGATCGGCGTCAAGGTGCGCATGTCGGAGAACGTGATCAACCAGGCGGGCATCGAGCCGCTCAAGCGCGCGATCCGCGCCACCGAGATCGCAGGCGGGGGCGCGCGTGTGATGTGCCACATCGGCGGCGTGGCGACGCCGGAGCTGATGCGCGAGATCCTCAACACGCTGCGCAAGGACGACATCCTCACGCACTGCTTTACCGGCTTTCCGAACAACGCGGGCCGGTTCACGAACATCGTGCAGGACGGAAGAGTGCTGCCGGAGGCGCACGCCGCGAAGAAGCGCGGCGTCATCTTCGACGTCGGCCACGGCGGCGGCAGCTTCGATTTCACCGTGGCGGAGGCGGCGCTGCGCGAAGGCCTGCTGCCGGACACGATCTCCTCCGACATCCACGTCGCCTCGGGCAACACGCCCGGGATGCCTTACCTCACGTGGGTGATGAGCAAGTTCCTGGCGCTCGGCCTGCCGCTTGACCAGGTGCTGCGCATGGCTTCCAGCGTCCCGGGCGCGATCATCAACCGGCTGCCGAAGCTCGGCACGCTGCAGGTCGGCGCGCCCGCCGACGCGACGCTGATCGAGATCGTGAACGGAGCGGTGGAGTTCGTCGACACGCGCAGCAACAAGCGCGCGGGCAAGGCCTACCTCCGGCCGGTGCAGAGCGTGCTCGCCGGCACGCCGTTCGGCCGGCCGTACAACGCGCCTTTCTCGGTGCGTTGACACGCTAAGACGTCGCCGCCCCCGCGAAGGCGGGGGACGAGTTTCTTCCAAAAAGCTGGGTTCCCGCTTTCGCGGGAACGACAGTTGGCCTGCTACTTGCCGACGCCGAGTCGGCCGCCCTTGCCGAGGCCGCCCTTCACTTCCTGCGCCTTGTAGCTCTTCACCGATTTGACGAGGTTGTTGTAGGCATCGGCAAACGCGCTCGCCAGCACCTTGCCCTCGGGCGTGTTGGTGTAGCCGCCCGCGCCGGCGAAGCCGCCGCCGCCGAAGAGGCCGCCCCAGGCGCCGAAGTCCGTCTTCGACGAGTTGCCCTCGGCCGAGGCGAGCTGCACGCCGGAGCGGTTGTCGACGAGCGTGAGCATGGTCGCCGCCTCGCGCGTCTTGGTGTGGCCGATGAGCGAGCCGGCCGCCGCGCCGTAGGAGCCGAGCTTGTGCGAGAGCGCGCCCACCGCGCCGCTCAGCCCGCCGGTATCGCGCTCGCTGAAGCTGATCGTCGGGTTCATCGAATAGTCGGCGGCGACCATCTGCCCCTTGCCGAAGTTCGAGCCTTCGCGCGTCTCGCCCGAGCGGTCGAGCGAGCGCTCCTGCATCATGTTGTTCATCGCCGCGCCGCGCTCGACTACTACGAAGCAGTTCGACTTCTGCACCAGCATGCGGATGAGCGGCACGGTCGACTGCACCTTGTACTGGTCGCGGAACGTGTGGAACCAGGCGGCGTTGCGGTCCTCGACCACCGCGAGCGTGCCGAGCGATTCGGCGCAGGACTCGAGGTCCGCCGCGTGCAATGACGCGGCAAGGCCCGCCATGGAAACGCCGGCGAAGACGGCGCGCACAAGCATGATTCACCTCCCCTGGGTGTTATGCGGGGCAATATACCCCCGGCCTTAAGGACTGACTAGACTTCGCCCGGGAGGCGATATGAAAAGCTCGGTTAAACGGCTCGCCATCGGCGCGGCGCTCTTCTGCGCCGGCTACGTTGTCGCGCAGCAGCAGGACACGCACGACATCCGCCGCGTCGTGACGAAGCTCGATCCCGCCGGCAAGGCGGTGGTGATGATCGATGAGCGCACGCCGCTCATGCGGCCGCGCGGACCCACGTACGTCGGCAATCTGTGGGTGACGGAGGCGAGCCCGCCCGACTTCTCGTGGAGCGCCGATCGCGGCAAGACCAGGATCGGCCTCATGCCGCCGAAGGGCGGCAGCGTGTTTCGCGTGGTCGACTTCCCGCCGGAGTCCGAGGCGCTCGCGCACATGGGCTCGGCCACCATGCAGGACGTCGTCGGCGCTACCGGCACGCCGGCGAAAGGCGTGGCGCCGCGCCATCCGCTCATGCACCGCACGCGCACGCTCGACTACGCCATCATCATTTCGGGCGAGATCGACATGCTGCTCGACGAGCGCGAGGTCCATCTCAAGGCGGGCGACGTTGTCGTGCAGCAGGCCACCAACCACGCCTGGATCAATCGCGGCCGCGCGCCGTGCCGCATCGCCTTCATCCTGCTCGACTCGCAAGAACCGTAATTCCGACCCGGGGTCGGAATTCAGAGGTGCAGGTTGAATTCGGCGGCGATGCGCGCAGTCTGCTCGTAGGTCTCGCGCAGGATGTGCGCGAGCTCCTCGGGCGTGGACGCGACTGCGACCGAGCCCGCTTTCTCGATCAGCTCGCGATATTCCGGTGAGCGCACGATCGCGCCGATGTCGCGATTGAGCAGCGCGATCACCGCCGGCGGCGTCCCGGCGCCCGCGCACACGCCGAGCCAGCCGTAGCGTACGAACGGCAGTCCCTTCTCGACCAGCGTCGGGATCTCCGCGACCGCCGCGAGCCGCTCTGGGCTCGTGACGGCGATGAGGCGCAATCGACCCGCCCTGTAGTGCGGCAGCACGCCGAGCGTCGGCGAAACGTAGAACTGCAGCCGCCCGGGGATGAGATCGTTCATCACGTCGGCGCCGCCCTTGTAGGCGATGCCGGTCATCTCGATGCCGGTGAGCTTGCCGAGCTCGAGCGCGAGGATCTCCTGCGCCGAGCCGCGGCCGGTCATGCCGTAGTTCAGCTTGCCGGGATTCGCCTTCGCGTACGCGATGAACTCTTCCCACGTTTGTGCCGGCACGCTGTTCGCGACTGCCGCCGCGTAGTAGTAGAGCGAGATCTGCGTGATGGGCGCGATGTCGGCGAGCGTGTACGCGGCGTTCTTGTAGATCGCGAGATTGATGCCTTCGAAGTGCGTGCAGAGGAGCAGGTTGTAGCCGTCGCGCGGTTTCGCGAGCACATCCTGCGTCGCGATCTGGCCGCCGGCACCGGTGCGGTTCTCGACGATGACGCGCTGGCCGAGCGCGGCGCCGAGCCTGTCAGCGATGTAGCGCGCCGGCAAATCGGTGGGACCGCCTGCGCTGAAGCCGACGACCAGGCGGATCGGCTTCTCCGGATATTGCGCATGCGCTTGCGTGGCGATGAGCAGCGCGGCGGCGAAGAAAACGTTCAACATGATTACGGGCGCGTCCCCGACTCGAGGGGCGTCACTACTTTCAGCACCACGCCCGAGCCGTCCTCGCGATCGAGCGCCTGCGCCGTGCCGCCGTGGAATTCGGCGATCAGCCGCACGATGTAGAGGCCCAAGCCGAGATGCGGCTCGGCGCCACTCTCGCGCGCGCGGACGGAAACCATCGAGTCGAAGAGCTTGCCCGCCATCGCCTGCGGCAGGCGCGGGCCGCGGTTCGAGACGGTGAGCACGGCGTCCGCGCCGCGCGGCTCGAGGCGGATGCGGATCGGCTCATCCCCGGTGGCAAAGTCGACAGCGTTGGCGACGAGCTTGTCGAGCATCTGCGCATAGAGCTCCGGGGCGCCGCGCAGCCAGACCGGCTCGCCGGGCACGTCGATCTCGAACTTCTTGCCGGGGTGTGCGAGCGGCGCGCCGCGCACCACGTCGCGCGCGTCGAAGCGCTCGCGCGGATGCTCGCGCACCAGGCTTTCGAGCCGCGTCGCCTCACTCATGCGGGTGAGGATGGTGTCCAGGCGCTTCAGCCCGTCATTGGCGCGCGCGAGGTAGACGCCGGCCTCGGCGGGCAGGAGCTGCAGGCGCAGATTGTCGAGCGAGGAGCGCACCACCGCGATCGGCGTGCGCAGCTCGTGCGAGAGGCGCCCGGCCATTGCCTCCAGATAGCGGTTGTACTCGCCCAGGCGCGCGAGCACCGTGGAGAAGCTGCGCGACAAGTCGCCGATCTCGTCGCGGGCCTTCGACCCGGCGAGCACTTTCCTTACGCGCCCCTGCGAATCGATCGCCGCCTCGGCCTCGTCGCGCAGCCGAACCAGCCTGGTGGAGATGCGCGAGGCGAAAAGCAGCAGCGCGAGCGCGCCGGCGACGAAGGCGATGAGCGTGAGGCCGATCACCTGCTCCATGGCGCGGTTGTACGCCGAGCGCGTGGCATTGGTCGTCTCCTCGGCCACCACGGCGGCGACGACGTCGTCGCCGGACCAGACCGGATGCGACGCGGAGAGAATCACCGCGCGCGAATCGGGTGACTGGCGCCAGCGGCGCGCGGGCACGCCCTGCAGCGCGCTCGCCGCCACCGGGCCGCCGATCTCGGATTCGGGCAGCGAGTCGTCGAAGTCTTCGGTCGGCCGATCGAGGACGAGCGCAGCTACCGGATGGACGAAGCGCGTGAGCAGATCCGGCGGATCCTCGGCGGCGCTGCGCTTCTTCAGGTCGCCGACCAGCGCGAGCAGGCGCTGGTCGCGGTCCACGATCCAGATGCGCGACTCGGCGCGCGCGAGGCTCCTCAGGATGAGCGCCATCTCGCCGGAGGCCGGCTCGCCGGCGCGCAGCTCCAGCAGTTGCGGGCGATCGTGCAGCGCGGTGGCGATGGCGCGCGCGGTGGCGAGGAGCGCCTGCTCCTGGCCTTCGCGCAGCAGGCGCTCGATCTGCTTCACGTGCACGTAGCCCACGAGCGGGATCACCGCGAGGACCAGCGCGACGAGCACGACCTGTGCTCGCAGCGTGAGGCGCATGTCAGTTATTCCACCGATACCCCAGGCCGTAGACGGAGTCGATGGCGTTGAAGGTGCCGTCCACCGCCTGGAATTTGCGCCGGATGCGCTTCACGTGCGAGGTGATGGTCGAGTCGTCGACCACGATGTGCGCGTCGCGCATCAGGCTCTCGCGGTCCTTGACGTGCCCCGGATAGCGCGCGAGCGAGTGCACCAGCCAGAACTCGGTGAGCGTCAGATCTACCGGCGCGTCGCGCCAGCTCGCGTGGAAGCGCTTCATGTCGAGCCGCAGCGGTCCGCGTTCGAGCACCTCCTCCGCCGCGGGCGGCTCGCGCAGCAGATCCGCGCGCCGGAAGAGCGCGCTGATGCGCGCGAGCAGCTGCGGCATGCTCGCGTCCTTGGTCAGGTAATCGTCCGCGCCCATGCGCAAGCCGGATACCAGATCAAAGTCGCTGTCGCGCGCGGTGAGGAAGATGATCGGCAGCGCGGCCGACATGGCGCGCAGCTCGCGGCAGAGCGTGAAGCCGCCGTCGGGCTCCTCGCCGAGGCCGATGTCGAGCAGCGCGAGATCGGGGAGCCGCGTGCGGAAGCCCGCCGTCGCCGACTTGCGATCGCCGTACGCGCTCACCTGGTAGCCGTGCTTCTTCAGGATGTCGGCGTAATTCGCGCGGATCGCCGCGTCGTCCTCGACGATTGCCACGGTACGGGCCATGGCCGCCAATATACGAACAAAGCGTGAAATCCGCCCGGCAAAGCGCCCGGCTGCCCGCGCTTTGCCATTATTTATCGGCGCCGTGCCCGCATCCGCACTGGCCGCCGCCGCCATCGGCTGGTGCAATGGCGTTCATGCATGTCACCGCGAAACAGTTCCTGAAGGACCTCGCCTTCACCTTCGGCGCCGCGGTCTTCACCGGCGCGCTGGTGGGCGGCCTGTCCTTCGTCGTCGTGCGCATCTTCGCCGCCTGAGGGGCGGCGGCGCTGCGGGCTGGTGGCTGGGGCTCGCCTGGTTCCTCCCCACCACGACCGGGCGGACCTCCTCCGTCCGCCGGTCCCCAGCCTCTAGCCCCCAGCGTCGCCGCTAGAACGAGAAGATCGCCTTGATGGTCCAGCGATCCGAGGCGGAGGTGAGGCCGTAGCCAATGCCGAAGTTGATGCGCTCGGTGTCGATCACGGCGTAGACGGTGTGCGACTGCTCGTCGCGCGGCGCGAAATGCGACAGCCGGCCGAGCTCGGCGTAGTACTCCACGCCGAGCGCGAGGCCATTGGAAAGCGAACGCGAGAGCTTCGCCGCCGGCGCGAACATCAGCACGCCCTGGTCCGCGCCCGCGAGGTCGGCGGTGAAAATCGGATTGAAGGAGAAGAGCCAGGTCGTGCCGCGATAACCGAGGATCGGCCGGAACTCGGTCGTGCGTCCGGCCTGCTCGAAGCGCTCCTGGACGAACGACAGCTCCCAGTTGATGCCGGCGAACAGACCCGCGGCGCCTTCCGCGGGCCTGAGCGGCAGCCATTTCAGGCGAAAGCGCGGGCCGGCGAAGAAGGTGGCGTCATCGCCGCTGTGCACGAAAGGCAGGTAAATGCCGGCGTCCCAGTTGCGCGCCAGGCCCCAGGAGATCTCCGGCGTGACGCGAATGCCATGGTGCGGCACCACCTCGCCGGGATAGTCTGGCGTGGTGCGGCCGCTTGGCGTGGTGTTGACATGCAGCTCGATGCCGCGCTCGCCCGGCGCTTCGAGATCGTCGGTGTACACCTGGATCTCATCGGGCAATGCGGCCCAGGCCGCCCGCGCGGCGAAAGCGAGCGCGACGCCGAGGCAGGCGAGCCTTATTGGGATTTGGTCGGCGCCCTGCCGACGAGCTCGTTGAGCGTGGTGCCGCTCACGCGCACGACGCGGCCGTCGTTGGTGAGCTCCACCGCTTGGCCGGTCAGGAATGAACCGTCGTCGATGTCCACCGTCTGGAAGCCGCCGACGTCCATGCGCAGTGACAGGCGGTAGAGATGCGGGTCGGGCGCGCGGCGCGCGCCGGCGAGGACGCTCTTATCCTTGTTGGCGTTCGGCAGCACGCTGATGCTCTCGATCACGCCCGAGCCGGCCTTGAAATTCCCGGGTGCGACGATCGTGGCCTCGAGCTGGGTGGGATCCTGCACATACGTGCAGCCGGCGACGAGCACGAGACAGGCGAGAAGGATCTTGACGCGCATGCTCAATAATAGCGGCATGCGCTCGCTTCTGGCCGCTCTCCTGCTGTCGGTCGCCGTCGCGGCGGCAGCCGCGTATCCCGAGAAGCCGATCCGCTTCGTCATTCCCTCGGCGCCGGGCGGCTCGCCCGACGTGCTGATGCGCATCCTGCTGCAGCAGCTCTCGACGCAGCTCAACGTGCCGATCGTGGTTGAGAACAAGCCGGGCGCCTCGTACGTCCTCGGCACAATGGACATCATCAAGGCGGCGCCTGACGGCTATACGCTCGGCTACGGCAACATCGTCTCGCTCGCGATCAACCGGTCGTTGCTGCCGTCGCTTCCCTATGACGTGGAGCGCGATCTGACGCTGATCTCGAACGTCACGCACGTCTTCAACCTGCTCGCGGTAACGAACAGCCTGCCGGTGCACTCGGTGGCCGAGCTCATCGCCTATGCCAAGCGCAATCCCGGCAAGCTGACGAATGGCTCCGCCGGCAACGGCACGACGGGTCACCTCGGCGGCGAGCTCTTCAAGAGCATGACCGGCGTCGACGTCGTGCATGTCCCGTACAAGGGCAGCGCGCAGGCGATCAATGACCTGATCTCCGGCCAGATCCAGGTGATGTTCGACAACGTGCCATCGATCGGCCCGCATGTGAAAGCGGGCCGCGTGCGCGGCATCGGCGTCTCGGCGCCCAGCCGCGCGGCATCGTTTCCCGATATCCCGACGATCGCGGAAGCGGGCGTGCCGGGCTACGAGACCAACTCCTGGGGCGGCGTCATCGGCCCGGCGCGGCTGCCGCGCGAGGTGGTCTCCAAATTGAACAAGGAAATAAAGGCGGCGCTCGCCGCACCCGCGGTCGTCGAGCGCTACCGGCAGCTCGACAGCGAGATCGACGGCAGCACGCCGGAGGGGTTTCTCGCGCTCGTGCGCCGCGAGACGCCGAAGTGGGCGGACGTCGTGCGCCGCTCGGGTGCCAAGGTGGATTGAGCCCGCCGGCCTGTCGAAAGGGCGGGCCGCCGAACGTCATTGTCGTAGCGGCGCACGTTGCCCGCGACAACCCGAAAGGAGACGTCATGCAATACCTGCTGCTGATTTACGGGAATGAAAACGCGATGCTCAATGCGCCCAGGGAAGCGTCCAGCCAGACGCTCGGCGCCTATATGGCCTACACCGAGGCGCTGAAGAAGTCCGGCGTCTGGGTCGGCAGCAACCGGCTGCGGCCGACTTCCGAGGCGACCACCGTGCGCAACCCGAGCGGCAAGAAGAGCGTCATCAACGGGCCGTTCGCAGAGACCAAGGAGCAGCTCGCGGGCTATTACCTGATCGAAGCGCCCGATCTCGACGCGGCGCTCTCCTGGGCGGCGCGCTGCCCGGGCGCCGCGCACGGCTCGATCGAAGTGCGGCCGGTCTGGACGATGTGACCATGAAAGTCCTGCTGCTGATGTACCACGACGAGAAGGCATTGCAGCGCATGCCGCGCGAGGAGCTGGGCAAGCTGCCCGGCGCGTTCGCCGCATATCTGCAGTCGCTGAAGGATGGCGGCGTGCTCGTCGGGAACCACGGCCTGCGACCGACCGCTGAGGCGCGCACCGTGCGCAAGGACGCCGTGCTCGATGGACCGTTCGCCGAGACGAAGGAACAGCTCGCGGGCTACTTCCTGCTCGAGGTGCCCGATATGGACGCGGCGCTCGCCTGGGCGAAGCGCGTTCCCACCGCGGCGTACGGCGCGGTGGAGGCGCGGCCCGTGTGGACGTAAAGGCGACCGCCGAGGCTGTTGCGCGCGCGAGCTACGGCAAGCTGGTCGCGTTTCTCGCCGCGCGCACGCGCGACGTCGCCGCGGCCGAGGATGCGCTTGCCGAAGCTTTCGCCACCGCGCTCACCGAGTGGCCCGCGCGCGGCATCCCGCGCACGCCGGAGGCGTGGCTCCTGACCGTGGCACGGCGCAAGCTGATTGACGCCGCGCGCCGCCGCCAGACCGGCGAGCAGGCGGCGCCGACGCTCGCCTTGCTCGCGGACGAGCTGGTGGAGGCAGCCGAGGGTGAGGTGCAAATACCCGACGAGCGGCTGCGCCTCATGTTCGCGTGCGCGCATCCGGCGATCGACGAGGGCGTGCGCGCGCCGTTGATACTGCAGACGGTGCTCGGCTTCGACGCGGCGACGATCGCCTCGGCGTTCCTCGTTGCGCCCGCGGCGATGGGGCAGCGCCTGGTGCGCGCGAAGAATCGCATCCGGCAGGCGGGCATCCCGTTCCGCGTGCCCGAGCGCGAAGCGCTGGCCGAGCGGCTCGACGCGGTGCTGGAAGCAATCTACGCGGTGTTCGCCGAAGGCTGGGCCGATCCGGCGGGCACGCAGCCGCGCACGCGCAATCTCGCGGAGGAGGGCATCTGGCTCGGCCGGCTGGTGGCCTCGCTCCTGCCGCAGGAGCCCGAAGCGCTGGGCCTGCTCGCGCTCATGCTGCATGCCGATGCGCGCCGCGATGCGCGGCGCGGGACGCAGGGCGAATTCATTGCGCTCGCGGCGCAGGACCCGGCGCGCTGGAACGCGGCATTGATCGACGAGGCCGAGGAGCTGCTGCTCCATGCGAGCCGCATGGCGCGACCGGGTCGCTTCCAGCTGGAAGCGGCGGTGCAGTCGGCGCATGCGGCGCGGCGGCAGAGCGGCAGCACGGATTGGGCGGCGATCGTGCAGCTCTACGATGCGCTGCTCGCGATCACCGGCTCGGTGGTCGTCGCCATCAACCGCGCGGTTGCCCTCGCCGAGTTGCAAGGCGCCGAGCGAGGGCTGGCGGCGCTGGATGCGCTGCAGGACGACCAGCGCCTCGCGCAGTACCAGCCGTACTGGGCCGCGTGCGCCGCGCTGCTCGCGCGCAGCGGCAATGCGCGGGCGGCAGCGGAGGCCTACCAGCGCGCGATCGGCCTGGAGTCCGATCCGGCGGTGCGCGCCTTCCTGCAGCAGGCCTACTTCAGCTGCACGACGTAGAGCACGAGGACGCTCTTGCCGATATTCTTTGTCGTGTAGGCCGGTCCGGGCTGCTGCACGCGCACCTGGCCGGGCTTGTACTGGACCGTCTCGGTCTTGCCGTCGGCGTAAGTGCGCTGGATCGTGCCGCCGCGGATCGCGCGCACCACGCGCATCGTCGAGGCGGCGACGCCCTTGTTCTCGGCCCCCGCCTTATACGTCACTTCGTAGACCTTGACCTTGTCGTTCTCGGTGATCTGGTGGACCGATACCTGCGGGGCCTTTTTCTCCGCCTTGTCCTGTGCGAGGGCGGCGGTTGCGGTAAAGACGAGCACAGCCGCGAATGCCGTAGCGAGCCTTGTCACGTGATCCCCCTTTTTTCCGCCGAGATGGCGGCTGGGCCATTCTAGGCGCACGTGCGTGGAATGCCGAGGAGCGCTGTATCGTTCACCCGATACTTCCCACCCACAGGAGGAGGCACCATGAATCGCATCTACCGCAGCGCAATGGCACTTATCTGTCTGACCTGGATCGCGGCGGCGAATGCGCAGCACGATATGACGTTCTTCGTGACGAGCACGGGCAAGGGCAACGGTGCGGACCTCGGTGGCGTGGAAGGCGCGGATGCGCACTGCAACGCGCTCGCCAAGGCAGCGGGATCGAAGCATGCCAACTGGAAGGCGTATCTCAGCACCTGGCTCCCCGGCGGCGACGCGGGCGTCAACGCGCGCGACCGCATCGGCAAGGGTCCCTGGTACAACGCGAAGGGCGTGATGATCGCGAAGAACCTGGACGACCTTCATTCCGAGCACGCCAACATCAACAAGCAGACTGCACTCACCGAGAAGGGCGAGACGGTGAAGGGTCGCGGCGATCAGCCGAACGAGCACGACATCCTCACCGGCTCCGATCCGCAAGGGCGCTTCTCCACCGCGGGCGGCGACACCACCTGCGGCAACTGGACGAAGAGCGGCGACGGCTCGGCGATCGTCGGCCATGCCGACCGCCAGGGCCTGAAGGACACCTGGCACATGAAGTCGTGGAACTCCTCGCACGGCTCGCGCGGCTGCAGCCAGGACCAGCTCAAGGCCTCGGGCGGCGCCGGGCTCCTTTACTGCTTCGTGCCGAACTAGAGCAGTTCTGTCGCCTGCGCGGGAACGACGGCCCGTTACATCTCCGAGAGCGGCAAGGCGCGCGCGGCCGCGGCGTGCTTGCCCTTCATCAGCGCGATGACGTGCGCGAGCTCGCCGTGCAACGCGGCGAGGCGCGCGGCGGGCAGCTCGGAGAGCGCCTGCTGCAGCACGCCGATCAGCGGCCGCGGCGCGGCCTTGAGGAGAGCAAGCCCCTTCCTGCTCGGGAAGAGCTGCACGTGGCGTAGGTCACGCCCGCGGCGCGCGCGCGTCACCAGCCCGCGCGCCTCTAGGATGCGCACCAGGTTGCTTGCCGTGGACTGGTGCACGGCGAGCGCGCGCGCGAGCGCGCCGACCTGGCCGCCCGGCTGCCCGGCGATCTGGGCGAGCGCCCAGAGCTGCGCGCCGGTAATCCCGGCGCGGCGTTCGACATCCTGGTAGTGCCGGCGGATGGATTTCACGATCACGCGGAACTGCTCGAGCACTTCCAGCATGCGCCGCCGCTCGCCCCCGCGGCTGCGCCGTGCGAGCTTATTCATATTTGCGCAAATATATTTTGGCGCATAATTTGAGCTCGCCCAAGCTCAAGGAGGCTACAAGTATGAAGACTACTCTTGCGGTGCTTGCCGTCGGCATCCTTGCCGGCTGCGCCACGCAATCCAGCGAGGAATCGTCGCCCGCGCCCGCGCCGTCACCCGGCTCGATGAGCACCTCGTCGAGCGCGCGAGGGGCGCCGGGTACCGGCGTCGCCGCGTCGCGCAGCGCCGGCGTGTCCATGCCGCAGGCGCGCAGCGTCTACTATGAGTACGACCAGTCCACGATCAGGGCCGATGGCACGAAGGTGGTGGACGCAAATGCGCAGTACCTGCGCGAACATCCGGATCTCAAGATCAAGGTCGAGGGCAATGCCGACGAGCGCGGCAGCCGCGAGTACAACCTTGCGCTTGGGCAGCGGCGTGCTGACGCCGTGCAAAAGCGCATGACGATCCTCGGTATTCCGTCCGATCGCATCGAGTCGGTGAGCTACGGCAAGGAGAAGCCGAAAGCCACCGGCCACGACGAGACCTCCTGGTCCGAGAACCGCCGAAGCGATATCGTCTACCGCTAGGCGGCGCGCGGAAACTCCGCGCCGCAGGCGCTGCCTAACGCGCACGGCGCCGATTGCCGGAGGAGGCAGAAGTGGAAAACTGGTCCGTGCGCGAGGACGACCGGCCGTACATCCGGCCGGCGCGCCGCTTCAACCCGTGGCTTGCGGTCGCGGCGATCGGCGTCCTGGCGTGGGCGCTCGCTTTCTATTTCCGCACGTGGCTGGAGGCTGTGCCGCCGGCGCCCCCGCGTGCCGCGCCCGCCGTCGAAGCACAGGCGCCGGCACCGGCGCCCGAGCCGGCGATCCGCCATCCGCTCGAGGCGGCAGACGACGCCCCGGCGACCCTGCCAGCGATCGAGAGCAGCGACTCGATGATGCGCGACTCGGTGTCGCGCCTCATCGGCGGCAGGGCGTTCGCCGACATGGTGGTGCCCTACCAGCTTGTCCGGCGCATCGTCGCCACGGTAGACAACCTGCCGCGGCGCACCGCGCCGACGCGCGCCATGCCGCTCAATGCGGTGCCGGGCGCGTTTGCCGCGGTGGCGAACGGCGATCAGACGGTGATCGACACGACGAACTACCGGCGCTATGTGCCGTACGTCAATGTCGTCGCGGCGGTGGATGCGCCTGCGCTGGTGCGCGGCTATGTGCGGCTCTATCCGCTCTTCCAGCGCGCGTACGAGGACCTCGGCTTCCCCGGCAAGTACTTCAACGACCGGCTGCTGGACGCGATCGACGATCTGCTCGAGACGCCCGAGCTCGACGCGCCGGTGAAGCTGCTGCAGCCGCGCGTACTCTTCGAATTCGCGGATCCGGACCTCGAGACGCGCTCGGCGGGCCAGAAGATCCTGTTGCGCATGGGGCCGGAGAATGCGGCGCGCGTCAAGGCGAAGCTCTGGGAGATCCGCCGCGGGCTGATCGCCGCGAGCAGCCGCCGCTAGGAATTCGGAGCTGGGCCTCGATCGTTGATAGTTACGACCCTGGCTGCGAATTCTGGGCAACCCACTCGGCCCACTCGAGCAGCTGCATGTCGGTCTCTTGCGCGCCGACGAGCTGCACGGCGAGCGGCAGGCCGTGCGGGCCCTTGCCGAGCGGGACGGTCACGCAGGGAACACCGAGCAGCGTCCACGCGCGGTTGAAGACCGGGTCGCCGGTGCTTTCGAGCGACGCCGGCGCCTCGCTCGGCGCGCTCGGCGTCAGCAGGAAATCGACCTCGCGCAGCTTCTCCGCCAATTGCCGGCGCAGCCGCCGCGCGTGCTCGCGCATGGCGTCGTAGTCGGCGCGCGGCACCTTCCATCCCTCGTCGAGCCGCGCGCGCAGCGTCGCGCTCAGCTGCTCGCCATGATTCCAGTATTCCCAGCCGAGCGCGCGCGCCGTCTCGTAGCCCATGATGACCTTGTGCCGGTCGAAGAGCTCGGCGCTGCCGGCGGGCAGCTCGAACTCGCACAGTTGCGCGCCACGAGCGCCGAGGGCGCGCGCGGTCTGCTCGAGGTTTGCCTGCACGGCGCCGTCGGCGAGCGACCAGCGTGGCGTGCGGCACAGCCCAATCCTGGGCGGCGTGGAAACGGCATGTACGGGAGCGCGGCCGGTCAATACTTCCATCGCCAGCGCCAGGTCCGCGGCGCTGCGCGCGAAGATGCCGATGGTATCGAGCGACTCGGCGAGAAACTTCGTGCCGGCGCGGTTGATCGCGGCGAAGCTCGGCTTGATCGCAAAGGTGCCGCAGTACGCGGCCGGCCGGATCACCGAGCCGCCGGTCTGCGTGCCGAGCGCGAGCGGCACCATGCAGTCGGCGACCGCGGCGGCAGAGCCGCTCGATGAGCCGCCGGGCGTGTGCGTGCGGTTATGCGGGTTGCGTGTTTGCGACGG
Source organism: Burkholderiales bacterium (assembly GCA_035689325.1). GTDB lineage: Bacteria > Pseudomonadota > Gammaproteobacteria > Burkholderiales > SG8-39 > SCGC-AG-212-J23. The sequence goes on along the minus strand of DASSLQ010000149.1, from coordinate 3,130 downwards.
ATGGTTGTTCGCGAACTCGGTAGTCACGGTCTTGCCGAGGATCACGCAGCCCGCCTGCTTGAGCAGCGTCACGCACGCGGCGTCCGCCTGCGGCCGGTGACCGCGGTAGATCGGCGAGTTGTACTCCGTGGGCAGGTCCGCGGTATCGATGATGTCCTTGATACCGACGGGCATGCCGTGCAGGCGTGAGCGACGCGGTGTGCGGTCGAGCGCACGCGCTTGCGCAAGCGCAGCGGCGCGGTCGATGAAGGCCCAGGCGCGCACTGCCTCATCGCGCTCGGCGATGCGCTCGAGGCAGGCGGCGACGAGCGCTTCCGAGGTTATTTCGCCGATCGCCAGCTTTCGCGCCGCTGCAGCGGCGGTCATTTCGCTGAGTCGCATGGCGGCAAGGGTAGCATTCGCGCATGGATTACGACCTGCTGATTCGCAACGCCACGCTGATCGATGGAACCCGCGCGCCGCGCTACGAAGCCGACATCGCCGTCAACAACGGCCGCATTGCAGCGATCGGGCGGCTCGCGGGCGCGCAGGCCGACGTCGAGCTCGACGCGAGCGGCCGCATTGTCGCGCCCGGATTCATCGACGCGCACACCCACGACGACCGCCTGATGCTGTCCGCGCCCGACATGGCGCCCAAGGTGAGCCAGGGCGTCACCACGGTGATCGCCGGCAACTGTGGCTGCTCGCTCGCCCCGGCGCCCAACGGCATGCGCAAGCCGGTGACGCCGCCGCTCGATCTCCTGGACGACGCGGGCGACTGGTTTCGCTTCGCCACGTTCCGCGACTACGTCGATGAGCTCGCGGCGCATCCGCCCGCGACCAATTGCGCGTTGCTCGTCGGGCACACGATGCTGCGCGTGCAGTGCATGGACAACCTCGAGCGGCCGGCGAGCAACACCGAAATCGCGCGCATGCGCGAGCTCGCCGACGAGGCGCTCGAGGCGGGCGCGCTCGGCGTGTCGACCGGCCTGTACTACGAGCCGGCCAATGCGGCGCCGACCGAGGAGGTCGTCGAGGTGTGCCGTCCTCTCGCCGCGCGCAAGCGCCTTTACGTCACGCACATGCGCGACGAGGGCGACAACGTACTGTCGTCGCTCGAGGAGACCTTCCGCATCGGCCGCGAGCTGGGCGTGCCGGTCGTGATCTCGCACCACAAGGTGGCCGGCGCCGCGAACCACGGCCGCTCGGAAGAGACGCTGCCGCTCATCGAGGCGCGCATGAAAAGCCAGGCGATTGCACTCGATTGCTATCCGTACTGCGCCTCTTCGACGATCCTCTCGGCGAGCCGCGCTGCAGTCGCCAGCAAGACGCTCGTCACGTGGTCGAAAGCGCATCCTGAAGTTGCGGGCATGGACCTCGACGAGATCCGGCGCGGCTTCAAGCTCGGCATCGACCAGTTGCTTCCGGCGGGCGCGATCTATTTCTCGATGAGCGAGGCCGATGTGCAGCGCATCCTTGCCTTCGAGCACACGATGATCGGCTCCGACGGCCTGCCGCACGACGCCGCGCCGCACCCGCGCCTGTGGGGCACGTTCGCGCGCGTCCTTGGCCACTACGCGCGCGGACTCGGGCTCTTTCCGCTCGAGACGGCGGTCTACAAGATGACCGGCCTTACGGCGCGCAATTTCGGCCTCGCGGACCGCGGCGTGCTGAAGCCCGGTATGGCGGCCGACATCACGATCTTCGATGCCGGCGAGATCGACGAGCGCGCGAGCTTCGCATCGCCGATCCAGCCCGCGAAAGGCATCGAGACCGTGATCGTGAACGGCGCGATCGTCTGGCGCGACGGAAGAGCAACCGGCGCGCGCCCCGGCCAGGTGCTCAAGCCCAGCTAAGCCGCTGCGTCGGCCGCGAAAGGCCTGAAAAGGCTGCATTTCCACCGGCGTGTTGTTAATTCGACACGCCCCGAATGTGAACTGCGCGGCGAATTGCTGCGCCGCTCCTCCCACTACAAGCTCCTCCTGTCCGGAGGTGCGTAATGCACCGTCACGAACGGCATTCGTTCATCGCCGTGGAGGCTCGACAAAGGGCAACTTGATAGGCGTAAGGGATGGGAGGTGCACATGAACGCGATTCACGAGCAGATTCGCGATGTGATGCAGACACTGTTCCGGCGCAACCCGGAGCTCTGCGGCTTCCTCGTGTCGCAGGACCTTTCCTGCGCGCACATCGCATGTCATCCGGCGCTCGACGGCGAGGAGACGCGCGAGCTGCTGGACGAGATCTCCGCCACGCTGCACGAGCTGCTCGAGGAGGAGCCCGAGGCGGCTGAGCTGCTGCGCGGCCGCACGCTCGCGCGGAGCTTCCATTGAAGAAATTCCTGCTCGCGCTCGTCGCCTTCAGCGCGATCGGCGCGGCAGCGGCGCAGGACCTCGAGCGGCCGCTGATGCTGGTCGCCGTGCCGGAGCTGCAAGGACCCTATAACCATACGGCACTCGTCGTCGTGCCGACGGGCGACGGATTGCACATCGGTTTCATCCTGAATCGGGCGACCGGCGTGAAGATGGCGACGCTCTTCCCCGAGCATGCACCTTCGGCCAAGGTGATGGACCCGGTCTACTTCGGCGGCCCTGAGATGGTGGGATCCATCTTCGCCGTCGTGCGGCACGATCCGGGCGCGCACGCGCTGCACCTCTTCGGCGAGCTCTACGTCACGGCGAACGCCGACGCCGTCGACCGCATCATCGAAAGCACGCCGAACGACGCGCGCTACTTCGCCGGCTTCGTCGGCTGGCAGCCGGGCGAGCTCGCTGCCGAGCTTGAGGCGGGCTACTGGTACGTCGCGGAGCCCGATCCAGCGCTCTTCTTTCGCCACGAGACCGGCGGGCTGTGGGACGAGCTCCTGCTGCGCCTCGAGGCGCGCCGCCGGGGAATCTAGTAAGACCTCTCCCCCGCGAAAGCGGGGGTCCAGTACTTCAAGAATCCTGGCTACCCGCGTGCGCGGGAACGACGACTCGCCGCCTCAGTAGCGCTGCTGGCCCTTTATCGCCCAGGGGATGACCGGGCCGCTCTCGCCGCCCTCGCCGTTCCTGGCCGCGTCCTTCTTCGGGCGGCCGGGGCGGTAGGTCACCGAAAAGATCTTGAGCGGCGGTACCTTTGGCGGCGCCTCGAGGAAACGGCAATCGGACTC
>DASSLQ010000148.1:0-5439 GCA_035689325.1 Burkholderiales bacterium | reverse complement strand
GCGCTCGCGGCCGTGCTGAGCGCCGTCGCGCGCGCCTGGCGGCTGGCGCGGCCGCTCGCAATCCTGGTCGGGGCGCTGGTGCTCGCGCAGTTTGCGCTCGGCGTCGCCAACGTCGCTGCCGGGCTGCCGCTCGCGCTCGCGGCGGCGCATAACGCGGGCGCGGCGCTCGTTCTGGTCGCGCTCGTCGTGCTAAACTTTTTCGCCTTCCGCGGCTTGCGTTTCTCCCCTTGAGCACCCACGCCCTTTCTGCCGGTCTAGCGCAGCGGCTGCGCGCGTTCTACGCGCTCACCAAGCCGCGCGTCGTGTCGCTCATCCTGCTCACGGCCGTGATCGGCATGTTCCTCGCGACGCCGGGAATGGTGCCGCCGGGCCTGCTCGCCGCGGCGACGCTCGGCATCGCGCTCGTCGCGGGCGCCGCGGCGGCCATCAATTGCCTGGTGGAGCGCAAGATCGACGCGGTCATGCGCCGTACGCGCTGGCGGCCGCTCGCGCGCGGCGAGCTGAGCGCGCGCGAGACGCTCGTCTTCGCCGGCCTGATAGGCAGCACCGGCCTCTGGATCCTCGCGTACTACGTGAATCAGCTCACCATGTGGCTGACGCTCGCCACCTTCGTGGGCTATGCCGTCATCTACACGCTGGTGCTGAAGCCCGCCACGCCGCAGAACATCGTCATCGGCGGCGCCTCAGGCGCCATGCCGCCGGTGCTCGGCTGGGCGGCGGTCACGGGCCAGGTCAGCACCGAGGCGATGCTGCTGTTTCTCATCATCTTTGCCTGGACGCCGCCGCATTTCTGGTCGCTCGCGCTTTACCGCACCGAGGATTACGCGCGCGCCGGCGTGCCGATGCTGCCGGTGACGCACGGCGCGCATTACACGCGGCTGCAGGTGCTGCTCTACACGCTCATCCTGTTCGCGGTGAGCCTGCTGCCCTATGTGGTGCAGATGAGCGGCCCCGCGTATCTCATCGCGGCGCTGGCGCTCGGCGGCCTTTTCGTCGGCTATGCGCTGCGCATCTACTTCGACTACAGCGACGCCCTGGCGCAACGCACCTTCCGTTACTCGATTGCCTATCTCGCTTTCCTTTTCGCGGCGCTGCTGGTCGATCATTACCTTTAGCCTCGTGCTCGCCGCCTGCGGCGGCGGCCCGAAGTTCAAGAGCACCGACATCACCGGCGTGAACTATGGGAAGTCGCTCGAGTTGCAGGACACGAGCGGCCGCGTGCGGCATCTTGCGGACTTTCGCGGCCAGGCGGTGGTGCTTTTCTTCGGCTTTACGCACTGCCCGGACGTCTGCCCGACGACGCTCGCCGATCTCGCCGGCGTGATGAAAACGCTCGGGCCGGACGCCGATCGCGTGCAGGTGCTCTTCGTGACCGTGGATCCCGAGCGCGATACAGCGCAGGACCTCGATCGCTATGTGCACGCGTTCGATCCGCGCTTCATCGCGCTGCGCGGCGACCCGGCAGCGACGCAGCGCGTGGCGAAGGAATTCAAGATCTATTACGAAAAGCGAAAACAGGGCGACACGTACACCGTGGACCATAGCGCCCAGTCGTACGTGATCGACCCCGAGGGGCGGCTGCGCCTCCTCGTGCGCCACGATCGCCTCGCCGAAGACCTGCCGCACGACCTGCGCGTCATCCTGACCGCGGGTTGAGCGGCACGCGGATAAGCGCATACGCGGCTGCCGCCGCCCATACGCCCTCGAGCACGACGAAGGGCATGAAATCGATCAACCAGGATGAATAGCACGCGAGCGCGGCGCCGAGCAGATTGAGCACGCTGTAGGCGAACCCGTCGGCGCGCAGCATGTGCAGCAGGTTGAGGACAAACGCCGCAAGCAGCAGCGCCACGCCAATCGTGCCAATGAGGTTTGCCATGCGGCCTCCGAAACAAAAACGGCCGCGCTTGGCGGCCGTTTGTTGGGGTGGGCGTCCGTTTACGCCGGAGCAGGCAGGAGTTTACGCATCTTGTCGAGCGCCTTGGCCTCGATCTGGCGGATGCGCTCGGCCGAGACCTTGAACTCGGCAGCGAGGTCGTGCAGCGTCGCCGTGTCCTTCTCGCGCAGCCAGCGCGCTTCGACGATCCTGCGGCTGCGCGGGTCGAGCGTTGCCAGCGCCTTCTGCAACCCCTCGACGCGCACGCGCTCGCTTTCCTCGGCCTCGAGCACTCGGTAAGGCTCGTCTGCCTCGTCGGCGAGGTAGTGCACCGGGGCGTAGGATTCGTCGTCGTCGCGCTCGCCCTCGAACGCCAGCTCCTGGCCGGCAAGGCGCGTCTCCATCTCGACCACTTCCGAGGGCTTCACGTTGAGCTCGCCAGCGACGCGCTCCACGTCCTTGCTGGTGAGCGGCCCGAGGCCCTTCTTCATGGAGCGCAGGTTGAAGAAGAGCTTGCGCTGCGCCTTGGTGGTCGCGACTTTCACGAGCCGCCAGTTGCGCAGGATGTATTCGTGGATCTCGGCCTTGATCCAGTGGATGGCGAAGGATACGAGCCGCACGCCCCGGTCGGGGTCGAAGCGCTTCACGGCCTTCATCAGGCCGATGTTGCCTTCCTGGATCAGGTCGCCGTGGGGCAACCCGTAGCCGAGGTAGCCGCGCGCGATCGCGACCACCAGCCGCAGGTGCGAAAGCACGAGCTGGCGCGCCGCTTCGAGGTCGCCCGCATCGCGGAAGCGCCGCGCGAAGCGCTGCTCCTCCTCGGCACTGAGGATCGGGAAGCGATTCACCGTCTGGATATAAGCGTCGAGGCTGCCTGTCGGCATCGGCATGCTCGCCGACACGGGCAGGGGCATCGCTGCTTGAGCCATAACTGTTCCTCCTTGAGCGGAAAATTTTAGCACTCGGGTTGTTAGAGTGCTAAGGAATCAAATGGTTTCCCTGGTACCTTAGAGGGAGCGTGTACTAACATACTTACAGATCAAGCAGATGCCGACCTATGGAGAGATGGGCTCCCAGCCAGCCCAGGATCCCGGCCAGGGCGAGCACTCCCGCGGCGTCCCCGTTAGACAGGAAAGCCAGCCGGAAATCCGAACCGTAGGTTGCCGCTAACGGCGCGATCTGGCGGTTTAGCAGCGCGAGCGAGGCATAGACAAGCGCAAGGGCGATCGCGCCGCCCGCGAGCCCCTGCAGCAGGCCGGCGTAATAGAACGGCCGGCGCACGAAGGCATCGGTGGCGCCGAGGAGCTTGGAGACCTCGATCTCGTCGCGCTGCGTGAGGATCTGCAGCCGGATGGTGTTGAACGTTACCGCGACGAGCGCCGCCCCTAGCAGCCCCGCCAATAACCAGAGCGCCGCGCGCCCGAGCCGCGCCAGCGAGGCGAGCCGCCGGGCCCAGAGCGCGTCCGCCTGAACGTGCGCCACGCCGGGCAGCTTGGCGAGCTCGGCGGCAAGCGGCTCCACGCTTTCGTTGACGGTGCTGACGACGAACCCGTCGGGCAGGGGATTGCGTCCCAGGGCCTCGACGAGCTCGGGCACGCCCTGCACGCCGCCGATCTCGCGCAGCGCTTCGTCGCGTGGCACAAAGCGCAGGCTGCGCACGCGGGGATCGCGCTTGATGCGCGCCGCCAGCGCGTCGACGTCCGAGCGCTTGGCGTCGAGAAAGAGCGAGATCTGCGGCTCGAGCGAGAGGCGCCCGGTCAGCGCGCGCAGGCTTTCGAGCAGCGCATAGCCGCCCGCGGGCAGCGCGAGCGCCACGCCGATGACGAGCGTATTCAGCACGCCGACCCGCCTCGCGGCGCGCGCCAGCGCTTGCCGATGCTGGCGCAGCCATGCCCTCATTGCAGCCGGCCGCCCTCCAGGCGCAGCCGCCGTCTTGCGTACTGCGTGACGAGCGCCTCGTCATGCGTCGCGATGAGCACCATGACGCCGACACGGTTGAACTCGACGAAGATGTCGACGATGCGGCGCGCAGATTCGGCGTCGAGGTTCGCGGTGGGCTCGTCGGCGAGCAGGATCGCCGGGCGGTTCACCACCGCGCGCGCGATCGCGAGGCGCTGCTGCTCGCCGCCGGAAAGCTGGACCGGGTTCGCCTTGTCGCGCCCGAGCAGGCCCACCTTGTCGAGCGCCGCGCGCGCGCGGCGCGCCGCCTCCTTCGCCGGCTGCGCCGAGAAGGCGAGCGGCAGCATGACGTTGTCGTAGACCGTGCGGTCGTAGAGCAGCTTCTGGTCCTGGAACACGAGGCCGACGTTGCGCCGCAGGTATGGGATCGCGGCGCGCTTGAGCGCGCCGACGTTCTGGCCGTTGACGATCACGCTGCCGGAGCTCGGGCGCTCGATCGCGGGAATGAGCTTCAGCAGTGTGGACTTGCCGGCGCCGGAGCGGCCGGTGATGAACACCAGCTCTCCCGGCTCCACGGCGAAGCTCACGCCGCGCAGCGCTTCCTCGCCGCCGGGATAGCGCTTGGCGACCGCGGAAAAGCTAACCAACCAGCGCCTCGGCGAACTCGCGCGCCTTGAAAGGCCGCAGGTCGTCGATCTCCTCGCCGACGCCGACGAACAGCAATGGCACGGGGCGTTCGCGCGCGATAGCGCAGACCACGCCGCCTTTGGCGGTGCCGTCCAGCTTGGTGAGTACCAGCCCCGTGAGGCCGAGCGCGTCGTCGAACGCCTTCACCTGTGCGATGGCGTTCTGTCCGGTGTTCGCGTCGAGCACCAATAGCACCTCGTGCGGTGCGTCGGCCTGGGCCTTCGTCGCGACGCGCTTCACCTTGCGGATTTCCTCCATCAAGTGCAACTGCGTGGGCAGCCGCCCCGCGGTATCGGCAATCACCACATCGCTGCCGCGCGCGCGCGCCGCGTTGAGCGCGTCAAACACGACCGCGCCCGGATCGCCGCCCGCCTGCGCAATGACCGGAACGCCGTTTCGCTCGCCCCAGGCGACGAGCTGCTCGCGCGCCGCCGCCCGGAAAGTGTCCCCGGCGGCCAGCAGCACGCTCTTGCCCTGCGACTGCAGCCATCTGGCGAGCTTGCCGATCGAGGTGGTTTTCCCCGAGCCGTTAACGCCGGCAATCATCACCGTGAATGGCTTGGCGCGCGATGTCTCCAGCGTGCGCTCGAGCGGCGCCAGCAGTTCAGTGATGGAGTCCTTCAGCGCGCGCTTCAGCATTTCGGCGTCTTCGATGCGCTCCCTGCGTGCTTTCTCACGCAGCGAAGTAAGCAGCCAGTCGGTGGCGGGCACGCCGCAGTCGGCTTGCAGCAGTGCTGTCTCGAGATCCGCGAACAGCGACTCGTCAACACGGCGGCGGACGAAGAGCTCGGAGACCGGCGTGTTGAGTACTTCCCGCGTGCGCGCGAGGCCATTCTTCAGGCGCGCGGCCCAGGAAAGCGCTGCTACCATGGATCAAGGCATTCTAGCAAAGGGCAAATCCGCATCATCGCGGGCGAGTATCGCGGCCGGCGCATCCGCGTCGCCTCGCGCCCCGGATTGCGCCCGACGCCCGACCG
>DASSLQ010000147.1:0-17804 GCA_035689325.1 Burkholderiales bacterium | reverse complement strand
GGCGCAGCCGCAGGCGCCGCCCGGCAAAGCACCGGCCAAGAAATAACCATGTTCTCGCGCTTCTTCATCGACCGGCCGATTTTCGCGGCGGTGCTGTCCGTTTTCATCGTGCTCGCCGGCCTCGCGGCGATGAGAAACCTGCCGATCGCGCAGTACCCGGAGATCGCGCCGCCGGTCGTGACCATTACCGCGATTTATCCCGGCGCTTCCGCAGAGACCATCGAGCAGACCGTCGCGGCGCCGATCGAGAACGCCATCACCGGCGTCGAGAAGATGATCTACATGAGCTCGACCTCGGGCTCCAACGGCATCGTGCAGATCGAGGTGACCTTCGACATCGGCACCGACGCCGACCAGGCGACGCTCAACGTCAACAACCGCGTCAAGCAGGCCGAGCCGCGGCTGCCCGAGGAAGTGCGCCGTCAGGGCGTCACCGTGGTGAAGGGCTCGTCCGCCTTCCTGCAGGTGCTCGCGTTCTATTCGCCCGATAACCGCTACGACAACCTCGCCATCAGCAACTACGTGACGCTGAACGTGCTCGATCAGCTGAAGCGCGTCCCCGGCACCACTAACGTTCAGATCTTCGGTGCGAAGGACTACGCGATGCGCATCTGGGTGCGACCGGACCGGCTGACGCAGCTGCGCCTCACGCCGAACGATCTCATCCGGGCGCTGACCGAGCAGAACGCGCAGTTCGCCGCCGGCAAGATCGGCCAGTCGCCCTCGAACAACGGGCAGGAGCTGGTCTACTCGATCACCACCAAAGGGCGCCTCGCCGACGCGCGCGAGTTCGAGAACATCATCGTGCGCGCGAATCCGGACGGCTCCACTCTGCGGCTGAAGGACGTCGCGCGCGTCGAGCTCGCGTCCAAGGACTACGAATTCATCGGCCGCATGAACGGCCAGCAGGCGACGCTGGTCGGCATCTTCCTGCTGCCGGGCGCGAACGCGCTCAAGGTGGCCCAGGACGTGGTGAAGACCGTGGACGAGATCAAGCCGCGCTTTCCGCCGGGCCTGGTCTACTCCGTTCCCTACGACACGACGAAGTTCGTGAAGGTATCGATCGAGGAGGTGGTGAAGACGCTCGCCATCGCCATCGTGCTGGTCGTCCTGGTCGTGTTTCTCTTCCTGCAGAACTGGCGGGCGACGCTGATCCCGATGGCGGCCGTGCCGGTGTCGCTCATCGGCACGTTCGCCGGCCTCTATCTCCTCGGCTATTCGATCAACACGCTCACGCTCTTCGGCATGGTGCTCGCCATCGGCATCGTGGTGGACGACGCCATCGTGGTGCTGGAGAACATCGAGCGCATCATGCACGAGGAGCATCTGCCGGCGCGCGACGCGGCGGTGAAGGCGATGCGCGAAGTCTCCGGGCCGGTGATCGCCATCGTGCTCGTGCTGTGCTCGGTGTTCGTGCCGATCGCCTTCCTCGGCGGGCTCGCCGGCGAGCTCTACCGGCAGTTCGCCGTCACCATCGCCATCGCCGTGGTGATCTCCGGCGTGGTGGCACTGACCCTCACGCCGTCGCTCTGCGTGCTGATCCTCAAGCGCGAGCACCGGCTGCCCGGACGCTTCTTCCAGGCCTTCAACGCCGGCTTCCTCAGGACCACCAAGCACTACACCAACGGCGTCGGCTGGATGATCCGGCGGGCCGGCATCGGCGTCGCGCTGTTCGCGCTTATGGTGGCGGGCGCCGCGTTCCTCTGGCGCATCACGCCGGGAAGCCTCGTGCCCGACGAGGACCAGGGCTTCTATATCGCCGCGGTGATCCTGCCCGACGGCGCGACGCTCGAGCGCACCGACAAGGTCGTCGGCAAGGTGCTGGAGGCGATCAAGTCGAATCCGAACAACGAAGATGCGGTCGCCTTTACCGGCTTCGATTTCCTTGGTGGCTACTTCCGCAACAACGCCGCCACCATTTTCGTCACCCAGAAGCCGTGGGACGAGCGCAAGGTCGACACCAAGGCGGTGGTGGGCGACCTCTTCATGAAGACCGCCGGCATCAAGGAAGGCCTGGTGCTCGCCTTCGGGCCGCCGCCGATTTTCGGCCTCGGCACCGCGGGCGGCTTCGAGCTTTATCTGCAGAATCGCGGCGAGGGTGGCCCGCAGCGTCTTGCGCAGGTGATGGGCGAGTTCATGCAGCGCGCGGCGAAGGATCCGACCTTCGCCTTCGTGCAGACGCTCTGGCGCCCCGCGACGCCGCAGCTCTATGTCGACGTCGATCGCGACAAGGCGAAGGCGCTCGGCGTGCCGCTGGGAGACCTTTATGGCGCGCTCGCCGCGACGCTCGGCAACTACTATGTGAACGACTTCAACAAGTACGGGCGCACCTGGCAGGTGCTGATGTCGGCGGAGCCGCAATACCGCAACAGCCCGAGCGACGTCGGCGACATCTACGTGCGCTCGGAGCGCGGCGACATGATCCCGCTGCGCTCGCTCGCCAACATCCGCTACGCCTCCGGCCCCGATTCGATGACGCGCTTCAACAACCTGCCGGCGGTCAAGCTCTTCGGCCAGGCGGCGCCCGGCGTGTCCTCGGGCCAGGCGATCGCCGAGGCCGAGCGGGTCGCCGCCGAGGTGCTGCCGGCCGACTTCAGTTTCGACTGGGGCGGCGCTTCCTACCAGGAGAAGAAGTCCGGCGGCACGTCGGTGATCGCGCTCGGCCTCGCGGTGATCATGGTGTTCCTGATCCTCGCCGCGCAGTACGAGCGCTGGTCCCTGCCGCTGTCGGTACTGCTCGCATTGCCCTTCGGCACATTCGGCGCGCTTGCCGCGGTATGGCTGCGCAGCTATTCGAACGACGTGTATTTCCAGATCGGCCTGGTGACGCTGCTCGGCCTTGCGGCGAAGAACGCGATCCTGATCGTGCAGTTCGCGGAACTCAAGGAAAGCGAAGGCCTCTCGGCGGCGGCGGCGGCGCTCGAAGCGGCGCGCCTTCGCTTCCGGCCGATCCTGATGACTTCGCTCGCGTTCATCTTCGGCGTGCTGCCGCTCGCCATTTCGACCGGTGCCGGCGCCGGCGCGCGCCGCTCGGTCGGCACCGGCGTGATGGGCGGCATGCTGGCCGCGACCTTCCTCGCGATCTTCTTCGTGCCGATGTTCTTCAAGCTGCTCGCAACGCGCCGGCTGCGCGAGGCGCGCAGCACCGATGAAATCCGCGAGGAGATCCGCCATTCGAGCGGCGTCGTGCACGGTGAGTCGCACCACGGCTATCACCACGCGCCGCATACGCCGGGCGTCGAGCGCCCGCAGGAGCAGGGCAATGCGTAGCGCGCCTCTGCTGGTGGTGCTTCTCGCGGCTTGCGCCACGCCGCCCCCGATCCAGCAAGCGAAGATCGAGCTGCCGCCGGCGTGGAAGGAGAGCGCGCCGCCCTATGTCGAGGACGGCCGCTGGTGGCGCATCTACCAGGACGGCGAGCTTGACAAGCTGGTCGACGAAGCGCTCGCGCAGAACAGCGATCTGCGGCTCGCCGCCGCGCGCGTCGACGAAGCGCGCGCACTCGTGACCGACGCCAAGGGCGCGCAGCTTCCCACGGTTGACGCGCGCTTTGGCGCCCAGCGCCAGAAGAACTCGTCACGCACCACGACTGCCTTCACCGGCATCCCGCTGGAATACAACGACTACCGCGCATCGCTGAACGTCCAATGGGAGGTCGACCTCTTCGGGCGCCTGCGCTCCGCCGCGAGCGCCGCCGCCGCCGACCTGCAGGCGAGCGAGGCAGCACGCGAGGGAGTACGCCTCGCGCTTGCCGCGGAGGTGGCGAAGTCCTACTTCGCGCTGCGCGCGCTCGACGAGCAGATCACCGTGACCCAGCGCAATATCGGCCTGCGCGAGGACGCGCTCGTCCTGCAGCGCAAGCGCTTCCAGGGCGGCGTGATCTCGGAATACGACCTGCGGCAGCTCGAGGCCGAAGCGGCCTCGGTGCGTGCGCAGCTGCCGCCGCTCGAGAGCTCGCGCGACCAGGAAGAAGCCGCGCTCACCGTGCTCCTTGGCCGCAGCCCGCGGCAGATCTACGAAGCCGGCGTAAGCCGCACGCAGATCTACGACGAGTCGCTGCACGCGGCGGTGCTGCCCTCGGGCCTGCCGTCGGAGCTCCTGCTGCGTCGCCCGGATCTCGCCGAGGCCGAGCGGCGCCTCGCCGCGGCGCACGCGCGCGTGGATGCAGCGCGCGCCGACATGTTTCCCTCCATCTCGCTCACCGGGCTCGCCGGGCGCGAGAGCGCCGCGCTCTCCGACCTCTTCAGCGGGCCGGCCGGCATTTACCTGTTCGTCGCGAGCGTCGCGCAGCCCATCTATACCGGCGGCCGCCTGCAGGCGCGTACCGAGGCAGCAAGAGCGCGCGAGCAGCAGGCGCTCGCGCAGTACCAGAAGACGATCCAGACGGCCTTCAGCGAGGTGCGTACGGCGCTCAACGGCGAGACCCGCTCGCGCGAAAGTTACGAGGCGGAATCGGCCCGCGAGCAGGCGCTCGCACAGTCGCTGCGCCTTGCGCAGCTGCGCTACCAGAACGGCATCGCCAGCCAGCTCGATGTCATCGACGCCGAGCGCGGGCTGCTCTCCGCGCGCATCGCGCGCGTCGAGGCGCTGCGCGCGCAACGCGCAGCGATTGCGGATCTTTTCAGAGCCCTCGGCGGCTAGCTCGAGGAAGTGCTCGCCCAGTTCCTGCTCGTCGCGAGTGCCGCGATCGTCCTGGCGCTGGGCTGCATTCATCTCGTCTACACGTTTTTCGGGCGGCGACTCACGCCGCGCGATCCGTCGCTGCAAAGCGCGATGGCCGAGGTGCCGCTGGTGCTCACCCGCCAGACGACGATGTGGAAAGCGTGGGTCGGCTTCAACGCCAGCCACAGCATGGGGGCGATCCTCTTCGGCCTGGTTTACGGCTACCTCGCGCTCGCACACGGCGAACTGCTCCTGCATTCATGGTTCTTACCCCTCGTTGGCTTCGCCATGCTGAGCGGGCTGCTGGTACTCGCGAGGCTCTACTGGTTCCGTGCCCCGTTCCGCAGCCTTTGCGTTTCCCTGCTTTGCTATGCCGGCGGTCTCGCGTTGCTGCGGTCTTGATGATTGGCCGCGCCGACCAACCATGACACCGCTCTTCGCCTTCCTGCACCACCTTGCTGCGTTCACGTTGGTGGCGGCGTTGGCCATGGAATTCGTGCTGCTCCGTGGCGAGCTCACCGCTACGCGCGCGCGCCAGGTCCTGTCCGCGGATCGCATCTATGGCGCCTCCGCGGGCCTGATCCTCATCATCGGTCTCGCGCGCGTGTTCTACTTCGAGAAGGGCGCGCATTACTACTTCCACAGCATCCCATTCATCGCCAAGCTCTCGCTCTTCGCGATCGTCGGTTTGCTCTCCATCTATCCGACGAGGCAGTTCCTCTCGTGGCGCGGCGACATCAGGCAGGGACGCGCGCCAACGTTGGCCGACGAAAGCGTGCGTCGCCTGCGCGCGATCATTCATCTGCAGCTCGCTGCCATCGGCGTGCTGATCCTGTGCGCGGCGCTGATGGCAAAAGGCGTCGGTTACTTCGGCTAAGGAGCGAACCATGTTCGATCACATCGGGCTCGGCGTCAGCGACCTCGACGCAAGCAAGACTTTTCTTCTGCGTGCGCTCGCGCCGCTCGGCGTCGGCGTGGTGATGACGGTGCCCGATGGGATCGGGCTCGGCAAGGCGCAGAAGCCGTCGTTCTGGCTTGGCACTGCGCAGGGCAAGCCGCAGCCGCTGCACATCGCCTTCACTGCGGACAATCGAGCCCAGGTCGACGCCTTCTATCGCGCGGCGCTTGCGGCCGGCGGCAAGGACAACGGGCCGCCAGGACTGCGGCCGCACTACCACGCGAATTACTACGCGGCCTTCGTGATCGGGCCGGACGGCCATAACTTCGAGGCTGTTTGCCACCGCCCGCAAGCGTGACGCGTTAGCTGTCAACCGCCTTACGGTGCCGAGCGTTTTGGCGGGTAATGCTCAGGCTTCTTTCCGCGGCATTGGCCGCTGCCGCTCTCTTGCCCGGCGCCGTCGCTGCCAAGGGCGAGGGCATCGGGCTATGGATGGAGGGCCAGGTCTCCGAGGTGCGCGCGGAGGGCAAGGACATCCGGCTCGTGCTCACCGGCCGCTTCTGGTTCGACCAGTATCGCGGCCAGGAGCCTTCGATCGTCGAAGTCCACGACCCGCGCACCGGCGGCGCGGCCACCATCCCGGTCCTGGTCACGCAAGGCCGTCCGTTCTACGCGATGAGCGAGAACTGGCGCGGCGGCGCGATTCGCAAATCGGGCGCGCTGCTCGAGATACTGCAGGCGGCAGCCTCCGACGGAAAAAGCGTCAGGTTCGAGCTGGCCGATTCGCGCCTCAACTTCGGCCGCGGCGGCACGCTCGCCGTCGAGCGCGCGACCGTACGGCGTGCGACCGATCATTCGCTGCGCTGACGTCCTCTGCGCAGCGCTGGCGCTCGCGGCGTGTGCGGCGCAACCCGACGTGCCGCCCGCTGCACTGCAAGCACAGCATGGCGAGTTTGCCGACGAGTCGCTGCGCGTAGGCTCCACGACGCGCGTCTACCGGTTATTCGTGCCCGCGAGCGTCGATCTGGCGCGCCCGGCGCCGCTGGTGGTGGCGTTCCACGGCATGCTGATTGACAACAAGGACACGATGCCGAAATACACGCGGCTGAACGAGAATGCCGAGCGCCACGCTTTCATCGTCGCCTATCCGAACGCCGTTGGCGGCAGCTGGGGCCTTGCGCCGGACAAGGTGCTTGCCGACATCGCATTCTTCGACGCATTACTCGGGCGGCTTTCAGCGACGTACCGCATCGACGCCGACCGCGTGTACGTCCTCGGCCTGTCGAACGGCGGCTATTTCGCGCACCTTCTCGCGCGCGAGCGCTCCACCGCGATCGCCGCCGCGGCCTCGCACTCCGGGCCGCTCGGCCTGCAGACGCTTGGCGGCATCAACGCCGCGCGCAAGTTCCCGGTGCTGATCGTGCACGGCACCGCGGACGCCATCTTCCCGGTGGCGCTAGCGCGCGAGAACGCCGAGAAGTACCGGCGCGAAGGACACGAAGTGAGCTACATCGAGGTGCCCGGCCTCGGACACGCCTGGGCGAGCGATGCGAACATCAACGAGCGCATCTGGGCGTTCTTCGCCGCCCATCCGCGGCGGCAGCTCTAGTTCTGCGAGCGATCGACGATGAGCTTCTTGTACAGGCCCTGCCACTTGTCGTAATTGTCGATGGCAGCGTGCGCATCGACGACTGCGATGGGCCGCCCGTCGCGCGCCAGGCGTCGAACGTGCGTGTCGTAGTTCTTGTTGGCCGGGACGCGGTGGACCTCGGTGTAGAAACGCTGGCCGTCGGTCAGCATGTAATCGTAGAAGAGCACCGCGGCGTTCGGATGGGCGGCGCGGCGCGACACGGCAACAGCCGAGGGCAGCACGACCGCGGGCGGCAGCACGAACCAGTCGATCGGCGCGCCCTTCGCTTTCATGCGATCGACGTCGTGGCTGAAGACGCCGAGAAACAGGGGAATCTCGCCCGCGATCACGCGGCCGGTGCTGTGCGTGTGCCCGGTGCGCACGGCCACGCCGTTGTCGCCGAGGCGCTTGAAGAGCTCGAGGCCGGCGCCTTCGCCCATCGCCTGCACGAGCGTCGCAAACCATTCGACGTTGGTCGATTCCATGCCGAGTCGCTGCGTCCACTTCGGACCGGCGAGCTCCTGCCAGGTCTTCGGCAGATCGGCCGGCTTCAGCGCGTTGGTGTTGTACGCGTAGACGAGCAGGTTCAGCCGGTCGGGGGCCCATTCGCCGTGCGGCGGCAGCGCCTGCGGCAGCAGCACGTCGGCGACGAAAGGAGAATCGATCTTCTGCAGCAGCTTCTCGCGCGCGATCGCCTCGATCTGCGGCGAGTTGGTCTCCAGCGCGTCGAACTCGTAGCGGCCGCCGCGCGTCTCGGCGAGGACGCGCTGCAGGATGTTGGTCTGGCTGCCGCGCCAGAACTTCAGCGTCACGCCATAGCGCTTCTTGAAGTCGGCGGCGAGCCGCAGCTGATCCTCGGGGGTGAGCGACGAATACAGCATCAGCTCGCCTTCCTGCTGCGCGCCGGCGATCAGGCGCTGGGTGCGATCGCTTGCCTTCAGCGCCGCGGCGGACGCGACACTCTGCGTGGGCTCGACCGCGAGCGCTGCGCTCGCGACGAGAAGGCTAAAGGCGCAGCAGGCGAGCTGCGTTCTCACCGAGGATCTTCGCCTTCTGGCGCTCGTTGATGTCTTTGCGTGCGCGGAGGGTGGACACGGTGTGCGGGTACTCCGAATCGAAGTGCGGATAGTCGCTCGCCATGAGGATGTGGTCCTCGCCAAGCTCCGCGATCGGGCGCGCGAGGTCGGCCTCGTCCGCCTCGCAGGTGACGTAGCAGTTGCGCCGGATATATTCCGACGGCGCCATCTTCAGGGGCCCCGAGATCTGCGGGAAGTCCTGCGCCCATTCCCAGTCGTCGTCCATGCGGTGCATCCAGTAGAGGATCCACTCGGCGCTGCACTCGAAAAAGACCACCTT
Organism: Burkholderiales bacterium; assembly: GCA_035689325.1. Lineage (GTDB taxonomy): Bacteria > Pseudomonadota > Gammaproteobacteria > Burkholderiales > SG8-39 > SCGC-AG-212-J23. The sequence goes on along the minus strand of DASSLQ010000147.1, from coordinate 9,260 downwards.
CAGCCCCGGGAATTTCTCGAACACGCCGCCGAGTACCAGGGCGACGAGCGCGGCGCTGCAGTTCGTCGGCCGGCCGAGCACGTGCGTCTTGTAGAAGTTGTCGAAGCGATCGACCAGCTCGCCGTTGGAATTCGGGTGGCAGCAGAGCGGTACGCCGAGCTTTTCCGCCGCCGCGTAGTACGGGAAGAAGGCCGGATCGTCGAGATTGCGCGTGCCGACGTAAGGCACGAGATGCGCGGCGCGGAAGCCGAGCTGCTGCACGCAGCGTTCGAGCTCCGGCACCATGGCTTCGGGGCAGCCGGCGGGCGCCATCGCAACCGGCAGCAACACGTCCGCGCGGTCCTTGACCAAGCGCGCCACCCAATCGTTATAGAGGCGGGCGCATTCGCGCCCCAGACCGCCGAGGTTCGAGGTGGCGATAGTGATCTGCGTCGGGAAGATCAGCTGCTTGTCGATGGCTTCTTTGCGAACGTCATCGAGCCGCCGTGCCATGTCGTAGCCGCCGACCTGGCGCGCCGCCACTTCGCCGCCGCGCCAGTTGGTCTTCGGATCGTAGATGTAAGGATGGCGGTGCGCCGCGTGCCCCTGCGGGCTGATCGGGTCGAGCGAATGCATGAACTTGGTGTTGTGCGTGCGGCCGTCGTTCAGCCGCACCGGCCGGAAGCGCTCGTAAGGCCCTTCCAGCCGGTACACCTCGTCCATGAAGTAGCCTTCGCGCAGGTGCGAATCGAAGTCGATGATCATGGCGGCATTATGCCGCCAGAATAATTACGACCCGGGGTCGGAATTAGTTGAAGACGTAGGCGTCCATCGCGAGGACGCCGGAGTCGATCGCGCTGTAGATGCGTTCGGGCTTGTAGTCCTCGCGCGCCGCGCCGAGGGCGACAAAGAGCGGCAGGAAGTGCTCGTCGGTCGGATGCGCCCGAGCGCCATGCGGCGAGCGCGCGCGGTAGTCGGCGAGCGAATCGACGTCGTGGGTTTCAAGCCGCTCGCGCACCCACTCGGCGAATTCCTGCGCGTACGGCTGCGGCTGCCCGCTGCCGCGCATCCAGTCGCGCAGGTTGTGCGTCATGTGGCCCGAGCCGATGACGAGCACGTTGTGCTCCTCGAGCCTGCGCAGCGCGCGCCCGAGGCGCAGGTGATGCCGAGGCCCGAGCTCGGGCTGCAGCGAGAGCTGCACCACCGGCACGTCGGCGTCGTGATACATGTAGAGGAGCGGCGCCCATGCGCCGTGATCGAGGCCGCGGGTGCCGTCGATCGCGGCGGTGAAGCCCGCTTCCTTGAGGAGCGCCTGTGCGCGCGCCGCGACCTTGGGCGCGCCGGGTGGGTTGTAGCGCAACCGGTAGAGCGGCTCGGGGAAGCCGGAAAAATCGTGGATCGTTTCCGGCCGGGCCGTCCCGGTCACCATCGGCAGGTTCGTCTCCCAGTGCGCCGAGGAAATGACGATTGCCTGCGGCTTGCCGAGCCGTTTGCCGAGCGCCGTCCATGCCGTGCCCGCCGGCCCCGCCTGGAGCGCATGCATCGGCGAGCCATGCGAGATGAAGACGCTCGGCAGCGGAATCACGGCGCTACTACGCGGCGCGCTGCGCTTCCTTGGGCAGCAGCCCTTCGGCCTGCATCGCCTCCTTCACCTTGGGCCGCGCGGCGACGCGCTTGTTGAACGCCTGGATGTTCGGCCACTTCGCAAGATCGATCTGCGTCGGCTTGGTCCAGTTGGTGAGCACGAAAAGGTAGGCGTCGGCGACGGTGAATTGCTTGCCCATCAGGTAGTCCTTGCCCGCGAGCTGCTTGTCGAGCCAGTCGAAGCGCGTGGCGATGTTCTGCTTTGCGACCGGCTTATAGTCCTCGGGCGTGGTCGGCCTGAAGAGTGGCGAGAACTGCTTGTGCACTTCCGAAGTGAGGAAGTTGAGCCACTCCTGCAGGCGATAGCGCTCCATCGTGCCCGCCTTCGGCGCGAGGCCGGATTCCGGCTTCTGGTCGGCGAGGTACTGCACGATCGCCGGACCCTCGGTGAGCCGCTCGCCGTTGTCGAGCTCGAGCACGGGCACGTAGCCGCGCGGGTTGACCTGCCAGAAGTCACCGCCGCCTTCCATGGTCTTGTCCTTGTTGTTGACCTTCTGCAGCTGGATCGGGATTCCCGCCTCGCGCGCGACGATGTGCGGCGAGAGCGAGCAGGCACCGGGTGCGTAGTAGAGCTTCATGCGTTTCTCCTCTGTGAGAGTGAAGCGATAGGGTAGAAACCAAGCCGCAATTTGTATGCGCTGCGGCGATTGTGCTCGCGCCGCAGATGGGGATAAAGGGACTCAAAAGCAATACATTGTTCCGCGTGGCGGGATAGTATCCACCTGTGGACCGTCTGGCCGCGATCCAGGTATTCGCGCAAGTCGTGGAGGCAGGCAGCTTCGCCAAGGCTGCCGAGCGGCTGGGACTGTCGACATCCGCGACTTCCCGGCACGTCGCGGAGCTCGAAGCCCACTTGCAGACCCGGCTCCTCAACCGCACGACCCGACGCGTAAGTCTCACGGAAAGCGGCCGCGCGTTCTACGAGCGCTCGGTACAGCTCCTCACCGACCTCGCCGAGGCGGAAGAAGAAGCGTCCAGCGCGGCGGTTGTGCCGCGCGGCACGATCCGGCTCACCACCTCGGTGAACTTCGGCGTTCGCCACGTGGCGCCGGCGATCGCCGCCTTTCTCGAGCGACACCGCGAGGTGCGCTTCGACGTCTCGCTATCGGACCGCGTGGTCGACCTCGTGGAGGAGGGCTTCGATCTCGCGATCCGCATCGGCGTGCCCGCCGCCGACAACCTCGTGGCGCGCAAGCTCGGCGAGACGCGCCTCGTGCCTTGCGCCGCGCCGCAGTATCTCGCGCGCCATGGCGCGCCGAAGACGCCCGAGGACCTCGCCGGCCACAATTGCTTCACTTATGAATACGTGAGCCCGCGCCATGTCTGGCGCTTTCGCGATCGCGGCGGCGCCGAGCACAACGTGCGCGTGAGCGGGCGGCTGCATTCGAACAACGGCGACCTCCTTGCCGAAGCGGCCGCGCACGGCGCCGGCATCGTGTTCGAGCCCGCATTCATCGTCGGCCCGGAGGTGCGCGCCGGGCGGCTCGTGCCGCTCTTGCAGGATTTCGTGCCCCCGCCGGTGCCGATCTATGCGCTCTATCCGAGCCGCAAGCACCTGTCGGCGAAGGTGCGGCGCTTCGTCGAGTTCCTCACCGAGCGCTTTGCTGCTGCCCAGGACTGGAGCGCCGCGTGAGGTGGCTCGCGCTCGGACTGTGGTTGCTGGCGGGCGCGACGCTTGCGCAGGAGCCGGCATGGCTGCTCGTGGCGCCGCAGCGCCTGGTCGCGGGCCAGCGCTTCGAGGTGATCGTCGTCGCGCCCGCGGACGAAGCACTGCCTGAAGAGCTTACGCTGCGCGTACAGGTCGACGTCGTAGAGCTGCTGATTCCGGCGCGCGCGCAGGGCGAGGCGCAGGGTGCACGCCGCCACTACGCCGCGACCATGCCTGCGCGCGCGGGCGGGCCGGCGACGCTGTCGCTCGCGGCGTATGACTCGAACGCGATCGCCGTGGTGATTGCGCGCGGCGACGCGGTGCAGCGGCTTACCGGGCGCGCGCAGGCGGCGGAAGAGCCGCCGCTCTCCGAAGAGGAGCCGGTGTATTTCGTCGTCGGCGCCCATCAGGGGGCGAACGCGCGCTTCCAGCTCTCGTTCAAGTACCGCCTGTTCGATCCGGCGAGCGGCTACGGCGCCGAGCGACCCTGGCTCGTCGGCTTCTACTTCGCCTATACGCAGACATCGCTTTGGGACCTGTCCGCAGACTCGAAGCCCTTCCACGACACGGCTTACAAGCCCTCCTTCTTCTGGAGGTGGCAGCGCTTCGACGAGCACACCTGGATCGACGGCGCGCGCCTGGGCTTCGAGCACGAGTCGAACGGCCAGGCGGGCGAGCTCTCGCGCTCGATCAACACGCTGTTCGTGCGGCCGGAGTGGCGCTGGAGCGTGGGGCGCGGCGGCACGTTCGAGTTCACGCCCAAGATCTACGCCTACCTTTCCACGCACGAGAACCCGGACATCGCGAAATACCGCGGCTATGTCGACTGGCGGGTGCGGCACGATGCCGGCGGCCAATGGATCACGACGGCGATGGCGCGCATCGGCACTGCGGGAAAGGGCAGCCTGCTCCTCGACATGTCGCGTCGCACGCGCGATGTGCGCGTGGGGCCGCTCAGCGGCTACCTGCACCTGCAGTACTTCAACGGCTACGGCGAGAGCATCCTCGATTACAACGTGCGGCGCCCGTGGCAGCTGCGCATCGGGCTCGCGATCGTGCCGTGAGAGGCTAGCGGTCTTCCATGCGCGGCGGGCGCCACGCCGCGGGCAGCGGTCCGGGGACACGCAGGACGCGCAGCATGCGCAGCGCGCCCTCTTTGCGGCCCTCGCCGCTGCGGTAGTAGCCCGGCACGAGCACGGTCTCGTAGAAGCCCATGGCGCGATAGAAGCGCCGCGCCGCTTCGTTGCCCGCGCGCAGCTCGAGGTGAATGCTGGCGATGCCGGCGCAGCGCGCGGACTCGAGCAGCCACTCGAGGATGCGCTGGCCGATGCCCGAGCGCCGGTGCGACGGACGCACCGCAAGCAGCACGAGGTGCGCGCGTTCGTCGCCGAATTCCATGATGGCGAAGCCGTTGATTGCGCCGCGCGCGCCGGGCGCCGATTTCGCGTCGCAGGCCACCACGGCGAGCGTCTCGCGGTCGCGGATCGCACGCATCACGCGCGAGGCGTCGTATTTCCAGCCAAGCCCCGCTTCGATGAAGTCGCGCGACATCATCGCAATCGCTTGCGCATCGCGCGGCTCGGCGAGCCGGATGGTGATCGCCCGGGGCGTCATGGACGCATTGTGCCACGATCCGTCATAGACTTTCGCCGCAAGGGAGAAAACGAACATGGAGATGCCCGAACCTTACCGCATCGAAGCGATTCCGCTCTTCAGCAGCTTGCCCAGCGTGGAGCTTGCCACGCTTAACGAGGCCGCGAGCCGCCGGCTCTATCGGGGCGGCGAGACGATCTTCGACCACGGCGAGCTGCCCGAATACCTGTACGTGGTGGAGCAGGGCATCGTCGACATCGTGCTGCCGGCGCAGGGCGGCGAGATCATCGTCGCAACCTTCGAGTCGGGCTCGTTCTTCGGCGAGCTCGCCGTGTTCGACCGGGCGGCGCGCACCGCCACGGCGCGTGCGGCGGTCGACACCAGCCTCATCTGCATTCCCCTCACGGCGGTGGCGCAGCTTCTCGACCGGCACGCGGGCGCGGCGCGTCACTTCATGGAGGTCGTCATCCACCGGCTGCGCGGCGCCGACGCGCTGCTCGCGCGCCTGCAGATCAAGAACGTGAACGAGCTCATCGAAGAGCGCATGACGTTCGGCGAGCGCATCGCGGACATGGTGGCGCACTTCGGCGGCTCGTGGCCGTTCATCGTCTCGTTCTTCGGCTTTCTGCTCGCCTGGGCGGTGGTGAACAGCGCGCTGGCTCTGAAAGCGCCGCCCGATCCTTATCCGTACATCTTTCTCAACCTGCTGCTCTCGTGCCTCGCCGCGCTGCAGGCGCCGATCATCATGATGAGCCAGAACCGCCAGGCGGCCAAGGACCGCCTGCAGGCCGACGAGGACTTCCGCGTCAACGTGAAGGCGGAGTTCGCCATCCAGCAGCTGCACCGCAAGATCGACGAGCTGCGCGCGGCGCTGCTGCAGCCACGACCACCGGGCTAGACGTAGATCATCTTGCGCGTCATGCCGCCGTCGAGCACGTAGTTCTGCCCGGTGGCGAAGCCCGCGGCATCCGAGACGAGGAACGCCACCAGCTCGGCGACATCCCGCGGCCGGCCGACGCGGCCCGCGGGGTGCTGCGCGTGATCGGCGCGCGAAAGCTTTGACTTGCCGGTGTCGATCCACCCCGGGCTGATGCAACTGACGCGCACCTGCGGGCCGAGGCTCAGCGCGAGCGCGTGCGTCAGCGCCACCGCGCCGCCTTTGCTCGCCGCATAAGCCTCGGTGTCGGGCTCCGACTGCAGCGCACGCGTCGATGCGATGTTGACGATCGCGCCCCGCGTGCGGCGCAAGTGCGGCGCAGCATGCTTCGACATCAGGAACATGCCGGTGAGGTTGGCGCCGATGCGGCGGTTCCATTCGCGCAGGCTCAGCTGTTCTAGCGGACCGGTGGCCGGATCGGCGATGCCGGCGTTGTTAATCAGGGCGTCCAGCCGCCCGCAGCGCCTGAGCAGCTGCCGCACGCAGCGGCGCACGTCGCTTTCGCGTGCCACGTCGCAGCGCACGAACGCGAGCTCGCTCTCCGCGGCGGTCTTGCGTCCCGCTTGGGCGTCCCGATCCGCGATTACAACCTGGTAGCCGCGCGCGGCGAGCAGGAGGGCGGTTGCTTTTCCGATGCCGCGCGCGCCACCCGTGACCAGAGCCGCCTTTTGAGAGTATTCTCGTGGCATCGCGAGCGCCGAAGATACTCTGAACGGGCCACAGAGGAGGAGGGTCGAGCGATGCAAGTGAAGGAAATCCTGCGGGTCAAGGGAAACCGGCTGATCAGCATCGAACCGGCGGGCCGCGCCGCGGACGCGGTCCGCACCATGGCGAAGGAGAACCTCGGCTCGCTCGTCGTGCTGGAGCAGGGGCGCATGCTCGGCATGCTCACCTTCCGCGAGCTCTTGCAGGCGCTGGCGCAGCGCTCGGGCTCGCTCGGCGAAGTACGCGTCGCCGACATCATGGTGCGCGATCCGGTGACCGCGACGCCGGACATGGAGGTCAACGACCTGCGCCGCACCATGCTCGACAGTGGCGCGCGCTACCTGCCGGTGATGCAGGATGGCCGCCTGATCGGCGTCATCTCCTTCCGCGATGTCGCCAAGGCGGTGCTCGAGGAGCAGGACTTCGAGAACAAGATGCTGAAGGGCTACATCAAGAATTGGCCCGCGTAGCGGGCTTGTAGAATCGCCCGCATGTCGGGCAACACGTTCGGCCTTCTGTACTGCGTCACGTCGTTCGGCGAATCGCACGGGCCGGCGTACGGCGGCGTGGTCGATGGCTGTCCGCCGGGGCTGGCGCTCGACGCGGCCGATATCCAGCGCGAGCTCGACCGCCGCAAGCCCGGCACCTCGCGCCACGTCACGCAGCGGCGCGAATCGGACACCATCGAAATTCTTTCCGGCGTGTACGAGGGCCGCACGACCGGCACCGCGATCGGCTTTCTCGTCCGCAACGAGGACCAGCGCTCGAAGGATTACTCGGCGATCGCCGACAAGTTCCGGCCCGGGCATGCCGACTACACCTATCTGCAGAAGTACGGCGTGCGCGATGCGCGTGGCGGCGGCCGGGCCTCGGCGCGCGAGACGGTGGTGCGTGTCGCCGCCGGCGCGATCGCCAAGAAGTGGCTGCGTGAGCGCTACGGCGTGCGCGTGCGCGGCTATCTCGCGCAGCTCGGACGCACAGCGATTGCGTTCGAGTCCTGGGAGGCGGTCGATGGCAACGCGTTCTTTGCGCCCAATGCGGGAATCGTGGCGCAGCTGGAAAAGCAGATGGACGAGCTGCGCGAGTCCGGCGATTCCTGCGGCGCGCGGGTCAACCTGGTGGCGAGCGGCGTGCCGGTTGGCTGGGGCGAGCCGGTCTATGGCCGCCTGGATGCCGACATCGCCGGTGCCATGATGGGCATCAATGCGGTGAAGGGCGTGGAGATCGGTGCCGGCTTCGGCGCCGTCGTGCAAAAGGGCAGCGAGCACGGCGACGAGATGAGCCCGCAGGGCTTCCTCTCCAACAACAATGGCGGGGTGCTGGGCGGCATCTCCACGGGACAGGACATCACCGTGTCGCTTGCGCTAAAACCCACGTCGAGCATCAGGCTGCCCCGCCGCACGATCGACCGGCAGGGCCGCGCTGCCACCATCGAGACCAGCGGACGCCACGACCCCTGCGTCGGCATCCGCGCCACGCCGATCGCCGAGGCGATGCTCGCCTGCGTGCTGATGGACCATGCGCTGCGCCACCGCGCGCAATGTGGCGACGTAACGCCGCCGCTCCAGCTCCCGAGCTAGAAAGGGGGGGCGAAATCAATTAGAGTTATGGGTACAAAACCCCCAAGAGAGAAGAACATGAGCAACAAGGGCCAGTTGCTACAAGACCCGTTTTTGAACACGCTGCGCAAGGAACACGTGCCCGTCTCGATCTATCTCGTGAACGGCATCAAGCTCCAGGGCCAGATCGAGTCCTTCGACCAGTACGTGGTGCTGCTGCGCAATTCGGTCACCCAGATGGTCTACAAGCACGCCATTTCCACGGTCGTGCCCTCTCGCCCGATCAACCTCGGAGCGGAGAAGGACGCCGAGTAGGTTGCCGCAGCAGCAGCAAGCCGCCGCCGATCCTCGCGCGGCGATCATCCTGTGCCTGGACTTCGGCGACGCCGAGTACGAAGAGCGCGTTGCGGAGGTGGTGCGTCTTGTCGAAAGCGCGGGCGTGGTGCGCCACTGCGTGATCGGCGGCCGGCGCAGCCGGCCCGATCCCAAGTTCTATGCGGGCGCGGGCAAGGTCGAGCAGATCGCGCAGGCGGTGCGCGAGCTCAATGCAGGCTTCGTGGTCTTCAACCACGAGCTCTCGCCCGCGCAGCAGCGCAACGTCGAGCGCGAAGTGCGCGCGCGCGTGCTCGATCGCACGGAGCTGATCCTCGAGATCTTCGCGCAGCGCGCGCAGACCAGCGAGGGCAAGCTGCAGGTCGAGCTCGCGCGGCTCGAGCACCTCTCGACGCGCCTCGTGCGCGGCTGGACGCACCTCGAGCGCCAGCGCGGCGGCTTCGGCGCGACCGGCGGCCCGGGCGAGACGCAGCTGGAACTGGATCGCCGCTATATCTCGACCAAGATGAAGACGCTGAAAGGCAAATTGCAGCAGCTGCAGAAGCGGCGGCACGTCCAACGCCGGGCGCGCGAGCGTGGCAACGTGCTTTCCGTCTCCATCGTCGGTTACACCAACGCCGGCAAGTCGACGCTCTTCAACGCGCTCACCAATGCCAAGGCGTACGAAGCCGATCAGCTGTTCGCCACGCTCGATACCACCACGCGCCGCATCTGGCTGCCGCCGGCAAATCCGGTGGTGTTATCCGACACGGTCGGCTTCATCCGCGACCTGCCGCATACGCTGGTCGCTGCGTTCCGCGCGACGCTGGAGGAGACCGTTCGCGCCGATCTGCTGCTTCACGTCGTGGATGCGTCCTCGCCG
>DASSLQ010000146.1:0-32758 GCA_035689325.1 Burkholderiales bacterium | reverse complement strand
GTCGGCGTCTATCGCTGGCACTACGCGGCGAAGGACGTGACGTTCCTGCGCTTTTGCTTCGCCGGCGACGCCGGCGAAGCCGACGCGCGGCGCAAGCTGGACAAGGAGATCGTGCGCCTGCACTGGCTCACGCCGGTGGAGCTCGAGGCGCGGCGCGCCGAGCACCGCTCGCCGCTCGTCGCCAAGTGCGTCGCCGACTTCCTCGCCGGGCGGCGCTTCCCGCTGGACATGCTGTCGCCGGAGTTCGCATGAGGGTCGTGGTCGGCATGTCCGGCGGCGTGGATTCGTCGGTAGCGGCGCTGCTGCTGAAGCGGCAGGGCTACGAGGTGGTCGGGCTCTTCATGAAGAACTGGGAGGACGACGATACCGACGAGTATTGCTCCACGCGCCAGGACCTGATCGATGCGGCGGCCGCAGCCGACGTGATCGGCGTCGAGCTCGAGGCGGTCAATTTCGCCGCCGAGTATAAGGACCGCGTCTTCGCCGAGTTCTTGCGCGAGTACTCGTCCGGGCGCACGCCGAACCCGGATGTGCTGTGCAACGCGGAGATCAAGTTCCGCGCGTTCCTCGACCACGCCATGCGCCTCGGCGCGACCAAGATCGCCACCGGGCATTACGCGCGCCTGGACATGTCAGAGGGCCGGCACCGCCTGCTGCGTGGCAAGGACGCGGGCAAGGACCAGAGCTATTTCCTGCATCGCCTCACGCAGGAGCAGCTCTCGCGTGTCATGTTCCCGGTCGGCGACCTCGAGAAGAGCGAAGTGCGGCGCATCGCGCTCGAGGCGGGGCTGCCCAACCATGCGAAGAAGGACTCGACCGGCATCTGCTTTATCGGCGAGCGGCCGTTCCGCGAGTTCCTGAACCGCTACTTGCCGAAGGCGCCCGGGCCGATCGTCGACGCCGAGGGCCGCACCATCGGCGAGCACATCGGCCTCGCGTTCTACACCATCGGCCAGCGCAAGGGCATCGGCATCGGCGGCGCGGGCGAGGCGTGGTATGTCGCGGCCAAGGACCCCGCGGCGAACAAGCTCGTCGTCGTGCAGGGGCATGACCATCCGCTGCTCCTCAGGCGATCGCTCGCTGCCGACGAGACGAGCTGGATCGCGGGCTCGCCGCCGGCGGAATGCACCGAGCACACTGCGAAGACGCGCTACCGCCAGGCCGATGCGCCGTGCACGCTCGCCCGAGTGCTGGAGAGCGAGATTCGCGTCGATTTCAGCGCCCCGCAGTGGGCGGTGACGCCGGGACAGTCGGTGGTGCTCTATGACGGCGAGGCTTGCCTCGGCGGCGGGGTGATTACTTAGGCGCCTGCGGCAGCGTGTCGGCGAACGCCGCGCGCTCCATGAGCCTGCGGTGGTGCTGTGCGAGGCCCGCGTACTTCGCGTGCCAGTCGACCTCGCCGGGCCGCCGGAAGTCGAGCCAGCCGAGGCAGCAGCCTAACGCGATGTCGGCGAGCGAGTAGCGGTCGTTGTGGCACCACGGGTGCCCTTCCAGATCCTTCGCCATCAGCTCCATTGCGCGGTGCATGCGAGCGAGCTGCTTTTCGGTCCAGGCCTGGCTGCGCTCGCGCCGCTCGCGCAGCGATTCGTAGCGCGCGAGCAGCCCCGCGTCGAGCACGCCGTCGGCGAGCGCCTCCCAGCGACGCACGGCGACACGGTCGCGCGTCTCCTCGGGGATCAGACGCCCGAGCGGCGAGCGCGCATCGAGGAAGTCGACGATCACGCGCGAGTCGTAGAGCGCCGTGCCGTCGTCCAGCACGAGGGTCGGCACCTTGCCGAGCGGATTGTGCGCGTTGACCGGGTTCTCGACCGGATTTACGTCGACCAGCTCGAGCTCGCATTCGATCTTCTTCTCCGCGGCCACCACGCGCACCTTGCGCGTATACGGACTGGCGAGCGAGCCGAGTAGTTTCATCAGGAGCGCGCGATTATAGCGGCGACCTGTCGCCGCAGGATGGGCAGCACCTCGCGCTCGAACCACGGGTTCTTCCGCCGCCACGCGAGATTGCGCCAGCTCGGATGCGGCAGCGGGAAAAACTCGGGCACGTAGTCGCGGAACGCGCGCACCGTCTCGGTGAGGCAGCCTTTGCGGCGGGCACCCAGATAGTGCTTCTGCGCATACGAGCCGACGAGCAGCGTCAGCTCGATGCGCGGCAGCGCGGCGCGGAACTTCGGCTGCCAGAGCGGCGCGCAGCGCGGCGGCGGCGGCAGATCGGCGCCGTCGACCGTGCCCGGATAGCAGAGCCCGACTGGCACGATGGCGATGCGCGTCGCGTCGTAGAACGTCTCGCGATCCATCGCCAGCCACTCGCGCAGCACGTCGCCCGACGGATCGTTCCACGGAATGCCGGTCTCGTGCACGCGGCGTCCAGGCGCTTGGCCGACGATCAGCAAGCGCGCCGCGGCGCGCGCGCGGAACACCGGATTGGGCTCGAGCGAGCCTGCGCAGCGCCGGCACGCGGCCGCTTCGGCGGCAACGCGGTGAAGAGAGATGCGCATCACCCGTATAATAGAGGGCCATGCCATCGCCGCTTGCGGCGCTCTCGCCCCTCGACGGCCGGTACGCCAAGACCCTCGATCCCCTGCGGGTCCACTTCAGCGAGCAGGCGCTCATCGGCTACCGCATCAGGATCGAGCTCGAGTGGCTCCAGGCGCTCGCGCAGGAGCGCGCGATCCGCGAATTGAAGCCCTTTTCGCCGCGCACGCAGGGCGTCTTCCGCCGGCTCGCCGAGGAATTCGGCGAGGCGGACGCCGAGCACGTCAAGAAAATCGAGGCCGAAACCAATCATGACGTGAAGGCGATCGAGTACTGGCTGCGTGCAAAGCTCGGCTCGAACAAGGAAGCGCAGGCGGCGCTCGAGTTCGTGCATTTCGCCTGCACTTCCGAGGATATCAACAATCTCGCCTACGCCCTGATGCTGCGCGAGTCGCGCGAGGCGGTCATGCTGCCGGCGCTTGATCGCCTGATCGAGGCGCTGCGTTCGCTTGCGCGCCGGCACGCAGCAGTGCCGATGCTTGCGCGCACCCACGGCCAGCCGGCGACGCCCACCACGCTCGGCAAGGAGATGGCGAACTTCGCTCATCGCCTCGCGCGGGCGAGGGAGCGCATCGGCGCCGTGCCGATCCTCGGCAAGGTGAACGGAGCGGTGGGCAATTACAACGCGCACCTCGTGGCGTATCCGGACTTCGACTGGGAGCGCTTCAGCCGCCGCTTCGTCGAGCGCCTCGGGCTCGAGTTCAATGCCTACACGACGCAGATCGAGCCGCATGACTGGCTCGCCGAGCTGCTCGACGCCTACGCGCGCGCGAACAGCATCCTGCTCGATCTTGACCGCGACGTATGGGGCTATATCTCGCTCGGCTATTTCGCGCAGAAAGTGAAGGCAGGGGAAGTCGGCTCCTCTACCATGCCGCACAAGGTGAATCCGATCGACTTCGAGAACTCCGAGGGCAATATCGGCGTCGCTAACGCGCTGCTGCGCCACCTCTCAGACAAGCTGCCCGTCTCCCGCTGGCAGCGCGATCTCTCGGACTCGACCGCGAGCCGCAACATCGGCACGGCGCTCGGTCACACGCTGCTCGCTTACGCCGCCGCGGAGCGTGGGCTCGGCAAGCTGCAGGTCGATGCCCGTCGCCTCGCAGCGGACCTCGATGGCAACTGGGAGGTGCTCGCCGAGGCGGTGCAGCAGGTGATGCGCCGCTACGGCGTTGCCGATGCCTACGACAAGCTGAAGGATCTGACGCGCGGCAAGCGCCTGGAACGCGGAGTGCTCTCGCAATTCGTAAAGTCGCTGCCCATTCCGCCGGACGCAAAGCGGCGCCTGCTCGCTCTCACGCCGGCACGCTATACCGGACTCGCGGCCGAACTCGCCCGGCGCGTTTGAGGATCCTCGCTCTTCTTGCAGCCGGCGTTACCGCCGGCGCTGGCGCGCAGGAAATGGTGACGGTGCCAAGCCGCCCGGGCGTCACGCAGTCTTTCGTGATCGCCGACATGGCGGCGCGCGTCCCGCAGGCGGTGGCGGTACTTTATGTCGGCGGGGGCGGCAGCATCCGTCTGCGCATGGAAGAGGGGCGCGTGAAGTTCGGCGCGCGCAATTTCCTGCCGCGCTCGCGCGAGGAGTTCGCGCGCAACGCCATCGTGCCGGTCATCATCGACGCGCCCTCCGACCGCGACGAGCTGACCGACGATTACCGCGCGAGCGAAGCGAACGCCGCCGATGCGCGCGCGGTGGTCGCCGAGCTGAAGAAGCGCTACCCTGGATTGCCGCTCTACATTGTCGGCACGAGCCGCGGCACCCTGTCCGCCGCGTACGTCGGCCGCGCGCTTGGCCAAGACGTGAGCGGCGTCGTGCTGACCTCGACAGTGTTCACGTCGCCGCCGCGCCGCGCCGCCCTTTCGCTCGCCGGCTTCGACTATGCCGGCATCAGGACGCCGTTGCTTTTCGTGCATCACCGTGACGACTCGTGCCCGGTCACGCCGTATTCGGCGGCGGCCAGCGTGGGCCACCAATATCCCTTGATCTCGGTCAGGGGCGGCAAGCCCGCGGAGTCATCGCCGTGCGAGCCGCTCGCCCCGCACGGCTTCTACGGCAAGGAAGCCGAGACGGTTGACGCCATCGCGGCCTGGATGCTGAAGCGGCCTTTCCCGAAGGACATCAACTAGGACGACAATGACGTACGCAGCGACGATTTTCCTTTCGTCGTTCCTGCTGTTTCTCGTGCAGCCGCTGATCGCGCGGCTGATCCTGCCATGGTTCGGCGGCAGCGCAGCGGTGTGGACGACCTGCATGCTTTTCTTCCAGATGCTGCTGCTCGCCGGGTACGCCTACGCGCATGGCGTCGCCCGCCGGCGCTATGAGCCGCTCATCCATACCGTGCTCCTGGTGGCGGCGGTCGCGACGCTGCCGATCATGCCGGCGGAGACCTGGAAGCCGGCCGGCGATGCCGAGCCGATCAGCCGCATCCTGCTCCTTTTGAGCGCAACCGTAGGGCTGCCTTACTTCCTGCTCGCCTCGACCAGCCCGCTGGTGCAGGCGTGGTTCGCGCGTGCCCGGCCAAGCGCGAACCCTTACCGCCTGTTCGCGCTCTCGAACCTCGCCTCGCTGCTCGCGCTGCTGGGCTATCCGCTCGTGGTGGAGCCTTATCTCGCCGCGCGCGAGCAAGTGAGCGTCTGGTCCTGGCTTTTCGGCGCCTTTGCCGTGGTGTGCGCGGCGCTCGCCTGGCGCACGCCGCGCGCGACAAGCTTCGCGCAACGCGCCGAGGCCGCGCCGCGCCTCACCGCGCGCGACTTCGGCTGGTGGCTCGCGCTGTCGGCGACCGGCTCGGTGATGCTGCTCGCCGTCACGAACCACCTGACGCAGAACGTCGCATCGGTCCCGCTCCTGTGGCTCGTGCCGCTGACGCTGTATCTAGCGACCTTCATCATCGCCTTCGAAGGCGGCGCCTGGTACCAGCCGCGCTACCTGTGGCCGGTGCTACTCATCGCATTGATAGGCATGGCCTGGCTTCTCGTCGACACCGAATACCACTACCAGCTCGCGCTGCAGCTCGGTGTGTTCCTGGCGGGACTTTTCGTCGGCTGTCTTTTCTGCCACAGCGAGCTCTATCGCACGCGGCCGGCGCCCGCGCACCTTACGGCCTTCTATCTCACGGTGTCGGCGGGCGGCGCGCTGGGCGGCTTGCTGGTGGCCGTCGTGGCGCCGCTGGTCTTTACCGGCTACTTCGAGCTCGGCGCCGGACTCGCGGCGCTGGCGGTGCTTGGCGCGCTGCGCTTCCTGAGCGTGGGTCGTGTCGCGTACATGGCGAGCCTTGTCGTGGTGCTCGGCGTCGGCGCCTGCGCCACGTACGACGGCTTTCGCCATCAGCGCGACGTGATCGTCGCGAAGCGCAGCTTCTACGGCGTGCTGCGTGTGAAGGAGTACGGCATACCGGGCGACGACTCGCACCTGCGGCGCCTGGTCCACGGCACCATCATGCACGGCGAGCAGTACATGAGCGAGGCACGCCGGCGCACACCGACCACCTACTACACGGAGTCCTCGGGCATCGCCGCGGCGATCCATGCCAAGCAGGACCACGCGGTGCGCGTGGGAGTGATCGGCCTCGGCACGGGAACGATCGCCGCCTACGGGCGGGCGGGCGACGTCTACCGCTTCTACGACATAGATGCCAACGTCATCCGCATCGCGCGCGAAGAATTCAGCTTCCTCGCGGACAGCCGCGCGCGCGTCGAGATCGCGCTTGGCGACGCGCGCCTTACGCTCGAGCGCGAACCGCCGCAGGCCCTCGACGTGCTGGCGGTGGACGCGTTCTCGAGCGATGCCATTCCGGTGCACCTTATTACCCGCGAAGCACTGCAGGCGTATCTGCGGCACATGAAACCGGACGGCATCGTGGCGTTCCACGTTTCCAATCGGTTCCTCGACCTGATCCCGGTCGTCGCACGCCTTGCCGATGAGCTGAAGCTGCACGCGGCGCTCATTGCCGATGATCCGGACGACGAGGACGACACGTCGGCCAAGTCGCGCAGCGACTGGGTGCTGGTGTCACGCGACGCAGCCGCGCTCACGGCGCCGGCGATCATCGAAGCCGGGGCGGCGCCGGCGGAAGACCGACCGAGCTGGCGCACCTGGACCGACGACTACTCGAACCTGATTCAGATCCTGAAGTAGCGTAGACTCTCGCGCGGCTTCAAATAACTAAAAAGGAGAAGCACATGACGGAAGCCGATCGCGTCAAGTACCTGCGCATTGTTCTCGTCCTGGTGGGCCTGGTCTTCATCTTCGGCATCTGGCCGCTCGGGTTGATCTGGCCTTCGGGCTGGGCCTGGCATGCCGAAGGCCGCTCCGAGTACTACGAGATGATCCTCGGCATCTATGCGACGCTCGGGGTCTTCCTGCTCATCGCTTCACGCAACCCGCTTGCGCACGCGAGCCTCATCTGGTTCACGGTCTGGTCGAGCTTCGTCCACGGGGCGATCATGGCGGCGCAGTCGCTTTCCAAGCCGCAGCACACGGGACACCTGTGGGGCGATGTGCTGGCGCTGGTGGTCGTCGCTGCCGTGTTGGCCGCATTAATGCCGCGACGCGGCTCAGCGGCGGCGATCAGCTCAGCCTGAGCTAGACCACCGCGCCTTCGTGCTCGTCGCGCCGGCCCTTGCGGGTCGGCTTGATGAACTGCTCGCGCCTGGCGCCGAGCCACATGACGAGCGGGCTCGCGACCAGCACCGAGGAATAGATGCCGAAGAGAATGCCGATCGTGAGGGCGAGCGCGAAATAGTGCAGCGCCTCACCGCCGAAGATGAGCATCGTAGTGACCATCATCTGCGTGCAGCCGTGCGTGATGATGGTGCGCGAGATGACGCCGGTGATCGCGCTGTCGATGACCTCCGGGGTTGACGCCTTGCGCATCTTGCGGAAGTTCTCGCGCACGCGGTCGAACACCACCACCGATTCGTTCACCGAATAGCCGAGCACCGCGAGCACCGCGGCGAGCACCGGGAGCGAAAACTCCCACTGGAAGAAGGCGAAGAAGCCAAGGATGATCACGACGTCGTGCAGATTGGCGATGATGCCCGACACGCCGAAGCGCCATTCGAAGCGCAGCCAGAGGTAGCAGACGATGCCGACCGCCGTGACGAGCAGCGCTACGAGCCCGAGGTCGACCAGCTCGCGACCGACCTGCGGCCCTACGAATTCCACGCGCCGCAGCTCCGCGGAGGTATCCTGTTCCTTCAGCACCTGCATCACCTTCTGCGCCACGTCGGCGCTCGATTGGTTGGCCTCGAGGTGCATGCGGATCAGCACCTCGCGCGATGAGCCGAAGTTCTGTGCTTCCGCCTTGTAGCCGGCCTTCTCGAGCGCCTGGCGGATGGCATCGACTTTCGCGGCGTCCCGGTAGCCGACTTCGATCAGAGTTCCACCGGTGAACTCGATCGAGTAGTTGAGGCCGCGATGCACCAGGAAGAACACCGCCGCGATGAAGGTGATCAGCGATATGACGTTGAAGATCAACGCATAGCGCATGAAGGGGATGGTGCGACGGATCTTGAAGAATTCCATCGCTTAGCTCACTTCCACGTCGTGTTGCCGATGGCGAGCCGCGCCACGCGCCGGCGGTGACCGTAGGTCAGGTTGACGAGCGCGCGCGAGACCAGCACCGCCGAGAACATCGAAGTCATGATGCCGAGGCAGTGCACGACGGCAAAACCGCGCACCGCACCCGGCACCATCAGCAGCGAGAGGCCGACGATGAACGTCGTAACGTTCGAGTCGAAGATCGTGTTCCAGGCGCGTTCATAACCGGCGGCGATTGCCGCCTGCGGCGTGGCACCGCCGCGCAGCTCCTCGCGGATGCGCTCGTTGATGAGCACGTTCGAGTCGATCGCCATGCCGAGCGTGAGCGCGATGGCCGCGATGCCGGGCAGCGTGAGCGTGGCCTGCAGCAGGGAAAGGAGAGCGATCAGCAGCAGCAGGTTCACCGCCAGGGCGAGCGACGAGATCAGGCCGAACACCAGGTAGTAGATCGACATGAAGACGACGATGGCGGTGAAGCCCCAGAGCGTGGCGTGGAAGCCCTTGCTGATGTTGTCGCGCCCGAGGCTCGGGCCCACCGTGCGCTCCTCGATGATCTCCATCGGCGCGGCGAGCGAGCCCGCGCGGATGAGGAGCGAGAGGTCGCGCGTCTCGTTCGGCGTGAAGGCGCCCGTGATCTGGAAGCGGCTGCCGAACTCGCTCTGGATGGTGGCGACCGAGATGGCCTCGCCCTTACCCTTCTCGAAAAGGATGATGGCCATCAGGTGCTTCACGTTCTCGCGCGTCACCTGACGCATGGTGCGGCCGCCGGCGTCGTCGAGCTCCACCGCCACGGCAGGACGCTGGTCCTGGTCGAAGGTGGCGGAAGCGCCGATGAACTGGTCGCCGGTAACATAGACCTGCTTCTTTACAGGGACCTGGCCGACGCTGCCGTCGCGTCGGCGCTCCGGGAACACGTCGTCGCCGAAGCTCTGACCGGTGCGCATTGCCTCCTCGTCGACCAGGCGCACTTCCAGCGTGGCGGTGCGGCCGAGGATCTCCTTTGCGCGCGCGACGTCCTGGACGCCGGGGAGCTGCACCACGATGCGGTCGGAGCCCTGCTGTTGGATCACCGGTTCCGCCACGCCGAGCTCGTTCACGCGGTTGTGCAGCGTCTGGATGTTCTGCTGCAGCGCCGTCTCCATTACCCGCTTCTGGAACTCGGGCTTCACTGTGCAGACCAAGAGGAGGTTCTGGCCGTCGTCGCGCTCCACGACGTTGAGGTCGGGGACGTTGTCCATGATGTAGGCGCGCGCCTGGTCGCGCGTCGTCGCGTCACGCAAGCGGATGCGCACGCTCTGGCCCTCGCGCGCAATGCCGCCGTGGCGGATATTCTTCTCGCGCAGCTGCGTGCGCAGGTCGGCCGCCAGGTTCTCGACGCGCTTGTTGATCGCGGCGGTGGTGTCCATCTGCAGCAGGAAGTGGACGCCGCCGCGCAAATCCAGGCCGAGATACATCGGCAGCGCGTGGATCGCGGTGAGCCAGCCGGGGGAAGCCGAGAGCAGGTTCAACGCGACCGAGAAGCCCGAATCTTTCGGATCCGGGTTCAGCGCGCGGTCGATTGCATCCTTGGCGCGCAGCTGGGTGTCCGTATCGGCGAAGCGCACACGCACGCCGGTCGGGTCCATCACCAGGCCGGTGGCGCGGATATTGGCTGCCTGGAGCGCCTGTTCGACGCGCGTGACCACGCTCGCATCCGTGCGCACGGTGGACTTAGCGCTTGCCACCTGCACGGCCGGCGACTCGCCGAAGAAGTTGGGCAGCGTGTAGAGGAAGGCGAGCGCGATCGCGAGCGCGATCAGCGCGTATTTCCAGGTGGGGAAGCGATTCACTGCGGCGTGTTAAGCGTCCCGCTTCATTGAAGCGTCTTTAGCGTCCCTTTGGGGAGCGGCACCTGCACGGCCGAGCGCTGCACCACGATCTCGGTGTCGGGGGCGATCTCGAGCGTCACGTACTGCTCGCCGAGCTTGGTGATGCGACCGACCATGCCGCCGGCGGTCACCACTTCGTCGCCCTTCTGCAGCGCCTCGATCATCGCCTTCTGCTCCTTCGCGCGCTTCATCTGCGGCCGGATCATGAGGAAGTACAGGATCACGAACAGCAGGATGATGGGCAGGAAGCTCATGAGGCTGTCTGCGCCACCGGCGGCCTGTGCGTACGCGGGAGAGATGATCACTGCGGATCCTCTTCGGACGATGCGGCGGAAAGCGCGGAATTATAGCGGGTCCGTTCGGCGGCGAGCCGCGCAGCGGTCGACGCGAAGCTGCCGGTCTCGATCGCGCCGCGCAGCATCTGCATGAGCTCCTGGTAGTAATGCAGGTTATGCAGCGTATTCAAGCGGGCGCCGAGGATCTCGTTGGTCTTCTGCAGGTGGTAGAGGTAAGCGCGGGTGAAATGCCGGCAGGTGTAGCAGCTGCACTCAGCATCGAGCGGGCTCGTGTCGTCGCGGTGGCGCGCGTTGCGGATCTTCAGGTCGCCGTAGCGGGTGAAGAGCCAACCGTTCCTGGCGTTGCGCGTTGGCAGGACGCAATCGAAGAGGTCGATGCCCGCGCCCACTGCGGCCATCAGGTCTTCGGGCGTGCCCATGCCCATCAGGTAACGCGGCGCCGCTTGCGGCATGCGCGGCAGGAGGTGGTTCACGATGCGCGTGCGCTCCTGCGGCGGCTCGCCCACCGAGAGCCCGCCGATCGCATAGCCGTCGAAGGCGATCTGCTCGAGGCCGGCGAGCGACTCGTCGCGCAACTGCTCGTACATGCCGCCCTGCACGATGCCGAAGAGCGCGTTGGCGCCCTGCCAGGCGCGCCGCGAGCGCTCGGCCCAGCGCAGCGAGAGGCGCATCGAGCCCGCCGCTTCCGCTTCGCTCGCCGGATACGGCGTGCACTCGTCGAACACCATCGCGATGTCGGAGTTCAGCACCTGCTGGATGCGCATCGACTCCTCCGGCGTCAGCAATAGCCGATCGCCGTTGATCGGCGAGGCGAACTGCACGCCTTCCTCGGCGATCTTGCGCAGCGCGCCGAGGCTGAACACCTGGAAGCCGCCCGAGTCGGTGAGGATCGGACCGCCCCAGCCCATGAAGCGATGCAGGCCGCCGTGGCGCTCGATCACCTCGAGCCCCGGTCGCAACCAGAGGTGGAACGTATTGCCGAGCACGATCTGCGCGCCGAGCTCGCGCAGCTCCGCTGGCGATACCGCCTTGACGGCGCCATACGTGCCGACCGGCATGAACGCCGGGGTGTCGACGCGGCCGTGCGCAAGCTCGAGCACGCCGCGGCGCGCGGCGCCGTCGCGATGCGTGATGCTGAGCTTCATCGCTCGATCAGCATCGCGTCGCCGTAGGAGAAGAAGCGATAGCGCTGCTCGATGGCGTGCCGGTAAGCGCGCAGCACGTTGTCGCGGCCGGCGAACGCGCACACGAGCATCAGGAGCGTCGACTTCGGCAGATGGAAATTGGTGAGCAGCCGGTCGACCACCTGGAATTCATATCCCGGGTAAATGAAGAGGTCGGTCTCACCGGAGGTCTCGCCGGTGGCCGCGGCCGCTTCAAGCGCGCGCAGCGACGTCGTGCCCACGGCGAGCACGCGCCGGCCGGCGATTGCCTGCAGCGTCTCGTCCGGGATGCTGTAGCGCTCGCGATGCATGCGGTGCGCCTCGACGATGTCGGTGCGCAATGGTTGGAAGGTGCCGAAGCCGACGTGCAAGGTGAGCGTGGCGATGCGCGCGCCGCGCTCGCGCAGCCGCTCGAGCAGGCGGCTGTCGAAATGCAGGCCCGCGGTCGGGGCGGCGACTGCGCCGGGGCGCTCGGCGTAGACGGTCTGGTAACGCTCGGCATCTTGGGCTTGAGCCGGGTGCGTGATGTAGGGCGGAAGCGGCACGGTGCCGTGGCGCTCGAGCACGCGTTCGACGTCCTGCGAAAACGAGACCCGGTAGAGCTCGCCGGCGCGCTCTTCGACGCTCGCCTGAACCTCGCCGATCAGCACCTGGGTTCCGGGCTTGGGCACGTGCCCGGCGCGCAACAGGGCGAGCGCGATGCGCGGCGCCACGATGCGCTCGACCAACACCTCGACCTGGCCGCCGCTTGGCTTGCGGCCGAAGAGGCGTGCCTTGATCACACGCGTGTCGTTCAGCACCAGCGTATCGCGCTCGTCGACGAGCTGCGGCAGATCGGTGAACATGAGGTCTTCGAGCCGGCCGCCGGCGGCGAGGTGCAGCAGACGGCTGGCGCTGCGGCTGGGGGCGGGATGCTGGGCGATGAGCTCGACAGGCAGCTCGTAGTCGAACTCGGAGACCCGCACCCGGGAATTATAATTTCCGCCTCCTCCCGCGCCGGAATGGCGGAACCGGTAGACGCAGCGGACTCAAAATCCGCCGGTGGCGACACCATGAGAGTTCGAGTCTCTCTTCCGGCACCAGCCGCGGTGCAAAAAAGACTAAGTCCCCGGGCAAGCTCGCTGGACACTGCGGGGGGCCGGGCGTAGGCTTTTTGCCGGCATAGGCGAGGGAGGGGGTCGGGGATGGCCAAGGCGCAGGTGCGGATCCTGCCTTCGGCACGAAGCACGGTGATGGTGGTCGACGACCAGTCGACCGGTCGCGCCATCCTTGAGCAGGTGGTGCGCGGGCTCGACGAGCGCGTGGCGGTGGAAGGCTTCGCACGCCCGGTCGATGCCGTAGTGTGGGCGACGCGCCACGTCTGCGATCTCGTGCTGGTCGACTACATGATGCCCGAGATGGACGGCATCGAGTTCGTGAAGCGCCTGCGCGCGCTGCCGGGATACGAGCACGTGCCGATCGTGATGATCACGGTGCACGACGACCGCAAGGTGCGTTACGCCGCGCTCGACGCAGGAATCACCGATTTCCTGACGAAGCCGATCGACGCGCGCGAGTGCCTCGCGCGCTGCAGGAACCTGCTCACGCTGCGCCGGCAGCACGTCGTGCTCGAAGACCGGCGGCGCCTGCTCGAGCACATGGTCGAGGATGCCACGCGCGAGGTAAGGGAGCGCGAGAAGGAAACATTGCTGAGGCTCGCTCGCGCCGGGGAGTTCCGCGACGAGGAGACGGGCTATCACCTGATTCGCATGTCGCGCTACTCGCGGCTCATCGCCAATGTCATCGGACTGGAGCCCGACGAGGCCGAAACGATCGAGCTCGCGGCACCCCTGCACGACATCGGCAAGATCGGCATCCCGGACCATATCCTGCTCAAGGCGGACAAGCTCGACGGTGCCGAGTGGCAGGTGATGCGCCGCCATCCCCTGATCGGGCATGAAATCCTCAAGGGCAGCGCCTCGAAGTACGTGCGCATGGGAGCGCTCATCGCGCTCGGGCACCACGAGAAGTACGACGGCTCCGGCTATCCGAACGGCCTGGTCGGCGATCACATCCCGCTCTGTGCCCGCATCGTCGCCGTGGCGGACGTCTACGACGCGCTCACCTCGGTGCGGCCCTACAAGAACGCCTGGCCGAGCGAGCAGGCGTTCGAGTACGTCACCAGCCAGGCGGGGCGGCATTTCGATGCCCGCATGGTCGAGGCGTTCAGCGGCATGAAGAAGCAGGTGCTGCAAGTCCAGCACGAATGGCGCGACCCGCTCCTGCCGCACTGAGCGCCGGCTGGCGCGGCGCGGTTGAGCGCCTGCGCGCAAGGCTGAAAGCGCGGCCGGACAGCGAGCACGAACAGGCGTTCGTGCGCATCCTGAACGCGCTGCTGCTCGGACTCTATCTCCTGCCGCAGGGCGTGGACCACTGGCTGGTCTATTTCTTCTATCTGTTCGCGGGCCTCGCCATCATCGCGGCGGTGCTGCGCGATGCCAATGCATCGCCCCTGCGCCGAACGCTCGGCGCGCTGACCGACGCCGCGATGGTGACCTGGACCCTGATGGAGTTCGGCGAAAGCGGCGCGCCGCTCTATCTTATCTTCCTCTGGATCACGCTCGCCAACGGCTTCCGCTACGGCGCCAAGTACCTGCTGATCACGCTGGGCTTGTGCGTGCTGGGCTTCGGCGCCGCGCTCGCCTTCAGCGAGTTCTGGATCGAGCACCGCGCCCTCGGCATCGGCCTGATGGTCGGGCTGATCGTGCTCAGCCTTTACGTGCGGCGCCTGGTGACGCAGCTCTTCGACGCCATCGCGCGCGCCGAGGCCGCCAACCAGGCGAAGCGCCGTTTCATCTCGGTGGTGAGCCACGAGATGCGCACGCCGCTCAACGCCATCATCGGCATGGCGGACCTGCTGCGCGACACCGCGCTGACGCGCGAGCAGGCCGACATGCTGCAGACGCTGCGCAGCTCCTCGCGCCTGATGCTCGCGCAGGTGGACGATGTGCTCGACTTCTCGAAGATCGAGGCGGGCAAGCTCGCGATCGAGAAGACCGATTTCGATGTGCATGCGCTGGTGAACAGCACGTCGCGCATCCTTGCCGCGCAGGCGGCGGCGAAAGGCCTGGAGATTGTCGTCTCGATCATGCCGGAAGTGCCACCGGCGCTGCGCGGCGATCCGCACCATCTGCGGCAGGTGCTGGTCAACCTGGTGGGCAACGCGCTCAAGTTCACGGAAAAAGGCAACGTCACGGTCCACGTTTCGTCGCAGGGAGAGAGCGCCGAGCAGGTGCGCCTGAAGTTCTCGATTCGCGACACCGGCATCGGCATCCCGCCCGAGGCGCAGGCGAAGATCTTCGAGAGCTTCACGCAGGCCGATCAGTCCACCACGCGGCGCTTCGGCGGCACCGGCCTCGGCACCACCATCGCCAAGCAGCTGGTCGAATTGATGGGCGGCCGCATCGGCCTGGAGAGCGCGGTCGGCCTGGGGAGCACCTTCTGGTTCGAGCTGCCCTTCGACAAGCAGCCCGAGCGTGTCGGCACGGGCGGCGAGCTCGCCGCCGCGCGTGTCCTGCTGGTCGCCTTCCCGGAGCGCGAGCGTGCCGCGCTGCAGGAAGCATTGGCGACGTGGGGCGCAGTGAGTCTCGCCGCCGACTCGGTCGAGGAAGCGGCGGCGCGCCTGGTGTCCGAAGTGAGCTTCGGCAAGCCCTGCCACAGCGCGCTCTTCTACGCCTCGGGCAAGCAGCTCGACCATGTGCAGCGCTTGCGCCGCGCGAGCGCCGGCGCCGCGCCACCGTGCGTGCTCGCCGTGCCGCGCGAGCTCCAGGTGCCGCGCTTCGAGGCGCTGTCGGAAGGGTTTGCGGCGGTGCTCGAGCTGCCGCTGGAGAAGCGCCAGCTCTTCAACGTGCTGCACTCGATTTCCGCCGGCGACGAGGTGCGCGAGGGCGTCGTCCAGCTGCGCGACTACGCGCGGCGCTCGGCCAATGCCCGCAAGCTGCACGTGCTGGTCGCGGATGACAATCCGATCAACCGCGAGGTGATCGGCAAGATCCTCGAGCGCGGCGGCCATTCCACCACCATGGTGACCAACGGCGAGGGCGTGCTGGAGACGCTGGAGGTCGAGCGCTGCGATGTCGTGATCCTCGACCGCAACATGCCGGGCCTGAGCGGCGTGGAAACGCTGCAGGCGCTGCGCCTGATGACGCGCGGCCGGGAGCGCGTCCCGGTGATCATGCTCTCGGCCGACGCCACGCCGGAGAGCCGCAAGGAGGCATTCGAGGCGGGCGCCGACGCCTTCCTCGCGAAGCCGGTCGAGGCGCGGCGGCTGCTTGACGAAGTGCAGGGCATCGCCGCCGAGCGCCGCGAGCGCCGGCCAAGCACCGGGGCGCGCGAGGCGCCGGCGCCGCGGGCGGCCTCGACGGATGAGCCGTGCGTGATCAACCGCGAGACGCTACAGCACCTTCAGGACCTGGGATCGTCGCCCACGTTCATGACCAAGCTCTGCGGCGTATTCTTTGCGGACAACGCGGTGCTGCTCAATCGCATGGAGTCCGCGATTGCCACGCGCAACTACGGAGAGCTGCGCGCTCACGTACATGCCTTGAAGGGTTCTTCGGCGAGCATGGGCACCGACCGGCTGACCCAGCTCTGTACGAGGTTGGACGGCTGCAGCGACGCCGAGCTGCGCCTGCAGGGCGCCAAGCTGCTGCGCAGTCTCGGGGAAGAACTGGCAGCAGCCCGGCGCGAACTCGATCGTTACCTGCAGGACTCCCAGCAGTCGGCGACCTGAGTCACGCAACTGCTCTCAATTGCACCGGCGCGGTTTCGCGGACGCGCGGCGCGATGCGGTAGCGGCGGCGCAGGCTCTCGACGCTTTCGCCCCACAGTTCTTCCCACTTCACGGCGAGCAGGGATTCGGCGCGCTTGCCGGCGCAGTAGCCTTCGCAGAACGAGTCCATGTGCTTGTGCAGCTCGCGGAAGCGGCAGCGCAGCACGCTCTTCAGAAACGCGCCGGCGGCGATGAAGGCGGCCATGCTGCTCACGCCCTGGCCCGCGTAGAAGCCCTGGATGCCGACCTCTTCGAACTCGTCCGTACCGAAGCCGGTAAGGACGTGCCAGATGTCGTGCGTCTGGCGCATGCGCTGGCGCAGGAACTGCATGCGGTTGCGCGCCGTCATTTCCGGGTAGTAGTCGACGCTCAGCTCGTTCGCCTGCATGTGTCGCGCGTATGCGCCGCCCAGCGTATGCGGCGGCAGCTTGGCGAGCTCGTCGACCTCATAGCGCTCCGCCCGGTAGCCGCTCTGCCACAACGCTTCCAGCGCGCTCGAGCAGAAAGGATCCGGATAGCGCCCGAGCTGCCGCTCGCTTTCGGCGATGTTGTCCTGGGTGTCGCCGATCATGAACACATACTTCGTGGCTTGCGGATTGCGCGCCAGGCGGAACGTCGCATACAGAGAGAGCAGGCTGTTCTTCAGGTAGTAGCGCCGCCGCCGTCTTTCGATGAGACGCTCGGTGCGTCCTGTGTTGCGCAGGAAAGCCAACATGGCGCTCTCCCTAGGCGTTGACGGCGACGGGCGCAGCTTCAACCGCCGTGTTTTTCTCCGCAGCGCGGTCCTGCTGCGCGCGCATGAGCCAGCCCATAAGCCGCAGATCGCGGTCCGTAAGCCGCAGCGCTGCATCGACCCAGCTTTCGGCTACCGCGTCGAGCTCCTGCCGGGAAATCGGATTGCAGATCTGACGCAGTCCGAATACGGCCTGCATGCCGTTATGGCGCCGGCGGTTGTCGGCGATCCATTGCTGCACGGCGCTTTCACCCTGGCCGTCCTTCGCCACCACGTCGACCACGCCCATCTCTTGGAGCTTGCGCGCCGGCAGCACGCGTCCCGAAAGAATCAGCTGCTCGGCCGCGCGCACGCCGATGCGCCGCGCGAGCAACTGGTAGGCGCCCATTCCCGGGAACAGGTTGAACATGATCTCCGGCAGGCCCATCTGCGCGCTTTCCTCGGCAACGATCACGTCGGAGCTCAGAGCGCACTCGAAGCCGCCGCCGAGCGCATCGCCCTGCACGAGCGAGATGGTGGTGAGCGTCGGGCTGCCATAGTGCGTGATGCGCGCGTAGAGGTTGTCGATGCACTTCTCGGCGTAGCGCGCGAGCGCGGTGCGGTCGTGGGCCTTGATGAGCAGCATGAACAGCCCCAGGTCGCCGCCCAGGTTGTACGCGCGCGGCGCGCGCGAGGCGCCGACGTAATAGCGCACCGGATAGCTCTCGCCTTCGGCGCAGATCACGCCGCCGTTCGCTTCAAGCGCCGCGTCGTGCTCGCGGATTTCCTTCAGCAGCGTGAGGCTGAAGCAGGGGTTGCCCTTCGGATTCATGAAGCCCCACACCGTCGCGCTGGTGGGGTCGTACTCGGTATCGAACTGGCCGTTGGTCGTGCCGTACTGCATGCGCAGGCCCATTGCGTCGTTCATGTTGCTCATTTGACTTTTCTCCCCGATAGAAGCGCCCCGCGGGTGAGGGGCTCAAGTCGCCTAGGCCTTGGCTGGATGAAGCCCGCCAGGGCCTCCCGTGATGGATTTAACGCCCCCCTACCTGAGCCAGCAATCAGGGCCTCCCCGATAGGCTGCCTTGTTGCCTTACGGGCACATCGTTTAAATTGCGACCCAGGGGCACATGTACGCGATCGTCTACAAGTCGGACGGCTTTCCGATCTGCCGGCAGGTGCCGGGCGTGAGCCCCGATCCTGTGGTGACCTGGAACACCGAGGCGGCGGCGAAGGCCTTCATCAGCTCCAAGGGCGGCGACGCCGATTTCCAGCCGCTCGCGATCACCGACGAGACGATGGACAAAATGGCAAAAGCGCTGGGCTGCCCGGTCGAGTCGATGACCTTCGAGCCCTACCCGACCTAAAACTCCACGTTGTCAATGAGTCGCGTGCTGCCGAGCCGGGCGGCACCGAGCACGATCAGCTCCGTGTCGCCGGCCTGGGGCGGCGCAAGGTCGTGCCTGCGGCGTACTTCGACGTAGTCCGGCTGCCAACCCGCCTGGGCGAGCTGGTGCATGGCCTGCGCGGCCGGCAATCCCCCCGCGACCGCTGCAAGCACGCGGTGCAGTCGGGGCGCCTCGGCGCGCTCCGCGGGCGAGAGGTAGCCGTTTCGTGAGCTCATGGCGAGCCCGTCGGGCTCGCGCACGGTTTCGCCCGCAACGATCGCGGTCGCTATATCAAACTGTCGCACCATGCCCCGCACGATCACGAGCTGCTGGTAATCCTTCTTTCCAAACACCGCGGTGGCCGGCTGTACGCCATTGAAGAGCTTCAGCACCACGGTACTCACGCCGTCGAAAAAGCCTGGCCTGAAGCGCCCTTCCAGCTCGGCGGCGAGCGGCGGCGGCCGCACGATATAGACCTGCGGCTCGGGATAGAGCACCCGCTCGTCGGGCGCGAACAGAAGTTCCACCCCTTCGGCCTCGAGCATCTGCCGGTCGCGCTCCATCGTGCGCGGATAGCGCTCGAAGTCTTCGCCGGCGGTGAACTGCAGCCGGTTGACGAAGATACTCACCACCACGGTGCGTGCTGCGCGCCGCGCGAGGCGCACGAGCGACAGATGGCCTTCGTGCAGATTTCCCATCGTCGGCACGAATGCGACCGGCCCGTTGGCGCGCACCGCGCGGCGCAGCTCGCCGATATCGTGCACGATCTGCATCAGCCGAGGTTGAAGAACTCCCGCCGGCTCTTCATCGCCCTTAGACGCGACACCAGCAGCTCGAAGTCGGCTTCGCGTTCGACGAAGTTGAGGTTCTCGGAGTTAACGATAAGCACCGGCGCGGCGTTGTAATGGTAGAAGAATCGCGCATAGCTCTCGACGAGCAGCGCGAGATATTCCTCGCTCACCGGCCGCTCGTAGCCGCGGGCGCGCCGGCGCACGCGCTCGACGAGCGTCGCAGGCTGGGCCTGCAGGTAGACGATGAGATCAGGCGCGGGCGAGCGGGGACGCAGCGCTTCGTAGATCTTCTGGTAGAGCGCGAGCTCGTCCGCGGACAGCGTAATGCGCGCGAACAGCGGATCCTTGTCGAGCAGGAAGTCGGCGACGAGCGGCCGGCCAAACATGTCCGGCTGCGCGAGCGGCTCGACCAGGCGCGCGCGCTGGAAGAGAAAGAAGAGCTGCGTCGGCAGCGCATAGCGCGCCATGTCCTGATAGAAGCGCGCGAGGAACGGGTTTTCCTCCGGCTGCTCGAGCAGGAGATCGGTCGCGAGGCGCGACGCGAGCCGCCGGGCGAGGCTCGTCTTGCCGGCGCCGATCGGCCCTTCGACCACGAGATAGCGGAACTTATCCACGGAATACGAAGTAAACGGCACCGACGATGCACAGCGACGCCCACAGATAGTCGAGCTTGATCGGCTGCTTCATGTAGAGCACGGCAAAAGGCACGAACACCGTGAGCGTGATTGCCTCCTGCATGATCTTGAGCTGCCCGAGGCTGAGCGCAGCGTAGCCGATGCGGTTGGCGGGCACTTGCAGCAAGTATTCGAAGAGCGCGATACCCCAGCTTGCGAGCGCGGCGATCCACCACGGCTTGTCGTACAGGTTGCGCAGGTGCGCGTACCAGGCGAAGGTCATGAAGACGTTCGACGCGGCGAGAAGGAGGGCGCAAGCGACGACCGGCGAGGTCTGCGTCACGGCATCCTCTCCAGGGCCTGTTCCGCGCACGCGGCGAGGGCGGCCGCGGCCGGTCCACGTCCCGGAATCGCCACGTGAGGCGCGATCTCGAGGAGCGGGCGCAGGACGAAGGCGCGCTCGTGCATCCTCGGATGCGGCACCACCAGGTGCGATTCGTCGATGCGTGTATCGCCGTAGAGCAGGAGATCGAGATCCAGCGTGCGCGGTGCATTGTCGAAGCTACGCTGCCGCCCGTGCCGCGCCTCGATCGCCTGGAGCTCGGCCAATAGTTCCCGCGCTCCGAGGGCGGTATCGACCCCCGCAACCGCGTTGATGAAGTCAGGCTGCGCGGCATAGCCCAGCGGCGCGCTGCGGTAGAGCGACGAGCGCGCGCTCAGGCGCGTGTGCGGTAAGCGCGCGAGCTCGTCGAAGGCGTGCACAACCTGGGTCTGCGGATCTTCCAGGTTGGATCCGATGCCAATATAGGCGAGCGTCACGCCGGAGTCGTCGCGGGCGCGGCCTGCTGCTTCCTGCGCCGGCGGCGCCGCCGGCGCTTGCGCGGGCCGGTCTCGGGCAACAGCATCGCTTTGCGCGTCTCGGCGTCGGCCGCGTGGAAGGCGCGCCACCACGCCTCGAACTCGGCCGCGACCTCGCCGCTCGCCGCGCGCAGGGCAAGAAAATCGTACGCCATGCGAAAGCGCGGCGATTCGACCGCGCGGTACGGGCGGTTGCCCGAGCGCATCTCGAAGCGCGGCTGCATGCTCCAGATCTCGCGCATCGTGGCGGTGAGCTTGCGCGTGATGGCGAGCTTCGCGCACTGCGTGT
The DNA here is from genome assembly GCA_035689325.1 of Burkholderiales bacterium. Classification (GTDB taxonomy): domain Bacteria; phylum Pseudomonadota; class Gammaproteobacteria; order Burkholderiales; family SG8-39; genus SCGC-AG-212-J23. The sequence goes on along the minus strand of DASSLQ010000146.1, from coordinate 11,895 downwards.
CGAGCACTTCGTCCATGGCGTTCTCGAGCGCCGGGATGGAGCGCTCGCCGCGCGCCTCGCGCGCTTTCCATGCGGCGAGCACTTCGTGCCAGAGCAGCGCCGCGAACAGGAATGCCGGCGATACCGGGCGCTCCGCGAGCACGCGCTCGTCGGTCTGCGCGAGCGCGAGCGTCACGAAGCGCTCGCCCAGCGGCTGCTCGAGGATCACGTCGAGAAGCGGCAGCAGCCCCTTGTGCAGGCCGACGTCGCGCAACTGCCGCAGGCAGGCGCTCGCGTGCCCGGACAGCAGCAGCTTCAGCATCTCGTCGAAAAGCCGCGCCGGCGGCACCCTTTCCATGAGCGGTGCAAGCCGGCGGATCGGCTCGCGCGTCGCCGGGTCGAGCGTCAGGCCGAGCTTTGCCGCAAGGCGCACCGCGCGCAGCATCCGCACCGGGTCCTCGCGGTAGCGCGTCTCGGGCTCGCCGATCACGCGCAGCAGGCGCTTTTTCAGATCGGCGAGGCCCCCGTGGAAGTCGACGACTTCCTCGGTGGCCGGGTCGTAGTACAGCGCGTTTACGGTGAAGTCGCGCCGCCGGGCGTCCTCCGCCTGGGTACCGAAGACGTTATCGCGCAGCACGCGTCCGTGCTCGTCCTTCTCTGCCGTGTCGGGATCGGCGGCGCGAAAGGTCGACACCTCGACCGTTTCGGCACCCATCATCACGTGCACCAGCCGGAAGCGCCGCCCGATGATGAGCGCGCGTCGAAAAAGCGGCTTCACCTGCTCGGGGCGCGCATCGGTGGCGATGTCGAAATCCTTCGGCACGATGCCGAGCAGCAGGTCGCGCACCGCGCCGCCCACCACGTAGGCCTGGAAGCCCGCCTCGCGCAGCACCGTGCAGACCTTGGCGGCGGCCGGGTGAATCGCCTCGCGCGCGAGTCCGTGTTCGACCCGCGCGACCCGCTCCATCTGCCCGTCGCCAAGTCCGAGCACGCGCCGGATGAACCGCTTGATCATTCGCGGGCGGGCATTCTACCGGCGCAGGGACACGACGGGCCATTGGCGTCGTGCGGCCTCGGCGGCGAGCGTTTCGTCGGGGTCCACTGCGACCGGATGCGTGACGCGCTCGAGCAGCGGCAGGTCGTTGTGCGAATCGCTGTAGAAGGTGCTCTCCTCGAAGTCGAGTAGCTGGTGGCCCAGGCCCGCCAGCCATTGCTCGAGGCGTACGAGCTTCCCTTCGCGAAAGCACGGCGTGCCGGCGACCCGCCCGGTGAAGCGACCCGCGCGCACCTCGGGCTCCGTGGCGATGAGGTGCTTGACGCCGAAGGCGAGGGCGATGGGCGCGGTCACGAAGCTGTTGGTCGCCGTGATGACGGCGCAAAGCTCGTCTGCAGCGACGTGCCGCGCCACGAGCGCCCGAGCGGCGGGCGTGATCATCGGGACGATGCGAAGGCGCATGAATTCAGCGTGCCAGCGCTGCAGGTCCTCGGGCGCATGCGCCGCGAGCGGGCGAAGCGCGAAGCCGAGGTATTCATGGATATCGAGCGTGCCAGCAACGTATTGCTCGTAATAGCTGCGGTTCTGCGCTTCGTACGACTCGCGATCGAGCACTCCGTGGTCGACCAGGAACTGGCCCCATTCGTAATCGCTGTCGCCGCTGAGCAACGTGTTGTCGAGATCGAAAAGCACCAGGCGCATGCGGGCGCCCGGAGTTTAGCTGCGATGCAAAGACTCAGAACCGGCGCTGCACGCCGATGCGGAAGTCCTGCAGGCGGAAGAGTCCGGTCGGGTCGCGCGACAACGACTCGGCGCTGAGCGCCCAGTCCGGGGAAAGCCAGTAGCGGCCGAAAACCGAAAGCGGCCGCGGCTCGAGCGCGAAGTTATAGGGATCGCGCCACTGGTAGGTGGCGAAGCCGAAACGGTCATACTCCGGCGCGAGCCAGCCGCGCGCGAAGCTTGGGTCGAGACCGGGCTCGCCGCGCTCGGGCAGCCGCAGCCCGGACTGCGCGAACGCGGACATGGCCGCGATAAGGCCGGCGAGGAGGCAGATGCGACCGAGCGCGAGCATGGAGCCAATCTACTCAGCGGCCACGCCCCTGTCCACCAAGGATTCCCTGCGCCAGTGCCTCGCGAACCAGCGGCAAGGTGATCGCGCGCTGGCGCATAAGTGAATAGCGATCAAGGACTTCCATGACTGCCGCGAGGCTCGCCATATCGCGCGGCAGCCGGGTAAGGAGGTATGACGCGACATCGTCAGAAAGCAACAAACCGCGCTCGCCGGCAAGCGCTTTCAAGTGCCGCGCCTTGTCGGCGTCGCTCAGCGGCAGCAGCTGGTAGACGAGGCCCCAGGCCAGCCGGCTCTTGAGGTCGGCGCGCAATGCGAGCTGCGCCGGCGGCTGGTCGCCCGCCGCGAGCACGGCCGGACCGCCCTCGCGGGCCTCGTTGATCGCCACGAATAGCGCATGCTGCTCGGCGGCACCGAGCCGCTGCACATCATCGGCGACAAGAAGCGCCGGGTTGACGCGCGCCGCCGCGCCGAGCAGATGGCTGCAACCGCTGCCCGCCTCACCCCACAAGTAGACGATGCGCTCGCCGAGCGTGCCCGCCGCGAGACTCCGCACGCGCGCGAGCGCTTCGGCATTCGGCCCGGGAACGAAATTGTCGAACGCCGGCGCCGGACGCGACGAAATCGCGAGGGGAAGCTGCTGCATCACGTAGAATTTTGGACTCTAGCATGTCGAACGGTCTTTCCTACCGCGACGCCGGCGTCGACATCGAGGCGGGCGATGCGCTGGTCGAGGCCATCAAGCCTTACGCGCGCAAGACCCTGCGGCCCGAAGTGCTCGCCGGCATCGGCGGCTTTGGCGCCTTGTGCGAAATCCCGAAGAAATACCGCCAGCCGGTGCTCGTCTCGGGCACCGACGGCGTCGGCACCAAGCTCAAGCTCGCGCTTGCGCTCAACCGCCATGACACGATCGGCATCGATCTGGTTGCCATGTGCGCCAACGACGTCGTGGTGCAGGGCGCGGAGCCGCTGTTCTTCCTCGATTACTACGTCTGCGAACGACTCGATGTGCGCATTGCCACCGAGGTAGTGAAGGGCATCGCTGCCGGATGCGAGATGGCCGGTTGCGCGCTCGTGGGTGGCGAGACGGCCGAGCATCCGAAGGCCTTCATTGCCGGGGAATACGACCTCGCCGGCTTCTGCGTGGGCGTGGTGGAGAAGGACCGGATCATCGACGGCCGCTCGATCGTCCCGGGCGACGTGCTGCTCGGCCTTGCCTCGAGCGGCGCGCACTCCAACGGCTACTCCCTCATTCGCCGCATCATCGGGGAAGACCATCTCAGCTCCGATCTGGCGGATTCGCTGATGGAGCCCACGCGCATCTATGTGAAAGCGCTGCTCAAGCTCGCCGCCTCAGTGCCGATCAAGGGTCTGGCGCACATCACGGGGGGCGGACTCGTCGGCAACGTGCCCCGGATCCTGCCGAAAGGCACCAAGGCGACGCTGCTCAAAGCGAGCTGGCCGCGTCCCGAGATCTTCAAGTGGCTGCAGCAAGCCGGAAACGTCGCGGAGCAGGAGCTGTTCCGCGTATTCAACTGCGGCATCGGCATGGTGGTCGTCGTGTCGGCAGACAACGCGCAGAGCGCCGCGACGCTCCTCAAGCGCGAGGGCGAACTCGTCTACGAGATCGGCCGCATCGACGCGGCCTCCGGCGAGCCGCAGGCGCTGATCGTCTAACTCGACCCGCGCCGCCTACTTCAGGTCGTTCCAGCGTTTCATCGCCGCCTCGTAGCGCTTGCGCGCTGCCTCGACATCCTGCTCGAGGATCGCCTGGCGGGCGAAGTAGTTTTCGTTGGGCCGGCTGCCGCCGGCGGCGCTGCCGCTGCGCTCGCCCGGCAGCGACTCGATGCCCTGGTCGCGCCGCGCGAGCGCCTGCTGGAGCGCGTTGTAGGCATCGCGCGCTTCCTGGTACGCGCTTTCGAGGTCGGCGCTGCGATTCTGCGCGGCGACGCTGGTCGCGGCGGCGAGGAGCAGGGCGAGCACGAGCCGATTCACGGAGGCCTTTCCGGTAGAATTTTTTGACATGGGACGGCCGCGTTTCGTTCACCTCAGAATGCATAGCGAGTACTCGGTGAGCGACGGCATAGTCCGGATCGACGACGCGGTGAGACGCTCGGCCGAGGACCACATGCCGGCGCTCGCGCTCACCGATTCGGGCAACCTGTTCGGCCTGGTGAAGTTCTACGGTGCGGCGCGCGCAGCCGGGGTAAAGCCGATCCTCGGGGTCGACTGCTGGATCGAGAGCGAGGCCGAGCGCGACAAGCCTGCGCGTCTGCTTCTGCTCTGTACTTCGCGCAGCGGCTACCGCCGGCTGTGCGAGCTCGTCTCGCGCTCGTGGCTGGAGAACCAGCATCGCGCTCGCGCGCTGATCGCGCGCGCGTGGCTCGAGCGCTCTACCGAGGGGCTGATCGCCCTTTCGGGCTTTCTCGACGGGGAGCTCGCCACGCCCCTGCTTTCGGATCATGGCGAGAGCGCCGACCGGATCGCGCGCTACTGGGCCGCGCTTTTCCCCGGCCGCTACTACGTCGAGATCCAGCGCGCCGGACACGCGAATGGCGAGGCGCTCCTTGCGCGCTCGGTGGCGCTCGCGGGCCGGCTGCGGCTGCCGGTAGTCGCCACCCATCCGGTGCAGTTCCTGGAAGCAAGCGACTTCAAGGCTCACGAGGCGCGCGTTTGCATCGCGCAGGGCTATCTGCTCGGCGACCAGCGCCGCCCGCGGCTTTTTACGTCCGAGCAGTACTTCAAGTCGCAGGAGGAGATGGCGCGTCTCTTTGCCGACGCGCCCCAGGCGCTCGAGAACTCGGTCGAGATCGCGCGGCGCTGCAACCTGGACATCGAGCTCGGCAGGACGCGCCTGCCGGCATTCCCGACGCCGCCGGGCGTGACGCTCGACGAGCATCTCGCGCGCGAGGCGCGCGCCGGCCTCGAGCAGCGCATGAGGGCGCTCGGGCTCGGCGAGGAGGCGCGCGAGCGCTATCGCAAGCGCCTCGCGTTCGAGATCGGCACCATCGTGCAGATGGGATTCGCCGGCTACTTCCTGATCGTCGCCGACTTCATCAACTGGGCGCGCGGCCACGGCGTGCCGGTCGGCCCGGGACGCGGCTCGGGCGCCGGGTCGCTCGCGGCCTATTCGCTCGGTATTACCGACCTCGACCCGCTGCGCTACGAGCTCTTGTTCGAACGCTTCCTCAATCCCGAGCGCGTGTCGATGCCGGACTTCGACATCGACTTCTGCCAGGTGGGCCGTGACCGCGTGATCGATTACGTGCGCCAGAAGTACGGCGCGGCGAGCGTCTCGCAGATTGCCACCTTCGGCACGATGGCCGCGCGCGCGGTGGTGCGCGACGTCGGCCGGGTGCTCGACCTCGGCTACAACTTCTGCGACCAGATCGCGAAGCTGATCCCGGTGCAGCCGGGCCGCAACATCACGCTGGCGGATGCGCGCAAGCTCGAGCCGCTGCTCGCCGAGCGCGAAAAGAACGAGGACGAAGTGCGCGAGCTGCTGGCGCTCGGCGAGAAGCTCGAAGGGCTGGTGCGCAACGTCGGCATGCACGCGGGCGGCGTGCTGATCGCGCCCGGCCAGCTCACCGACTACTGCCCGCTGTACGCGGCAGAAGGCACGAACCACGTCATCTCGCAGCTCGACAAGGACGACGTCGAGGCGATTGGTCTCGTGAAGTTCGACTTCCTCGGCCTGACGACGCTCACTATCCTCGACTGGGCCGAGCGCTCGGTGCGGCAAATGCAAACGCCGGAGTTCGTGCTCGCGCGCATTGCGCTCGACGACGCCGCCACCTATCAGCTGCTTTCCGCCGGCAACACCACCGCCGTGTTCCAGCTGGAATCGCGCGGCATGCGCGATCTCATCCGCCGCGCGCGGCCGGACCGCTTCGAGGACGTGATCGCGCTGGTCGCGCTGTACCGCCCGGGGCCGATGGACCTGATTCCGGATTTCATCGCCCGCAAGCACGGCGAGCAGCGCGTGGATTACCTCGATGCCCGCCTCGAGCCGATTCTCGGCCCGACCTACGGCATCATGGTGTACCAGGAGCAGGTGATGCAGATCGCCCAGGTGATCGGCGGCTACACCCTCGGCGCCGCGGATCTGCTGCGGCGCGCGATGGGCAAGAAAAAGCCCGAGGAAATGGCGCAGCAGCGCGATGTCTTCATTGCCGGCGCAGAGAAGAACGGCCTGCCGCGCGCCAAGGCGAGCCAGCTCTTCGACCTGATGGAGAAGTTCGCGGGCTACGGCTTCAACAAGTCGCACGCTGCGGCCTACGCGCTCCTCGCCTATCAGACCGCATACATGAAAGCCCATCACCGCGCGGCCTTCCTCGCCGCCAACCTGTCCGCAGTGATGGACGACACCGAGAAGGTGCGCCAGTTCTACGAAGACGCGATCGCCAACGGGCTCACCCTCCTGCCGCCGGACATCAATTCCTCGCAGTACCGCTTCGTGCCGGTGGACGCCGAGCGCATCCGCTACGGCCTGGGCGCCGTGCGCGGCACCGGCGAGGCCGCGATCCAGGCAATCGTGCAGGCGCGCAGCGAAGCGCCCTTTGCGGATTTGTTCGATTTCTGTCGCCGGGTGGACAAGCGTCATCTCAACCGGCGCGTCGTGGAAGCGCTGGTGCGCTCGGGCGCCTTCGATGCGCTCGACCCCGAGCGCGCGCGCCTGCTTGCGTCGGTCGGCCGCGCCCTCGAAGCGGCGGAGCAGGCCGAGCGCGCGCAAGCGCAGTCGAGCCTGTTTGCCGAAGCCGAGGCACCGCGCGGCGGACGCGCTGCGTACGTGGACGCGCAGCCGTGGGAGCCGCGGCAAAAGCTACTGGAGGAGAAGGCGGCGCTCGGCTTCTCCATCTCCGGGCATCTCTTCTCCATCTACGAGCGCGAGCTCGCCGGCTTCCCGCGGAGCACGCTCGCGCGCCTTGCGCCGGGCGAGCGGGTATGGATGGCCGGCGTGGTGGCGCAGGCGCGCATGCAGATGACGCGCCGCGGCCGCATGATGGTGCTGACGCTCGACGATGCGACCGCGCAGGTCGAAATCACGGTCTTCAGCGAGCTTTTCGAGAAATGCCGCGAGCGCATCAAGGAAGACGCGCTGCTGGTCGTCGCAGGCAAGGTGCAGCGCGACGAATTTTCAGGCGGGCTGCGCGTGAGCGCGGATGAACTGCTTGACCTGCCAGCGCTGCGCAGCCGCTTTGCCGCGCGGCTGCGGATCGCGATGAACGGGCAGGCGGACGCCAAGCGGCTGCAGCAGGTACTCGCGCCTTACCGCGCCAACGGCCCCGCGACCTGCGCCGTCGTGGTGGCTTATTGCAATGCTGCGGCCGCCTGCGAGGTGGCGCTCGGTGAGGCCTGGCGCGTGCGTCCGGAATCCGAACTGCTCGCCGCGCTCGGCGCCTGGCTTGCGCCCGAGAACGTCCAGCTGCTCTACAACGGCAGCGCCGCCTAGTTGCTGAAGCGCACGTCGCAGGCGCCGCGTGCGAGCAGGCTGCGATGGTGCAAGAACCACGCGTTCACCAGCCGCTCGTTCGGGTCGAAGCGCCGCTTGTGCGCGATGAACTCCTCGAGCTGCGGGTAGCAGGCGCGCACCTGCTCGCGGGTCGCATCCGTCGTGCAGGCGATCTGGAAGCTGCCGCCGGCGGCAATGGCGGCGTCGATGAGCCCATGGCGCAGCTGCGTCGCGCGCACGGCGGCGCCGAGACCGGTCACGCGCACGAAGCCGAGCTTCACTTCGGCATAGTCGCGTTGCGCCCAGCGCAGAAAAGTCTCGTCTTCCCGCACCGTCTGACGCAGGACGACGCTCTGCAGCGGCGTACGCCAGTCGTTGCAGCGCGCATCCACGTCCTTCATGAAATCCGCGAGCACGCCGGGCGGCAGCAGCAGCGCGAGCGTGTGCCCGGCGCGCTGCCGCTGCAGCGTAAGCTCCTGCGGTGCACTCGCGCGTTCCACGGCGCGCGCGAGCGTGCCGATGCGCAGGGTGATGCTGTAGATCGTGCCGAAGAGGCCATGGCCGCCGACCGTCAGGGCGAAGAGCTCGGCATCGCGATCTCGGCTCACGCGGCGCAGCTCGCCTTCCGGCGTGACCAGCGCGATCGAGGCGACGTGCCCCACGGCGGGAGTGCCGTCGGGCCCGGCCGCGTTGCGCTCAATGCTTTCTCCCACGGTGGGCATGGTGGTGCGCACTCGCGCCCGCGCGTCCCCGGGCCGCAGCTCGCTGGCGATCGCGAGCCAGGGGGTCGCCGCCTGCACCTCCAGCAGGCCGTGCGCCGCATCGAGGCGCAGGATCCGATTGAGGCGCCCGGGCTCGACCATTCTGCCCGTGCGCGCCGCCTCGCACAGCTCCATCGCGGATACCGGTTTCATGCAACCCTCCTGCGTTGATGAACCCGGCGCCACGCTGCGCGCGGTGCCGCCGCGGCGCAAGCGCGGCGTACGAAGTATCAAAATCTGATACCGTGCGTCGCATGGCGCTGAGGAGCCGCCTGGTCGAGGCACTGAAGGCCTGCCTGCGCGTGCGCGGCATGACCTATGCCGCGCTGGCGAAAGAGCTCGGCGTTTCGGAGCCGACCGTGAAGCGCATGTTTTCGCGCGGCAGCTTCACGCTCGAGCGCATCGAGCAGATCCTCGAGGCGATCGAGCTCGACCTGCAGGAGCTCGCGCGCCTCGCGCGCGATGGCTCGCCGGCGCCGGCCGAGCTCACGCAGGACCAGGAAACGGCGCTTTCGCGCGACGAGCGGCTGTTCTCGGTGTTCTGGCTGATCCAGAACCAATGGTCGTTCGCCGAGATCCTCGCCGCCTTTGCCATCTCGCGCGCCGAGCTCACCGGCGCCTACGCGCGGCTTGAGCGCCTGAGGCTCATCCACTGGGGCCCGGGCGAGCGCGCCCGCCTCACGGTGCGGCGCGATTTTCGCTGGCGTGACGGCGGCCCGGTGAAGAAGACCTATGGGCCGCGCGTGATGAGCGAGTTTCTCGCCGCCCGCTTCAAGCAGCCGCTGGAATTCCTGCGCTTCGAGTCGCGCCTCATGTCGCCCGAGTCGGCCGCGGTGCTCAGGCGCCGGCTCGAGCGCGTGGTGCTGGACTTCAACGAGCTCGCCGAGGTGGACTCCTCCGTGCCGAGCGGCCGGCGCATCGGCGTGGCGCTGCTCGCCGCCTGTCGGCCGTGGGAATTTTCGGTCGTGAATGCGCTGAAGCGCCGCTAGGCCGTCGGCCAGATCTCGAAGCTCAAGTAAGGCCGATCGAATTGCGCTTGCGGCTCGGCTTCGACGAGCGTCTCGACGCGCGCTGCGCGCGGTCCACGCCGCGCCCAATGCACGAGCGCTTCCACGGCGCGCGCCTCGCCCTGCAGCAGCGCTTCGACACTGCCATCGGTGCAGTTGCGCACCCAGCCCGAGAGGCCGAGGCGTTGCGCTTCATCGCGCAATGCATAGCGGAATCCGACGCCCTGCACGCGGCCTTGCACGCGGATCTGGCGAGTCTTCATGCGGCGAGCCCGGGCGCCATGTTAAGCTCGACGCGGCGCGAACATAAGCAAAACGGGGGGAAACTAAATGCGCATTGGTTTGCTCGTCGTGGCGGCGCTCGCCTTGATCGGATTCGTGGTGGTGGCCTGGGTGTTGCCGCAAATGGCTGGTGCAGAGGCGAAGGACGCGGCGCAGGCGCTGATCGCCGGCGCTCAGCCCGCACAGCAGCAGGTTGGGCTCGCCGCGGAGAAAAGCGGCGCGCTTTCCGGCGTGGGCAAGGGAGTAAAGCTTGCGCCGCGAATGGATTCCAAACATGGCGAGATGAAGTGGATCGTGGCCGAAGACGGCGCGATCCGCGGCTGGAACGAGAAGAACGCGCTCGAAGTGGCGCTCACCCCGAGCCTGCAGTCGGGCAAAGTGAGCTGGAACTGCAAGGGCTATCCCGTCAGCGCAATGCCGGCGGCTTGCGGCGGTCGCTGAACCGAGCGCCTTAGCGACCGCGGCGCAGGATCGCGCGCACCGCAACCAGCCCGCACAGCGCAGCTCCCGCCACGATCAGCCAGTCGCGCCGGCGCCAGCGACCCGAGGGCGGTCGCGGAATCGACTTGATCGCCTGCGTCGCCGTCTGCGGCGCCGCCACTCCGGTGAGCGAGGCAAGCCGCTGCGTCGCCTCCGCGGAATCGAACGACTCGGCAAGCCCGCGCGCCGGCGCCGGCGCCGTTTCTTCCGCCACCCGGTCGGCTTCCCGTGTGCGAGTAACCGCCTGCCCGAGCACGATGGTCTTGTGCGTTGAATCGACGAGCTTGGGGTTCGGCGGCGTAGTGGCGGGTGCTGCCGGAGGCCGCGTGGATTGCATTTCGCTCGCGCTGCCCCCCGCCTGCCGCTCGCAATCACGCAGGTCGCGCGCCACCTCGGCCGCGTCCTGGTAGCGCTCCTCGAGCGGCTTCGCGAGCATCTTGGCGATGATGTAGTCGGCGAGCTGCGGCACAGCGTCGTTCACGCTGCTCGGTGCGGGGGGCACGAAGTTCACGATCTGGTACATGAGCGCGGTGACGTTCTCGCCGTTGAAGGGGGCCGCGCCGCACAGCATCTCGTAGAGGATCACACCCAGCGAAAAGATGTCCGAGCGATGGTCGGCGCGCTTGCCGATCACCTGCTCGGGCGACATGTATTTCGGCGAGCCGAGCAGCATTCCGGTCTGGGTAAGGTCTCCGGTGCCGCGCATGCGCGCAATGCCGAAGTCGGTGATCTTCACCGGGCCGTTCGCCACCACCATGATGTTGGCGGGCTTGATGTCGCGGTGGACAACGCCGCGCTGGTGCGCATAGGCGAGGCCCTCGGCCACCTGCGCGGAGATGGAAAGCGCCTGTGATACGCGCAGCGGCCGTCCTTCGCCGATCAGAGTGCGCAACTCCACGCCTTCGATGTACTCCATCGCCATGAAGACGACCTCGCCGGCCTTGCCCACGTCGTGGATAGTGACGATATTCGGGTGGTTGAGGCCGCCGGCGGCGCGAGCCTCCTGATAGAAGCGCTGCTCGTACTTGTCGGCGTGCTCGCGCTCGAGGCTGATGTTCACGGTCTTCACTGCCACCGGGCGCTCGAGCACCGAATCGAGCGCCTTGTACACCACGCCCATGGCGCCGCGGCCGAGCTCCGACTGGATTACGTAGCGGCCGAGCTGCGCGGGCTCCATGCCGGCGCCCTTTAGCGCCCGGCCTTCACCGCCCGGAAGACCGGCCCCCATACCGGATGGCCTGCCTCCGCCGGCTCGAGCTCGAGCGTCGGGTCGACGGCGAGCGCCTTGCGGAACTCGTCGCGGCACTGGCGCTCACGCTGCGCCGCGCAGTGTATGAACGCGAGATGCTTGTGGGCGCTTGCACGGTCCTTGTCTCCGAGCCCCTGGCGCAAGGCCCCCTCGAAGCTCTTCGCTGATTCGTCGTAGTCGCCGGCTTCGTACTGCTGTAGCGCGCTCTTGTAGGGCGATGCGCCCTTGACCGAGGTGAATACCGGGCCCCAGGCCGGGTGTCCCGCCTCGGCGGGCGATAGCTCGAGCTCGGGATCGGTGCGCAGCGCCTTGCGGAACTCGTCGCGGCACACGCGCTCGCGCTGCGCCGCGCAGTTGATGAAAGCGAGGTGCTTGTGCGCTTTCGCGTTGTCCTTGTCGTTCAACCCGAGGTCGATGGCAGTCTGCAGGCTGCGGGCCGCTTCCGCGTACTGTCCGCTATCGTACTGGCGCAGGCCGAGCCTGAGCGCGTTGCTGCCATCGCCGAGCTGGAAAATGTCGCGCAGCTGATCGCGCAGATCGCGCATAGGTTGCGTACTGCACCCCGTCAGTGCCATCAGCAGCCCGACGGCGATCAGGACGCCGGCTCTCATCTGAAGCGATG
>DASSLQ010000145.1:0-3326 GCA_035689325.1 Burkholderiales bacterium | reverse complement strand
ATCAATTGGAAGACCGAAGGCGAGGCCGCGCCGGCGCTGGTCGCGCGCATCGAACCGATCATCGGCAGGCCGGAGGTCACGCCGTTGATGCAGGTCTGGTGGCGCACCCACCTCTCGTTCTGGCATTTCACCAACGGCCGGTATGCCGAGTCGAACCGGGTCATGACGGAAGCGCGGGCCATTGCCGAGCGCTACGGGCTCGAGGCTTATCTGTTCGAGATCGATCACGCCGACGCCTCCGCGTTGATCAACAAAGGCGACCACCAAGCTGCGAAGGAGCGGCTCGACCTGATGGAGAGCCGGCTTTCGCCCGCGCGGCGCATGCAGTGGCCGTATCTGCTTCATCTGCGCTCGGTGCTCGAGCAGCGCCTCGGCCACTCCGCCGCATCGGTTCGGCACGCCGAGAAAGCCGTCGCGCTGGCGCGGGAAGTCTCGCTTCCGTCGCTGCAGATGCCGCATTTCATCGCCCGACTAGCTCAGGCCCGCGCCGCAGTGGGGAATCGCGAAGCTGCGCTCGCGGCGATCGACGAGGCGATCGCGGTCGCGGCTCCCGTGGATCGGGCAAGCTTCGAGCAGCGCCGCGAGCTCATCGAAATCGAAGCGGACCTCAACGCCGGAGAAACCGACCGTGTATCGGTCGGCCTCGCATCCGTTTTCGCCGATCACCGCGCCAAGGGGCAATTCGTCTTCATGCGCAGCCGACCCGACCTCGCCGCGCGGTTCGCCGATCACGCCTTGAAGCACGGCATCGAAGCCGATTTCGTGCGCGAGCTGATTCAGCGCAACGGGCTGGTGGCGCCTCCTGATGCCTCTGCGGCGTGGCCGTTCCGGCTGCGTATCCGCGTGCTGGGCGGATTCGATCTGGTCCGCGATGGGCAGCCGATGCTCTTCAGCGGCAAGGCCCAGCAGCGGCCGCTCGATCTGCTGAAGCTCGTCGTCGCGCTGGGCGGTCGGGATGTCGACGCGCGGGAGGTCATGGCCGCGCTATGGCCCGACGCCGAAGGCTCGGCGGCGAAGACCTCCTTCGACACGACGCTCTTTCGCTTGCGCAAGCTGCTCGACGTGGAGAACGCGCTGGCGCTCGCGGCCGGCAAGCTTTCGCTCGATCGGACGCTCGTATGGACCGACGTGTGGGCGCTGGACGCGGCGCTGGATGCGGCCCATCGGGCGACGGAAGACGGCGACGCCGCATGCGCTTCCGCCGCGGCGCTGGCGCGACGGTTGATCGAGGCTTATCCGGGCGCGCTTCTCGGGACTGAGGACGAACCCTGGATCGCGAAGCCTCGCGACGCTCTGCGCGCCCGCTTCGTGCGTACGGTGCTCATGCTTGGCGAGCGCTTCGAGCGCGAACGCGATTGGGCGACCGCGATCGACCTTTACCGGCGCGGCCTCGAAGCGGACAACCTCGCCGAGCCGATCTACCGTGGCCTGATGCGCGCGCTCGCCGCCACGGGCGACCAGGCCGAAGCGCTCAACGCTTTCCGCCGCTGTCGCGAGCTCCTGTCGATCGTGCTCGGCGTCAAGCCGTCGAGCGAAACCGATCAGCTCTACCGCGAAATCGCCGCCAGGCGCGGCCCGCCCAGCCTTCGCTAGCGGCGTGCAGTAAGTCATCCGTAAGTCCAGCCGTCGCCCGCGCACAGTGCGCCGGCACGAGCGGCGATTCGCTTCGCTCGAGCACCGCGGCGCTTGCCGCCGCGCGCACATTAATCCTTTCGCGACAAGCCTCTAGCTGCGCACCGGGGGCCGAGCAGCGCGCCCCTTGCGGCTGCTTCGGGCAATTGCGCGAATCCGTCAGCGATCGGCAAGCCCGCAGTCCCCACACTGTCGTCCCATGCCCGTGAGAGATCAACGATGGAGACGACGGATGAATCGACCGGAGCCGCCGAGCGGGCTCCGGATGCTCGAGCGTCTCGAGGCAGAGGTCGATGCGGTGGAGCGCGAACGCGCGGCCTCCAAGAACGCTGCGACCGATGCGCAACAAGCGCCGGCGGCGAAGCCGCGCCGCACGCCACGCAAGCGCCGGAAGCCGTTCGTCTTGTAGTCGGTGCAGGGCATTGAACGCAGAAGGAGTGAGATCGTGGAAACGACAGCCGTACGCAGCTTCAGATTCTTCCGCATCCTCGTCGAGAAGGCGGGACCCTACCTGTTGCTCGAGTTGCTGCTCCCCGGCGGAACGTTGTTCGCGCTCCTTCTCTACGTCTGCCGGCGGCAGAAGCCGGGTACCGGCGATTCACTGCGCGACGCCCTGACGGTCTGGCCCGGTCGGCTGCTGTGCTGGGTGATCGCGGAGCGATTCCCCGCGATGGCCTCGACCTGGCGTGGGCGCCATCGCGAGCGCGACGGCCTGGAAGCCCTCGCAATCTGAATCGGCAGAATCTCTCGATCGCCCGTGCAAGGAGGAGCCATGCCCGGCCAGCCGTCGCTATCGCGTGTCATCGCAACGGGGAACGGGCCGCCTCCGGTGCTGCCGCCGGTAGGCTTCCAGCGGCTCGTCCGCGTGCCGAAGGAGGTGGCGCCGGCGCCCGCGCCCGGCGCTTCCACCGGTGCGCTCTCGAAGCGGGCGGTGCTCTACGCTCTGCTTATCTGGATGCTCGTCGAGACGGTGCCCATCGTCGGGGCGATCTCCAATCAGAGCGAAGGCGGGTGGCTCGCGGCGGCGACTGCGCTCGCCATCCTTCTCTCCGCACTGGTGTCGAGCGTCGCGGGCTTCGCCTTCTCGGCGATAGCGGGGAGCGCGCTGGCCTATCTCCACGCCGACCCGGTGGGCGCCGTGCAGACGATGGTGGTCTGCTCGACCGCGACGCAGCTCTACGCCGTCTGGAGCATTCGCGGCTCGATTCGCTGGCGCACGGTCCTGCCGATGATCGGCGCGGGCGCGGCCACCGTACCGCTGGGCGTGTGGCTACTCCTGCACGTCGACGCATTGCATTACGCAGCGGGGCTCGGCGCGTTTCTGACCGCCTACGGCGCGTACATCGCGTTCCGCCGCGGAACTTCCCGCGTTGCCGGAAGCGCCTGGCACGACGCGATCGCCGGCGCTCTGGGCGGCATCACCGGCGGCCTGGCAGGCATTCCCGGCGCACCCGTCACCGTCTGGTGCGCGATGCGCGGCTGGGACAAGCTCGTCCAGCGCGCGGTCTACCAGCCGTACATCCTCGCCATGCAGATCGTCGCCATCCCCTGTCTGCGCTTGCAGGCGAGCGGCCATCCGAGCATCGCGCACGATCTCTCGCTCGTTCCATTCGCGCTGCTCGGCGCGATCGGCGGGCTCGCCATCTTCCGCCTGATGAGCAACCGCCAGTTCCAAGTCGCGGTGAGCATCCTTC
>DASSLQ010000144.1:0-2875 GCA_035689325.1 Burkholderiales bacterium | reverse complement strand
TGAAGACGGCGATCGCCTCGGCCACCGGCCTCGGCAATGCCGTCAACATCAACGTCCAGACGAATCGCGGCGTGGTGCAGCTGAACGGCTTCGTCGAGTCGCAGGACAAGATCGACCGCGCCACCGAAGTGGCCCGCGAGGTCGACGGCGTGCGCGAAGTGCAAAACAACCTGAGCGTAAAGCCGTCCTCCTAAGCGACCGTCTTCAGGCTTGATAAAGCCCCGCGATGGCGGGGCTTTTTTTTCGCGCCAGACCTCGATCGTCTCGCAGTTGCCGGGGGCGACGATGTCCACGATCTTGCAAACGGCATGATCGGTCGCCTTCCATACGCCAGCGCCTTAAAGTGCGAGGCTCGAGCACTCGTCCCGGAGAGCGCCATGCCTTTCGCACGCCTGCTGCTATGCCTCTCGCTGCTCGCCGCCGGCACAGCGGTGGCGCAAATTGCCCCAACGCGCACGTGGCCCGAGCTCAAGGAAGCCGTGCAGGACCGGGTCAACCGCAACGCCTATCCGCTCACCGGCTACGACAAGGAAGAGGTGCGCGAAGTGCTCGCGCGCATCAATTCGCTCGACCGCGACGAATGGGCGCGCTCGTGGATGCAGCAAGGCGACAAGCACCTCGCACGGGCAAAGGCCGCGCAGGGCGCGGGCGAGCGCGCAAAGGCGCGCGAGGCCTACCTCGACGCCTGGCGCTATTACGGCTTCGGCGCCTGGCCGACGCAGAACTCGGACGGCAAGCGCGAGGCGCATCGGCGCGCGACCGCCGCCTTCCGCGACTATGCGGCGCTCGCCGAGCCGGCGATCGAGGTGCTGCGCGTGCCGTACGAAGGCAAGGAGATCACCGCCTATCTGCAGCTCCCGCAAGGCGTGCGGCCGGCGCCCGTCGTGATGAGCGTCGGCGGCCTCGACTCCTACAAGGAGTACGTGGTCGAGCAGTACGGACCCGGCTACCTCGCCGCGCGCCTCGGCTATCTCGCCATCGACATGCCGGGCACGGGCGAGGCGCCGATCAAGATCGACCTCGGCGCGGAGCGCATGTTCAGCCGGCTGCTCGATGCGCTCGCCACGCGCAAGGAAGTCGACCCGAAGCGCATCGGCTTCATGGGCGTCTCATGGGGCGGACACTGGGCGGCGCGCGTCGCGTTCACCGAGAAGGATCGCCTGCGCGCGAGCGTCGACTGGGCCGGTCCCGCCGACATGTACTTCTCGCGCGAGTGGCAGTCCAAGGCGCTCTCGACGCGCGAGTACCTGTTCGACCTCTTCGCCGCGCGCGCCGGTGTGTACGGCGTCTCGACGCTGGAGGAGTTCTACGCCTACGGCCCGCGCATGTCGCTCAAAAACGGCGACTGGCTGACTCGCCCCTCGGCGCCGATGCTGCTCGTAAACGGCGAGAAGGACACGCAGGTGCCGATCGACGATCTCTACATCCTGCTCAGAAACGGCGCGCCGAAGGAAGCTTGGGTGAATCCGCAGGGCGGCCACATCGGGCGCGGGCCCGGCTGGCCGGATACGCGCATCTTCAAGGAAGTGGTCGTGCCCTGGCTCGCGCTGAAGCTGGGCGGCGCCGCCCCCGCGCCATAGACGAGCAGCAGCGCTGTGCGCGCTAGCGCACAGTCGCTGCCAACGCGGGCAGCCATGCTGCTTCCCATGGCTGCCCGAACCACCGCGAAAACCACCCCCAGACGCTGCGCGCTGCTCTACGTCGGCGATCACGGCGCGAGCCTGGCGGTCGTGAAGCAGGTGATCGCCGGCCGCAAGGACCTGGTGCTGTGGCGCGCGGCGGACATCGATACCGCCTTGCAGCTCGCGCGCCGCGGGCCTCCGGAAGTGATGCTGGTCAACGTCGACCTCGCCGCCGGCGGCGCCGTCCCGCTCATCAAAATGTTGCGCGCCAACGCGGACACGCAGGCGACGCCGATCCTCGCCGTGGGCTCCGATAGCGCGCCCGGGGCGGCCGTCAAGAGCCTCGAGGCGGGGTTCTTCCAGTACCTCGCGAAACCCGTGCAGGCCGGGCTGCTCGGCGAAGCGCTCGACTACGCGCTCGAATTCGCCGCGCTCGAGCGCGCCGAACAATAACTCAAGGAGTCACCATGACAACCCCGTTCGACAAACCCATGGAGCAATCCTCGGGCAAGAAGTTCGCCGACATGACCCGTACCCAGAAGTGGGTCTGGGTCACGAAGCTCATCCTCTGCATCATCACGTTCGGATTCGCCTTCCCTGGCATCCAGTCGGACTGACCGCAAAGAGGCCCGCACCATGAGACAGACCACGCGCAACCGCAACAACCGCATGCGCCGGCAGAAAAACAGGAAGCGGCTGGCGCAGCAGGCCAAGCAGGCGAAAAGAGCATCGCGCCACGCCAAGCCCGCGCTGTCCAGCCCAGGCCAGGCCGGCTAAGGAGTCGCCATGCCCAAAGGCGAGCAACGCAGCAACCGCGAGAAGAAGAAGCCCAAGCAACCGCCCAAGCCCGTCGCGCCGCGCGTGCCCGGAATCCCGCGCCAGCCTTGGAAGAAATAAACCCGGGGACGGAGCCCTGGGCCCCGCCAGCGGGTGTCTTGTTCTCCATGCCGCCGGAGCTGCAGAGCTACACCCTCAACCGTGCCCCGTGCGGTGCGCTGCCGCGCGCATAGCGGCTGGCCTCTTCGCCCGGGAACAGCGGTTTCAGCAGGGCGCGGGCGGCGCCTCGGCGAGCTTCGGATTGATCGCGCGCAGGCCGTTCGGCCAGGTGAGCTTGGTGAAGTCCACCGGCTCCTTGGTGAGGCCCTCGCTCCGCGCCCATTTCGAGAGGCTGCAGAAGTCGTCGTAGTACACCTTGTCGAGCGCTATCGGCCGGATGTTGGTGTCCCATTGGTCGCGCGTCGCCTTCTCGCTCA
>DASSLQ010000143.1:0-9235 GCA_035689325.1 Burkholderiales bacterium | reverse complement strand
CTCGCATTCGCCTCGACGCCGAGCCGGCCTTTCCAGCGCGGATCGGCGAGATCCGCCCAGCGCCGCGGCAGCTCCTCCGGGCGAAGCGCCGTCGTGTTATACCCCGGCACGAAGACGTTGATGAACTGCGGCGCCCAGCCGCGGTGCGCGGGCAGTGTGCCGGGCATGAGATCGCTGTGGGCGGCAGAATCCACCGCTTGCAGCAGGCCCTCGCGGTAGAGCGCTTCCAGCTCGGGTGCCGAGATGCTCACCACGTCGAACTCCCAGCGCCCTGCCTTCTTCTCCGCCAGGAGCCGCTGCAGGACCTTCACCGACGATGCACGCCACACGTCGACGTGCACGCCGTGCCGCTTCTCGAAGTCCGCGGCGAGCGCCTGGAACGTCGGCGCGGCGTTGGACGTGTACAGCGTGAGCTGCGCGAGCGCGAGCGGCGCCGCCGTCGCCAGGAGGAGCGCGAGGCCGAGCCGCCCGATCAAGCCGCCGCTTGCGCCGCCGCGGCGATGCCGGCCGGCAGCGCCGCGATGTCGAGGCCGTAGAGGCGACAGGCGTTGCCGGCGAGCACCTTCGCCTGCGTCTCGGGCGGCAGGTGGCCGAGATCGCGCCGGATCACCTTCAGCGAATTCGGCCAGGTCGAGTTCCAGTGCGGATAGTCGTTCGACCACAGCAGGTTGTCCGCGCCCCACCACGCGAGGTTATGGCCGGCAACTGCATCGTTGAAGAAGCAGGAAAAGACCTGCTCGCGCATGTACGCGCCCGGCTCCTTGGTCATCGGCAGCGGCTTAGACTCGCGAAAGCGGCGATAGTAGTAATCCCATTGCTGGACGATGAACGGCAGCCAGCCCGCCTCGTTCTCCACCGTCACCAGTCTGAGTCGCGGGAAGTGCTCCAGCACGCCGTAGAAAACGAAGTCGAAGAGCGCGTTGATGACGTCCATCAGCTTCAGGTTCACGCTGCCGCGATAGTGCTCGATGCCCTTGCGCTCGCGGCTGTGGTAGCTGTGGCCGGTGAGGATGTGCATGCTGACCGGCATCGCGAGGTCCTGCGCCGCAGCCCAGAATTTGTCGTAGTGCGGTGAATGGAACGGCAACTCGGGATGCGGCGCCTGCCAGATGATCGCGCCCTTCAGTCCCTGCCGGCGGCAGCGCTCGAGCTCGGCCACCGCGTGCTCGATGTCGTACACCGCGATCGCCGCGACGCCGATCAGGCGGTGCGGCGCGGTGCTGCAGTAGTCGACCAGCCAGTCGTTGTAGACGCGAAAACATGCCTCCTGCAGCCGCGCGTCGTTGAGCGCGAAGAGGCCGAGCATCAGCGTCGGATAGAGCACCTCGGCGGCGAGGCCGTCGACCTCCATCTCCTTGATGCGCGCATGCGGGTCATGGCCGCCGGGGCGCTGCTGGAAGCCCTCGCCGAGCTTGTGCGGGGGAAAAAGCGGCGCGGCGTCGCGGAACTCGCGCGGCACGCGCGTCTTCCACAGGTCGACCGGCTCCATCACATGGGAGTCGGCCGAGACGATGATGTCGATCACTCGAAGTACTCGCCGTCGCGATAGACGACCGGCTCGCGCTTGTTTTCCTTCGAATCGCCGGGCATCGCCTCGCCCCGGATGTTGAGCCGGTCGCGCGGATCATGGCTGCCCACGCGGCAGCCGACGCGCAGGAGGACAAGCGGCTCTTCGCTGATCGCCTCGAACCAGTAGTACGCGCCTGCCGGCAGCATGATGCCTTCGTGCCTGCCTACGTCGGTATGGCCACCATCGGTGTCGTAGTAGCGCGCCTTGCCCTGCAGCACGACGAAAGTGTGATCCTCGTGCGGATGCATGTGCAGGCCGTTCTCGCCGCCGGAGGCGTACACCTTGAGCGTCGCCCACATGTTGTCGGTGCGCGCGAGGAGCGTGTTAGTGCGTCCCTGCTCGAGGAGCTGCGCGCGCATCTTGTAGAACGACGGCTGCTTTACCGTGGGCTTCGTCGCAGGCGTGGCCATAGGCTTCCTCCTTCGGTTAGTGTAATGCCGAAGCCATGAAATGGTTCGCGTTACTCCTCTGGCTCGCCGCCGCGCCGGCGGCGTCCGCCCAGGACTTGCCGCGCTATGAAGGCGCCGACCGGGTCCACAAAGCGCTGCCGCTGGCGCAGAAGGAAGGCGCACTGACGCTCTATACGAGCTTTGCCGAGAAGGACCTGCCGCCGCTCCTCGGCGCCTTCGAGAAGCGCTACGGCATCAAGGTCAGGCTGTGGCGCTCGGCCTCCGAGAACGTCCTGCAGCGCACCGTGGCCGAGGCCGCCGCCGGCCGCCATGACGTCGACGCGGTCCACACCTCGGCGATCGAGATGGAGGCGCTCTATCGCGAGAGCATCCTGCAGCCGGTCGCGCCGCCGCACGGCGCGAGGCTGCTGGAGGGCGCGCTGCGCCCGCATCGCGGCTGGATCGCCACGTATCTCTCCTTCTGGGTGCAGGCCTACAACACCAACCTGATACGCAAGGAGGACCTGCCGCGGCGCTTCGAGGACCTGCTCGACCCACGCTGGAAGGGCAAGCTCGGCATCGAAGCGCGCGTGCCGGACTGGTACTCGGCCCTCGTCACCGACATGGGCGAGGAGAAAGGCATCCGCTTCTTCCGCGAGCTCGTCGCAAACAACGGCATTTCGGTGCGCGGCGGGCACACGCTGCTCAATAACCTGGTCATCGCGGGGGACGTACCGCTCGCGCTCACCATGTACCAGTACATCGTCGAGGGCGCGAAGCGCAAAGGCGCGCCGGTCGACTGGATCGTGCTCGAGCCGGCGATCGGACGCATGAGCGGTGTCGGCGTTGCGCGTCATGCCGCGCACCCGAACGCGGCGCTGCTGTTCTACGAGTTCATGCTCTCGCCGCAGGCGCAGCAGCTCCTCCTGTCGCTCGACTACGTGCCGACGCTTGCGAGCCTGCCCTCGCCGCTCGCGCAGCGCCGCTACAAGCTCATCGATCCCGGGCGCGCGATGGACGAGCACGACAAGTGGCTCAAGTCCTTCGAGGACGTGATCGTCAAGCGCAGCCCCCAATGAAAATGGTGACAGTCACCATTTTTCTCGTTGCGTTCGCAGCCCATGCGCAATCGCTGCCGGAGCTCGCGCACTACGCGGGCCCGGAGCGCGAGCAGCGCCTCGTCGAGGGAGCAAAGAAGGAGGGAACGCTCCTCTTCTACACCACGTTTCCGCCGGAATACGCGAACCAGCTGATCGAGCCGTTCGAGCGCCGCTATGGTGTCAAGGTGAACTACTGGCGCGCGCGCTCGGAGATCATCCTGAGCCGCGCGCTTGCCGAAGGCCGCGCGGGCAGCGCCACCGCCGACGTCATCACCACCATTTCGCCGCAGCTCGAGGCGCTGCGGCGCGAAGGGCTGCTGCAGGAAGTGCGCTCGCCTTACCAGCAGCAGCATGTGGACTTTGCGGTGCCGGCACACCGCGAATGGGTGGCGACGCTGCAGCATGTGTTCGTCCACGCTTACAACACGAACAAGGTGCGCCGGGCGGAGCTACCGCGCCGCTTCCAGGACTTCCTCGACCCGAAGTGGAAGGGCAGGCTCGCCATCGAGGGCGACGACCACGAATGGCTCTCTTCGGTGATCGCGGACATGGGCGAGCAGGAAGGCACGCGCTTCTGGCGCGAGCTCGTGGCGACGAATGGCATCTCGGTGAGAAGCGGCCATCCGCTGCTCACGAGCCTCGTCGCCTCCGGCGAGATTCCGCTCGCGCTGACGGTCTACCAGTACAGCGTCGAGCAGGCGAAGAAGAAGGGCTCACCGATCGATTGGTTCGTGATCGAGCCGGCGGTGAGCATCACCAACGGCATCGCGGTGCCGAAGAAGGCGGCGCATCCGCACGCCGCGCTACTTTTCTACGATCACATCATCGGCCTCGAGGGCCAGCGCATCCTGGCAAGCATCGGCTACGTGCCGACCCACCGGCAGGTCGAGTCGCCGGTGAAGGGCGTCCACCTGAAACTGCTGGACGCGGCGACGCTGCTGGATGAGCAGGAGAAGTCGCGCCGGCTCTTCGAGCAGCTGATCCTCAAGGGCGCGGCGCGCTAGGGAAAGACTGACCGTCGTTCCCGCGCAAGCGGGAACCCAGAATCTTTTCAAGAACTGGATCCCCGCTTCCGCGGGGAAGACTCTACGGCTGGATGCGCTTGCGCAGGAAGACGTGCAGCGCGCGCTCGCCGGCGACGTGCTTCGCGCATTCATAGCCGAGCGCGTGCAGATCGATCCCCTGCCACAGCGCCTCGCCGCTCCCCATCAGCATGGGGCGGATCGCCAGATGCAGCTCATCGATGAGGCGCGCCTGCAGATACTGCCGCACCGCCGAGACGCCGCCGCCGAGCCGCACGTCGCGGCCGCCGGCCGCGGCCTTTGCCTGCTCGAGCGCCGCGTGAATGCCGTCGGTGACGAAGCGGAATTCGGTGCCGCCCTTCATCCTGAGCGGCGCGCGCGCGTGATGCGTGAGCACGAACACCGGCACGTGGTACGGCGGCTCCTCGCCCCACCAGCCGCGCCAGCTCTCGTCCGGCCACGGCCCGCGCACCGGGCCGAACATGTTGCGGCCGAGGATCCAGGCGCCGAGGTTGGCGAAGCCCTGCTCCGCCATGGCGTTGTCGGTGCCGGTCTCGCCGTCGTCGGCCGCGGCGTGCATCCTGCGAAAGAAGCGCGTGGGAAAGAACCACTCCATCAGCTCGGGGCCGCGCACGCCGAGCGGGTTCTGCAGGCTCTGGTTCGGCCCGGCACCGTAGCCGTCGATGGAGACAGCGAAGCTTTGCACCCGTAACTTGGCCATCCGCTTATGTCCCTAGCACTCGCCGGTACGGGCTGCCCAGCAAGCCCAACACACGACGGAAGAATGACCACCGTCTCGGCGCTTCCGGGGCCCGCTGCGGCGGGTTGTCGTCACTGCTGCTGATGATGCGGGCGGCCGCCGCCGTGCACACGTCGCAGATGAAGACGCTTGGGCCAGCGACGAGCTTTGCTACTTGAGTTTCGTCTTTGCCGCAGAAGGAGCAGCGAAGTTTCCGGCCGAACATAGTTAGCACCTCACTTAAGGTCGAGCACGACGCGCTTCATTCCGGACCACATGTCGTGCGCATGAAAACCGAGCTCGGCGCACATTTGCAGCATGCTGGCGTTGTCGGCCAGCACATCGCCATACACGCGCCGCAGACCCTTTTCCCGGGCGTAATCGATGATGCGCTTCATCAGCAGCCAGCCGAGCCCGTGTCCCTTGAGGGAGGAGCGAACCATGATCGCGAACTCGGTCGTTTCCTCGTCCAGCTCGTCCTTCAAGCGGACGAGGCCGAGCATGCGGCCCGTGCTCTCATCGAGAGCGACGAATGCCATTTCGTGCCGGTAGTCGAGGTGCGCAAGCTTCTTCAGCTCCTCGGCGATCAGCTCGGCGGTGCGCCCGAAGAACCTGAGTCGCAGATCTTCAGCGCTGACGTCGTGTACAAAGTCGGAGTACAGCACCGCGTCTTCCGGCCGCGCGCGGCGGATGAGGACATGCTCGCCGCTGCGCGTCGTCTGGCGCAGCTCGTCATCCAAGCTGGGACTCGTCCTGCCATACTTCCGGTCGCGCAAGCTTCGCGCCCGGCCACTGGTCGAAGCGCGAACGCGCGTAGGACGGCGGATAGTCGAGCTTGATGCCGTAGCGCTCGGCCGCGTGCCAGACCCAGCGCGGGTTGTCGAGGAAGGCGCGCGCCAGCGCCACCATGTCGGCCTGGCCGGTGGCGATCACTTCTTCGGCGTAATCTACGTCGGCGATCATGCCGACGGCGCGCACCTTGATGTCGACCGCGCGCTTCACTTTTTCCGCGAGCGGCATCTGGTAGCCCTGCGCAATCGGCGGCATCTTCTGCGCCGCGACAAGCGCGCCGCTCGAGACGCAGACGTAGTCGAAGCCGAGGCGCTTGAGCTCTCTTGCGAAGTTGACGCCGTCCTCCGGCCCGAGGCCGCCTTCCGCCCAGTCCTGCGCAGTGATGCGCGCCCCGAGCGCACGATCTTTCGGCCAAGTCTCGCGCAGCGCGGCCGCGACTTCCAGCGGAAACTTCAGCCGATTGGTGCCGTAGGCGTCCTTGCGCTGGTTTGAGAGCGGCGACAGGAACTGGTGGATGAGATAGCCGTGCGCGGCGTGCAGCTCGGCGACGTCGAAGCCGATGCGCCTTGCACGCACCGCCGCGGATACGAATGCCTCCACCTGCTGGCGGATCTCGGAGACGGTGAGCTCATGCGGCACGTGCCAGCCGGGACCGTAGGGCAGCGGCGATGGCGCGACGGTGATCCAAGGCGACTGATCGGGGCGCAGCCACTCGCGGCCTTCCCACGGCACCTGCGACGAGGCCTTGCGGCCGGCGTGCGCAAGCTGCACGCCGATCGGGTCCTTGCGCAGGCGGCGCACCACGTCGATCACGCGCTTCATCGCCGCCTCGTTGTGCTCGCTGTAGAGCCCGGCGCAGGCGTGCGTGATGCGCGCTTCGCGCGTCACGTGCGTCGCTTCGATCATCAGCAGGCCGACGCCGCTGTAGGCGAGCTGGCCGAGGTGGATGAGATGCCAGTCGTTCATGCAGCCGTCATCGGCCTGGTATTGGCACATGGGCGAGACGACGACGCGGTTGGGAAGCGTGACGGGGCCGATCTGGACCGGCGTGAAGAGCTTTGCGGACATGGGCCGGATTCTAGGTCAGAGCCAGCGCCGCACCGTCGCGCGGTACGCGGCGTACGCCGCGCCGTGCCGCGCTTCGAGCGCGCGCTCCTCGGGCGCGATCTGCAAGCGATTGATGTAGAGCACGAAGAGCGGCAGGCCGGCAAAGGCCGCGCCGTTGGCGAGCCAGATCGCCCCGCCGGCGAGGATCAGCAGATCGCCGAGATACATCGGGTTGCGGGAATAGCGGTACATGCCTGTCACGACGACGCTGGCGCTCTCGTGCGGCTTCATCGGGTTTGGCGTGGTGCCCGCGCGGCGGAATTGGATCACGGCGAGCACTGCTATCGCGAGGCCGATGAGCGCGATGGCGATGGCGAGCGTCCGGCGCGCCGGCATTTGAAAGTCGAGCGCCGGGAACGCGCGCGCGGCGAGCCACATCAGCAGCGCCACCACCAGCATCACCGCCGGCGGCGGCACGCGCAGCTCGAGCCGGCTCAAGGCGCGGCGACGGTGATGTTTCGCTCCGCGAACGCTTTGCGCAGCGCCTGCGCGAAACGCACCGCTCCCGGCTGGTCGCCGTGCAGGCACAGCGTATCGGCCGCGACGGGCACGCGCTTGCCGGAGAGGCTGGTGACGTAGCCCTGCTCGACCATCGCGAGCGCCTGCGCCACGGACTTGTCGGCGTCGGTGATCATGCCGCCGGGCTTGTCGCGCGGGGCGAGCGTGCCGTCGTCCGAGTAGCCGCGATCGGCGAACACTTCGCCGCAGACCAGGACGCCGGCGGCTTTGGCGATCTCGTAGTTCCTGCTGCGCGAGAGCACATACAGCATGGCGCCGAGGTCTTTGGCCGCGCGCACCATTGCTTCCGACAGTCCCGCGTCGTTCGCCGCCATGTTGTAGAGCGCGCCGTGGCACTTGATGTGATGCAGGCGGCTGCCCGCGGCGCGAGCGAAGGCTTCCACTGCTCCCGCCTGGTAGACGACGAGATCGTACATCTCCTGCGGCGAGATCTTCATCACGCGGCGGCCGAAGCCCTGCAGATCCGGCAGCGAAGGATGCGCGCCGATCGCGACGCCGTGATCGAGCGCCAGGCGCACTGTCTTGCGGATGGTGGCGGGATCACCGCCGTGGAAGCCGCAGGCGATGTTCGCCGAGCTGATATGCGGCATCACCTCCGCGTCGGCGCCCATTTGCCACGCGCCGTAGCTCTCGCCCATGTCGCAGTTGAGGTCGATGCGCTTCACGCACTGATTTTACTTGCCGTACTCCCAGGCGATGCCGCGCAGCACGGTCTGCAGGCGATTGCGCACGTCCTTGCGCAGCTCCGCCGCGATGTCGAGCCCGCAGCGCGCGAAATGCAGGGTGCCCCCCGGCGCGATCTGCGCAAGGCGCGGCACGTCCGCGGAGGCGATCTCGGCGATGCGCGGGTAGCCGCCGGTGGTCTGGTGATCGGCCATCAGCGCGATCGGCACGCCGTTCGCGGGCACCTGCACGCTGCCAAGCGTGGTCGGGCCGGAGAGGATCTCGTCCTTCGTTGCGCGCTCGAGCACCGGCCCCGCCAGCCGGTAGCCCATGCGGTTGGAATCGGGCGCCACGCGCCAGACGGTGTCGTAGAAGACGCGCTGCATGTTGGCGTCGAAGTCGGCGAAGTGCTCGCCATCGATTGCATGCAGCACGATCGGCTCGCGGTCGGGCACGGTGAAGGGCGGCACCGACCAGCGCACGCTCGCGCCGCGCTTGTTCTTGAGCTGCTCATAGCGCTCGCGCGAGAGCTGCTCGGCGTTCTCCGCAAGCGGCAGCACATCGCCGCGCTTGAGCACGCGCCCTTCCAGCCCGCCGAAGGCGCCGGGCAGATAAGTGCTGCGGCTGCCCAGCACTTCCGCCACCGCGATACCGCCCGCCACCGCCAGATAGCCCCGCGCGCCGCGCGCCGCCCGACTGATTGCGATATGCGACCCGCGCTCGACCAGCACCGGCCGGTTGAGCGGGATGTTGGCCTCGAACTCGGCGCCGACCAGGCCGATCAGCGTGTCGCGCTCGAAATGCAGATCGGGGCCGAGCACCGTGATCTCGAGCGCCGCGCTAGCGGCATCGTTGCCGACCAGCGCGTTCGCCAGCATGAGCGAAATCGGGTCCATCGCGCCGCCCGGGCACAGGCCGACATGCTGGTGGCCGCGGCGGCCGAGGTCCTGCACCGTCATCAGGAGGCCCGGCCGCAGGACGCGGATCGTCATTTCGCCTGCTTCAGGAACTCGGCACGCGAGATCGGCTTGAAACGCACGCGATCGCCGGCGGCGAAGAGGCTCGGCTCCGCGCGCTCGGCGTCGAACACCGTGAGCGGCGTCCTGCCGATGATGTTCCAGCCGCCGGAGATGGCGTACGGATACCCCACCGTCTGGTCGTTCGCGATCGCCACCGAACCGGCCGGTACGATCGCGCGCGGTGCCGCGCGGCGCGGCACCGCCAGCTTCGCATCCAATCCGCCCATGTACGCGTGCCCCGGCGCGAAGCCGATCATGAGCACGCGGAAGTCGCTCGCCGCGTGCAGCGCCACCGCCTCCTCCGGCGTGAGCTTC